>CALCSG010000509.1 GCA_937894085.1 uncultured Gammaproteobacteria bacterium | reverse complement strand
CAGCAGCAAGTTTCTGTAAAAGCAATATCATGCGCCATAATTCCGCCCTTAAGCTAAGGATTCAGGATATTTATGGGTAATTACTTTCAGCCAGATGTTAATTCAGCTGCTAATTGCTGGACCTCCCTTGGTCAAGCATAGTTTAATGATTTATCGTATTTCTAACCATAAACCTACCCGTGTCGCGTTTCACATAATCCTCCAGTGTTTTTCTATCAATACGGCTTTCACCTGTCAGATAGCATAAATTCCAGCTATTAAGTCATGACTGATCGTAAAATTATTACCCTCGATAATTTCTAGTTTCCTGATTTTTATAGATTTCAAATAGTTGGGCGGTGTCAAATTGTTGATCGCCTCAACCCGATAATTATGTCAATTTATCGTCATTTGAGTATTTACATTAATTAACTAGTTGAAATTAAAGGGAAAATTAATTGGCATTAAGCTTGCTTGTTTAGTCTCTAGATACTGGAGAGCTCAATGGCTAAGAAAAAAGAAGAACCCGCAGAAGAAGCAAAAGGCGGTAACAAAAAACTGATAATCATCATAGTAGCCGTGTTGCTATTGATTGGCATTTCAGTAGGCGTAACCATCATGTTATTGGGCGGAGGTGATTCTCCAGCCACTGCAGAAGTCATCGAGGAGGTAAAGCCTCAGAAAGATGATCCAACCTATATTGAACTTAAGCCATTTACGGTCAATCTCGGGCCGGAAGATCCGGTCGGGTTTTTACAGGTTCAAATTAATATTCTGACCTATTTTTCTGAAGTTGCCAAAGAGCTTGAAACTCACAAACCACTAATACGCAATAATCTGACACTGTTATTTGCAGAGCAGAATTCAGCCGATATACGCTCGCCGGAAGGTAAGCAGCAATTGCAGATGAAAGTTAAGGATTCTATTCAACAGGTGATCGATAAATATGGCAATGGCGGTGAAATAGATAACATATTTTTCACTAATTTTGTCATGCAGTAATTAACCGGGATACAGGCTGTGAGTACAGACATTTTAAGTCAGGATGAAGTTGATGCTTTACTGCATGGAGTTGATGATGGTGCTGTCGATACTTCAGGTGACGAAGATTTCAATGATGGTGAAGCACATGCTTTTGATTTTAATAATCAGGAACGTATTGTCCGTGGCCGGTTACCGACACTTGAAATGATTAACGAGCGTTTTTCGCGCTATTTCAGAGTTAGTTTCTTCAACATGTTGAGAAAAACTCCGGAGATTTCTGTGAATGGCATTCAGATGATTAAATTTTCTGAATATATTCATACCTTGTTTGTTCCTACCAGTCTGAGCCTGATCAAGATGGACCCGTTAAAAGGTACCGGTATGATCATGCTGGATCCGAAGCTGGTGTTTATTATTGTCGATAATTTTTTTGGTGGTGATGGCAGTATTCACGCAAAGATAGAAGGACGTGACTTTACCCATACCGAGTTACGTGTCATCGAAAAAGTGGTGCATATGTGTTTCGATGAACTGACGAAAGCCTGGAAGCCGATTATGACAGTTGAATTTAGCTATCACAATCATGAAGTAAATCCTCATCTTGCAAATATTGTCAGTCCTTCTGAAGTAATCGTAGTATCCAGTTTTCATATTGAGCTGGAAGGTGGCGGTGGAGATATTCATGTGGTCTTACCTTATTCCATGATTGAGCCTATCCGTTCAATTCTGGATGCCGGTGTGCAAAGTGACA
Organism: uncultured Gammaproteobacteria bacterium; assembly: GCA_937894085.1. Lineage (GTDB taxonomy): Bacteria > Pseudomonadota > Gammaproteobacteria > JACNJF01. The sequence goes on along the minus strand of CALCSG010000509.1, from coordinate 18,898 downwards.
TGAGTGATTCCGATGATCGTTGGGGTGTTTTGCTAAAAGAAGAATTGATGCACTCGAAGGTAGAATTGACCGGACTGTTCGCAGAAAAAATACTAAAGGTTTCTGACCTGATCAATTTGCAGGCAGGCGATATTATTCCTATTGAAATGCCTGAACAGGTTACCTTGATGGCAGATGATATGCCCATTATGAGAGGTGAGTATGGCGATCATAATGGTAATGTGGGCATTAAAATTGAAACTATTCTTGAATTAAAAGAAAACATTGATTCATCACCAAATCGCTTACACGTAAAAAAACATGAAATTTCACAAGCGAAATAAATTGATTAAAAACAGCCGGATTTATCGGGAGTACAGTAATGAGTGAAAAGAAAGAGGATCCAGTAGACCAGCAGGCAATGGCTGATGAGTGGGCGGCGGCTATGGAAGAACAGAGTGAAGCTGATAGTTCAGCGGCTGAAGAAGAGATTGAAAAAGTAGCCACCAAGCCACTCAATAAATCACAGAGTTATGAACAGGGTGATATCAACCTGGATGTTGTGCTCGATATTCCTGTCACTATTGCGATGGAAATCGGTAGAACCAAGCTTAGTATTCGTAATTTATTACAGCTTAACCAGGGCTCAGTTGTCGAGCTGGATCGACTGGCTGGAGAACCGATGGATGTTCTGGTTAATGGTACCCTGGTGGCTCACGGAGAAGTGGTGGTGGTGAATGAAAAATTTGGTATCCGTTTAACCGATGTAATCAGTCCGGCTGAACGCATTAAAAATTTAAAATAAAACTCATGAAACTGTTGCTGTCATTATTTATTTTTTGTTCTCAACCACTATTTGCCGAACAGGTAACCGCTAAAATTCCGGCTGTAGATCCGGTTTCTTCCGGTTATTTATTTAAACTGGTTTTTGCACTGGTATTTATTCTATTGCTTATTTTCGGCCTGGCATGGTTGATGAAAAAAATGCAGTTAACACAACACTCACAAAATGGGTTGATACAGATAGTGTCAGCCATTTCTGTCGGACAGCGTGATCGCATAGCATTAATTCAGGTCGGTGATGAACAGCTGTTGCTAGGCTTAACGCCGGGTCGTATAGAAAAGCTACATACGATGAAAAAGCCTGTGCAGACTGATGACAGTAATCCGCAAACTGATTCTTTCAGTAATAAATTTAATCAGTTAATGAACCGGGATAAACACAATGCCTCGTAACTGGTTGCTACTCCCATTTTTATTTTTTATAGGCTTACCGGTAGAGGCTCAGACAGCGGGTATACCTGCGTTGAGTGTTGCAGGTGGAGCTGCAGATGGTCAGACTTACAGTGTAACACTGGAAATTCTTGCTTTGATGACCGTGTTAACACTGTTACCGGCCATCCTGTTAATGATGACCTCGTTTACCAGGATTATCATCGTTCTCGGGATTTTACGTCAGGCGATGGGTACACAGTCGACGCCTTCGAATCAGGTAATTCTCGGGTTGGCACTCTTTTTAACGCTGTTTATCATGACCCCTGTACTTGAACAGGTCAATGATACAGCCATTCAGCCTTATTTACAGGAGCAGGTTAGTGCCATCGAAGCTATGAAAATTGCTGTGGAACCTTTCAAGACCTTCATGCTTGCACAGACTCGTGAAACGGATATCCAGATGTTTGCCGATATAGCCGGAGTTGAATCTATTGATTCACCGGAAGCGACACCTTTACGATTATTAATGCCTGCTTTTGTGACCAGCGAATTGAAGACCGCCTTCCAGATAGGTTTTCTTATCTTTATTCCCTTTGTAATCATTGATCTGGTGGTGGCCAGTGTACTGATGTCGATGGGTATGATGATGCTGTCCCCTTTAATTATTTCTTTACCATTTAAATTAATGTTATTTGTGCTGGTCGATGGCTGGGCATTGATTATGGGAACTCTGGCTTCCAGTTTTCTGATCAACGGGTGAATTTATGAATGCCGACACTATCATCGATCTCTCACAGCAGGCGCTTTATATTATCGTCATGCTTGCTGCACCGATGCTGATTTCGGCTCTGGCGATTGGTCTATTAATCGGGATGTTTCAGGCAGCGACTTCTATCAATGAAATGACTCTTAGTTTTATCCCTAAATTACTGGTGCTGGTACTGGCTATCATGGTGGCTGGTCCCTGGATGCTTGGGCTGATTTTGAATTACACACGTAATCTTTATCTCAGCATTCCCGGGTTAATAGGGTGATTATCGATGATCGATGTAAGCGCAGCTGACGCCACTGCTTTTGTCGGTAGTTTGATGTGGCCTTTCATGCGAATTAGCGCGATGCTAATGGCCATACCGGTAATAGGCACGAGAATGGTATCAGTGCGAATCCGGGTGGTGCTGGCTTTATTGATATCTTTTGTGGTTTTACCTTTAATTCCTGAAGTGCCTGCGGTAGACTCTCTATCAGTGGCTGGTCTTACTATTTCTATACACCAGGTTTTAATCGGTCTGGCCATGGGTTTCGTACTGCAAATGGTATTGGCTGCCTTAACCATCGCTGGTGAAGTTATTTCAATGAGTATGGGTCTTGGCTTTGCTTCGATGGTCGATCCCGCTAACGGGGTTAATGTCCCGGTATTGTCCCAGTTCTTTTTAATTATGGGTACTTTGATGTTTCTGGCGTTAGACGGTCACCTGATGATTATTCAGTTAGTAGTGAGTAGTTTTCAAAGTTTGCCAATCACTGGAGAAGGTATTCCGCGTGACAGCTTCTGGGTTATTTTAAGCTTTGCCAGTCAAATGTTTATCGGCGCTGCCTGGGTTGCTTTACCGGCCATGATTTCCATTTTAGTGATTACCCTGGCAATGGGTGTGATGACTCGAGCAGCACCACAATTGAATATTTTTTCAGTGGGTTTCCCGGTCACCATGCTAGTTGGATTTATAATCCTGATGCTGGTGATGCCAACCATTTTACCGAGATTTAATTCTATCCTGTTACTGGGTATGCAGGCCAGCCAGAAAATAGGGGGACTGTGATGGCTGAAAATGACAGCAGTCAGGAAAAAACCGAAGAACCTACCTCGAAAAAGCTCAGTGAAGCTAAAAAGAATGGCCAGGTACCGCGTTCTAAAGAATTAAACAGCATGGGGATAATGTTTGTAGGTTCCTCCGGGCTATTGTTGATGGGGCCGACAATGCTGGCTCATCTGACTGAAATGATGTCAACGGGGTTTACCCTTTCACGTACAGAAATAATGAATTCTGCGGAAATATTCTCCCATTTTGAAACAGCACTATGGACTGCATTAATGGGGATATTACCCTTCCTGGTGTTGATGACTGTAGTAGCACTTGCGACACCCCTGATGCTGGGCGGCTGGGCTTTTAGTGCTGGTTCTATGGCGTTTAAAACGGATCGCTTAAACCCTTTGGCAGGACTAAAACGGATTTTTTCTTCCAAAGGATTAATGGAGCTGGTTAAGGCACTGGCCAAGTTCCTCGTTGTCGCTTCAATTGCGGTGTTTTTCATGTGGTCAAAATGGGATGAGTTTCTGAGCCTGGGACGGGAACCTTTTTTACAGGGTCTCACTCATGCAGCGTGGTTATTTGGTTATAGCTTTCTGGTGATGTCTTCATCTTTAATTTTAATAGCTGCAATCGATGTACCTTTTCAGTTATGGGATCATAGTCAGAAATTAAAAATGACATTGCAGGAAGTGCGCGATGAAATGAAAGAAACTGAAGGTCGTCCCGAGGTGAAATCCAAAATACGCGCTTTGCAACAGGAAATGGCCCAGCGTCGTATGATGCAGGACGTACCTACGGCTGATGTAATCATTACTAACCCGACTCATTTTGCAGTCGCGTTGAAATATGATCCTGAAACAATGCCGGTACCGGTTATCGTGGCTATGGGGCAGGATCATATGGCCTTCAGGATTCGTGAAGTAGCTCGTGAAAACGAGGTAGAAATTTTTGAAGCGCCGCCACTCGCACGAGCTCTCTTCGCACAGGGCAAGATTGGACAGGAAATTCCTGCCCCATTATTTTATGCCGTAGCTCAGGTTCTGGCCTTCATTTTTCAGTTACATCAGGCTAAAAAGGAAGGGATGGAAATTCCGCAACGTCCCGATCCTTATGTGCCCACCGATGAGAAAATATAAAGTATGAATACATCATCAGTTCTGCAGAATATTAAAAGCTTTAATGCACATGGGTTGGGTGCGCCTTTCATCATAGTATTGATGTTGGGTATGGTGATTTTGCCCCTGCCACCGATGATTCTGGATATGTTATTTACCTTTAATATCTCGTTTGCGCTAATTGTTGTGCTGGTTTCGGTGTATGCAATGAGACCGCTCGATTTCACTGTTTTTCCGACCATTATACTGGTGGCAACTCTGTTAAGGCTGGCTTTGAATATTGCCTCAACCCGGGTGGTATTACTCGAAGGTCATACCGGTACGGCCGCTGCCGGTAAGGTCATTGAAGCTTTTGGTGATTTTGTTATCGGTGGTAACTACGCGGTCGGTCTGGTTGTTTTCGGTATCCTGGTTATCATAAATTTCGTTGTGGTGACAAAAGGTGCCGGACGTGTTTCAGAAGTCAGTGCGCGATTTACTCTGGATGCAATGCCCGGGAAACAAATGGCAATAGATGCCGATTTAAATGCCGGATTATGTACTCAGGAAGAAGCCAGGCAGAGACGCGTTGAAGTCGCTCAGGAAGCCGACTTTTATGGTTCAATGGATGGTGCCAGTAAATTTGTACGGGGTGATGCGGTTGCAGGTATTCTGATTTTATTTATTAATATTATTGGCGGACTGGCGATCGGAATCCTGCAGCATAATATGGCGGCAGCCGATGCCATGAAAAACTATAGTTTACTGACCATCGGTGATGGACTGGTTGCCCAAATCCCCTCACTGGTATTATCGACTGCTACCGCAATCATCGTAACCCGGGTATCTGCATCGAAAGAGATGGGGACCCTGATATTCGAACAAATGTTTGCTGATCCCCGACCATTAATCGTTTCTGCGGTGATACTAACGATGCTGGGTTTAATTCCGGGGATGCCTAATTTTGCCTTTCTGACGCTGGCCGCAATTTCTGGGGGGATGGCCTACAGTATCCATAAAAAACAGCAGCTGAAGGAAGTGGTTGTCGAACCCATTCAGGAATTAGAAGTAAAACCCGAGCAAAAAGAACTCAGCTGGGATGATGTGAAAACAGTCGATATTATTGGCCTGGAAGTGGGATACGGACTAATTCCGCTGGTGGATGCGCGTCAGGGAGGAGAATTGATGACACGCATCAAGGGGGTGCGTAAAAAGCTGTCTCAGGAACTCGGTTTCCTGGTTCAGTCAGTCCATATTCGGGATAACCTGGACCTGTCACCAAACAGTTACCGTTTAAGTTTACTGGGTGTTCCGATGGGAGAAGCTGATGTAATGACTGGCAAAGACCTGGCGATAAACCCCGGCACTGTTTATGGAGAACTATCAGGCAGCATAACAAAAGATCCAGCCTTCGGTCTGGAAGCCATCTGGATAGACCCGTCGTTAAGAGACCATGCACAGACGCTTGGTTATACCGTTGTAGATACGTCAACAGTGATAGCCACCCACCTGAGTCAAATGTTGCAGGATAATGCGCATGAATTAATTGGTCATGAAGAAGTACAGGAATTGATGGAGGTATTGAAGAGGACTTCTCCAAAACTGGTTGAAAATCTGACGCCTAAACCGCTTTCTTTGAGTGTCATTGCTAAAGTTTTACAGAACCTGTTGCAGGAACAGGTTTCTATTCGGGACTTACGCAGTATCGCCGAAACATTGGCAGATCATGGTAATCAGAGTCAAGATGCTGGCGTGTTATCTGCATTAACGCGAGTTTCACTGGGTAGACAAATTGTTCAAAATATCTTCGGAATGGCGTCAGAGCTATCTGTTATGACATTACATCCATCTTTGGAACAGATATTGCTTCAGTCAGTACAGGGAGCAGATGGAAAGGTCATGGCTTTTGAGCCGGGACTAGCCCAGATGATGCATAACTCACTCAAGGAAAGTACGCAAAACCAGTTATCAAAAGGTCAGCCTGCTGTGTTACTGGTTTCGCAAAACCTCAGGGCCTTCCTGTCACGCATGGTAAGACATGGAATTCAGGGGCTACATGTTTTGAGTTATGAAGAGATCCCTGAAGATAAACAAATTAAGGTCATCGCGAGTGTTGGTAGCCCAGCACCCACTGAGCAACAGGTAACTACCTGAAATAGCTGCAGTTTTGGCCATCATTAAAAGTCAGGTGTTGGAATGAGAATAAAACGAACTTATGCAGCAACTATGCGAGAAGCATTGGCCCAGGTGAAACTTGAGCAGGGTCCTGATGCAGTAATTCTCGGCAATAAAAAAGTACCTGGTGGTGTGGAAATATTATCGGCTATTGACTTCGATCATCAAGCTGTTGATGCTTATTCCGGTGTACCCGCAACTCCAGTTTCCAAAGTTGTTACTGCTGCACGAATTGACAATACCGAACCAAACCTGAGTAATGCTGAATTAGACATCAAGACCGTTCCTGATTTTTTATTCGACCAGTCCAACGAAAATCGCAGGGAACCGGTTTTGGGAATGTCCTCAGCGAAGCATCCCGTTGTAAATCCTGGAGAAGTAAATCGGGTCGATATTGCGGTAGCTGAAGCACCAGCTGAACACAGACAGTCCAGGCCGGTAATGAAAAAAGTGGCACCTGTTGCGGCAGTGAAAAAAGCTGAAATTTCTATTCGCAGGAAAATGTTGCCGGTAGAAGAAGAAGTTAAAATACGCCAGAACGAAAGCAGTCGTGCGCAAAACGCAGCTAAAACTGAAGCCTCAGCCCGTCAATTTGCCGAATCACCACAACAGTATAATCCACCCGCTAATCATTACAATCACAATCCTATGATGGATGAAGTTAAGGATGAGATTAAAAATTTACGTGATTTAATGCAAAGCCAGTTAAGTGTTCTGGACTGGGATCGTTACAGTGATCTTCACCCTGTACGCACGGTACTACTAAATTTAATGACTGAGCTGGGGTTGGGAAACGATGTCTGTGAAATGATATTCAAGCGGCTCGGTAAGATGACTGAAGAACCCCATAAAGTGTGGCAGCAGGCGCTGGGTTTGCTGGCTAAGTCTATACCTATTTCAACATCGGATATTCTGACCAATGGAGGGCGAATAGCTTTAGTGGGATCTACCGGAGTCGGCAAGACAACGACTATCGCAAAGCTGGCAGCACGTTTTGCACATACTCATGGCAAACGTTCTGTAGCGATGATTACCACCGATAATTTTCGTATTGGAGCACATGAGCAACTTCAGCATTTTGCTCGAATGCTGGAAATCCCGCTGCTTACCGCCGATGGCAGTGAAGAATTAAATGATCGGCTTAAAATGCTGACCGATAAAAAGCTGGTATTAATCGATACTGCCGGTATGAGCCAGTCAGATGTTCGCCTTTCGGAACAGTTTCATAAAATGCATCATGGTTCGCCCGAGATTCGCCCATACCTGGTGCTGTCTGCAAATACTCAACTGGCCGCATTAAACGAAACTATCAAAAATTTTAATAAGGTAAAACTGGCCGGAGGAATAATCACCAAACTGGACGAATCGGCCAGTTTGGGCGGCATTATAACCACTGCCATCAGGCATAATTTGCCATTGACTTACTGTGGCACAGGGCAACGCGTTCCGGAAGATTTACAGCAGGCAAAAAATCACAGGCTGGTCAGTAAAGCGGTGTCGTTGATGCAGAAATATGGAGAGCAGGTGGATAAGGAAACTATGGCATTTCGCTATCATCATATTATTAACAACCAGTCAACTTGACATTCTGGGATTTGACATCGAGACAAATTATGGATCAGGCACAAGGCATCAGGCAAATGAATAATCAGAAACCCGTTCAGGTTGTAGCAGTCACCAGTGGCAAGGGTGGAGTCGGTAAAAGTAATATTACGGTTAACCTTGCAGTGTCTCTGGCGCAACAGGGCCAGAAAGTACTGGTGATGGATGGGGACTTAGGACTGGCAAATATCGATGTATTGCTGGGATTAAGCCCCGGCTATAATCTGTCGCATGTCATTAACGGTGAGTGTTCACTGGAAGATACCATCATTGAAGGCCCGGCTGGCATTAAAATTATTCCTGCTTCTTCCGGTACCAGGAGCATGGCTGACCTGTCCCCTGCCGAAAATGCCGGTATTATTCGAGCGTTTTCAGAATTAACTACACCAGTCGATACTCTAATGATAGATACGGCTGCAGGGCTATCCGAATCTGTGGTCAGTTATATTCGCGCGGCAAGAGAAGTAATTGTTGTAGTTTGTGATGAGCCGGCATCGATTACTGATGCCTATGCCATGATTAAAGTTATGAATCGAGACTTCGATGTTCAGCGTTTTCACATTTTATCGAATCAGGCACATAGCATTCAGCAGGGACGTGAGCTATATATGAAGTTATCTAGAGTTGCAGATAAATATCTGGATGCAACTTTAGACTTTATGGGATCTGTTCCTTATGACGACTATTTGAAAAAATCGGTTCAAAAACAAAAGTGTGTGATTCAACAATACCCAAGAAGTCCGGCAGCGATGGCTTTTCGCAAGTTATCCCAGAAGATTCAGGACTGGCCAATTCCTCAAACGATGGAAGGGCACCTGGAATTCTTTATCGAGAGATTGATCAATTACAGCGCGCAGGGCGGAGGCATGAGGCAATGAATGGTCATGCCATGTATGCTGAAGTACAGGCTTACGGTGGAGATAGTATCGTAGCGCAGCATGCTGTATTGGTAAAAAGAATAGCTTTCCATTTGATTAACCGGATGCCGGACAGTGTCCAGGTCGATGATTTAATTCAGGCAGGTATGTTGGGGTTACTGGAAGCGGCCAGTAATTATAGTGCTAATCACGGTGCCAGCTTTGAAACTTTTGCCGGCATTCGAATTCGCGGGGCCATGCTGGATGAAATACGTAAGCTGGACTGGACTCCTCGTTCGGTGCACCGTAAATATCGTGCAGTTAGTGAAGCCATAAAAAATATTGAAGTTAGCAAGGGACGTGATGCAACTGATGTTGAGATAGCGAAAGAATTAGGCGTTAGCCTGTCGGAATATCATCAAATACTGGTAGATTCAAATTCATCCAGGTTATTTAGTACGGATGCGCTGGAAGAGCAGGGTGATTACCAGGTACCTGTTTCGACTGAAAAAACACCCGATGAAGCCCTGACTGATAAAGAAAATCAACGTCAACTGGCAAGTAGTATTGGCGAATTACCGGAAAAAGAGCAACTGGTTATGTCCCTGTATTATGATGATGAATTGAATTTTCGTGAAATTGGTCAGGTTTTAGAAGTCAGTGAATCGCGAGTTTGTCAGATACATGCGCAGGCAGTTTTAAGAATTCGTTCTAAAATGAAAGATTGGTAAAAAGTTAGTTAAAGTGAACTATGCTTAACTAGAAATTAATAGATGTAATTCTTGTTTACAAAATATCTATCAGGTCGCTGGATTTATCCAGAATATTTATCGGGGATGGCAAGGTTTATCTGCTGCTCCTGTAACAAAAATTAAAGTAATTATGAATCAGCCGATAACACTGGTTAGAACAGTTAAGGCGTTTCAATTTCATATGCAATAGTCGGAGGTTGCATGGATAAAAATATGAAGATCCTTATTGTTGATGACTTTTCAACTATGCGTCGCATTATCAAAAATCTGCTTCGCGATTTGGGATTTAACGATACCACTGAAGCTGATGATGGTCAGACCGCTTTACCTTTACTGCAATCTGGAAAGTTTGATTTTTTAGTGACGGACTGGAATATGCCCGGAATGGATGGTTTGACATTGCTCAAAACGGTAAGGGCCGATGAGAAGTTAAGCAGCTTACCTGTCTTGATGGTAACTGCTGAAGCCAAACGTGATCAGATCGTAGAAGCGGCTCAGGCAGGTGTTAACGGCTATGTGGTGAAACCTTTTACAGCGGTAATCCTGAAAGAGAAAATCGAAAAAATATTTGAGAGGCTGGAGGCATGAGTGAAAGCAGCACTACTAGCCATGTGACTGAAGAATATTTAATTCGTTTAAATGATCTGGGTGAGGCAATAAAGGCAGGAAATGTAGAAAAGTCTAATCAGCTAATCGGTGAATTAACCACCTTAAGGGAGTCTACCCTGTTCCAGGAGTTAGGCAAATTGACCCGTGAGATTCATGAGTCGATTAATGCTTTTGGTGATGATCAACGTGTTGCAGAACTTGCCGAAGAAGATATTCCCGATGCCAAGGAGAGGCTTAATTTTATTGTGACAAAAACCGATGAAGCCGCTCATCGTACAATGACTAACGCAGAAGAAACTGTCGATATCGTTAATATTTTCAATGATAAGTCGAAAGATATGCATGCGCGCTGGAAAAATTTCAAAAGTCAGGAAATGTCGAAGACAGATTTCCTGACCCTTACCGATGATATTGATCAATTTTTAAGCTCTATTAGCGATGAAAGTGATAGAGTCAAAGACAAGATGACCGATATTATGATGGCCCAGGATTATCAGGATCTGACCGGCCAGATGATCAAGCAGGTCACTAACATGGTACAGGAAATAGAAGGCAAACTGGTTAGGCTGGTGGCAATAACCGGCTCTAAAATTTCAAATAATAAGGAACAAAGTAAAGATGGCACGATGGCGCATGGGCCACAGTTAGCGTCAGCCAATAAAGAAGAAGTCGCAACAAATCAGGATGAAGTTGACGATTTACTGGCCAGTTTAGGTTTTTAGAAATAGAAACTTTGAGTGTCTACCATATAGGATTTGCAGGTTAAATCATGGCAATAGATCTAGAAGACGACATTTTACAGGATTTTCTGCTTGAAGCAGGCGAAATTCTTGAAACATTGAATGAGCAGCTGGTTGATTTGGAACGGTCGCCGGAAGATTCTGATTTACTGAATTCAATCTTTCGTGGATTTCACACAATCAAAGGCGGCGGTAGTTTCCTTGCACTGGATAACCTGGTGGCTGTCTGTCATAAGTCTGAAGATGTTTTTAACCTGCTTAGAAATCATGAAATTAGTCTTAATGCTAATATGATGGACTCTTTCCTGAGGGTACTTGATGAAGTTAATAGCATGTTTGCAGAAATAAAATCAGGAGATGATCCCACCGCCGCCCCGGCAGAGTTAATTCAGGAACTGATTGATATGCAAAATCCTGATGCTGCATCCATTGGGGTTGAGGCGGTACCGGCGCAGGACCAGCAACAACCAATAGTTGAAAGTGTCAGCACTGATCCCGATAAAGCAGCAGACGATTTTGTTTCCGGAAAAGATGAAATTACTGATGAAGAATTTGAATCATTGCTCGATGCGTTGCATGGATCAGCAGGTTCGACTAAAACGGTAGAAACTGAAAAAAAGAGGGAAGCTGCTGTTTCTTCCGATGAAATTACAGATGATGAGTTTGAGGCTTTACTGGATGAGTTACATGGGAAAGGTGCACGGCCCACTCCAGGCAGCGGAGAAGTTATAGATAACGTTGAACCGGGAAAAGCAGATTCCGTTTTATCACCTGAGGCACCTGCAAAAAATGACAGGGATAATTCTGACGAAATCACTGACGATGAATTTGAAGCGCTGTTAGATGATATGCATGGCAAAGGTAAGGGGCCTAAAGCAGTTAATAACGCTAAATCGGATAGCAGAACTGACCGCGTGCAGGCAGTTAATAAAGCACCGCCAGCAAAACCTCAACCGGCCCAACCAGTTAAACCACAAACTACCCAACAGGTAGCAAAAAAAGAACCTCCTTCCAGTAAAGGGGAGACTACCGTGCGGGTAGATACTGCCCGTCTGGATGACATTATGAACCTGGTGGGAGAACTGGTTTTAACCCGAAATCGTCTGAATAATTTGCGTCAGACATTTGAAGATGAGCGCGTTCACAAGGCCATTTCAAGTCTGGATGTGGTGACTGCTGACTTGCAAACGGCAGTTATGAAAACGCGCATGCAGCCTGTTAAAAAAGTATTTGGCCGGTTTCCGCGAGTCGTACGAGATCTGGCAAGAAGCTTAAATAAGGAAATATTACTGGAGCTACAGGGAGAAGAAACCGATCTGGATAAGAACCTGGTTGAAGCGTTGGCTGATCCGCTTGTCCATCTGGTTAGAAATTCGGTGGATCATGGTATCGAGTTGCCAGATGTTCGTGAAAAAGCAGGTAAGCCAAGACAGGGTAAGGTAATTTTATCGGCACAGCAGGAAGGTGATCATATTATTCTATCGATACTGGATGATGGTGCAGGTATGGATCCTGAGATATTAAGAAATAAAGTTATTGAAAAGGGATTAATGGATGCTGAGACGGCTTCCAGACTGGATGATAAAGGATGTTTTGATTTGATTTTCATGCCCGGGTTATCGACTAAAGATCAGATTTCGGATGTGTCGGGTCGTGGCGTGGGGATGGATGTGGTGAAAACCAAAATATCTCAGTTGAATGGTTTGATAGAAATAAACTCTACCCTGGGTGTAGGTACGGAACTGCGTATCAAGGTACCATTAACGCTGGCTATTTTGCCAACTCTGATGATACAACTTGGCAAAAGAAAATTTGCATTGCCACTTTCGATAGTGGATGAAATTTTTGAGTTGAGCACCAAAAAAATTAGTGTTGTTGATGGTAAGGAAGTCGTTTTAAATCGAGGAAAGGCTCCACCCATATTCTATCTGAGAAAATGGCTGTTGAAAGGAAATGAAGTTAATGCAGAAATGGATGGTGACCAACATGTTATTATGGCTCGAGTCGGCAACAGCTCTGTTGGGTTTGTAGTCGATCAGGTTATTGGACAGGAAGAGGTGGTTATTAAACCACTTGATCGATTGTTACAGGGATTACCCGGTATGTCAGGTTCGACCATTACTGGCGATGGAAATATTGCTATTATTCTGGATATTCCCGGACTGTTAAAGGCTTTTTCGTAATGAGTAATTTGTATGCTAAAACAGGCTATACAGTTTACCCATGGTAATTAAAATTGACTCATATAATGGATAGAGTATTAATCAATTATTATGAAAACCTGGGCAAGCATAAATCAAAAAGGTGGTGTCGGAAAAACGACATCAGTGGTCAGTCTGGCCGGTCATTTAGCAAATACTGGAAAAAGAATACTACTGATTGATCTCGATCCGCATGGATCGCTCACCAGTTATCTGGGATATAACCCGGATGAGATTGAAACAGGAGTCTATTCATTGTTCGCCAATCCGACATCCACTCCTGCCGATGTTGCCAGGCTGTTGTTGCCTACTTCGATAAAAAACACCTATCTATTCGCAGCTTCTACAGCATTAGCAACTCTTGATCGACAGATTGGTTCGCAGCAGGGTGCGGGAAAGGGTCTGGTTGTAGCAAAAGCAATTAAATGTGTAGAGGATAAATTTGCGTATGGATTGATTGACTGCCCCCCTATGCTGGGCATATTGATGATCAATGCGCTGGCAGCCTGTGATCAGGCTTTAATTCCGGCACAAACCGATTATCTATCACTTAAAGGGCTAGAGCGGATGACACATACCCTAGAAATGGTAGAAAAGTCACTACACAAAAAAACACCTTATATGATAGTCCCGACTATGTATGATAAGCGAACCAATGCCTCACTGGATGCGTTAAAAAAGATGAAAGAAATTTATCGATTTAACGTGTGGGGTTCTGTCATCCCTATCGATACCAAGTTTCGGGATGCCAGTAAAGTGGGTGTTCCTCTGCCTACTATGGCACCTTATTCAAGAGGGTCACTGGCGTATAAAAAATTGATCAATTTCCTTTTGGGAATCCATGAGAGAGATAATAATGCAGGAAAAAGATCACAGCAATCTGCTTAAGCCAGGGTCTGCTGTTGAAGACTTTCTGGATACCTTGCTGCAGGAATCGACTGAGCAGCCAAAGCCTCAAAAAGTTGTACAGCTGAAATCAAAATCAAATTTAGTTCTGTTGCCCGAGCTGCAACAGGAAATAGTCACAACGCAAGTTGCTATCGATAAAGATGCCACTAAAGTTGAACAACCCGCTATTGATATTGAACAGACACTGCTGCAGAAAAAAGAAAAATCAGACTTACAGCTTAATTCTTATGACTATACTTTTCCACTGCAATGTCTGATGTTTAGTGTTTGCGGAAACCAGCTTTCAATACCGTTAATTAAGATGGGTAGCGTATTGACCTGGGGTGGCAGGCTAACCATGTTACCGGGTTCACCAGACTGGTTTCTGGGAATATTGAAACATAGAGAGTTGAATGTGAAAGTTGCAGATACTGCTAAAATTATACAAATTAACAGTTGTAAAGAGCAGCAACCGGATACTCAGCATATACTGGTATTTGGCGATGATAACTGGGCTATTACCTGTGATACATTAGGAAATGTGGTTAATCTGAAAGAACAGGATGTGAAATGGTCAAAACAAAATAGCAATACATTTTCGCTGGGAACCATCAAGCATTCGCTAGCAACTCTACTTGACCCTAAAAAAATTTTGAAACAATTGAATAAGTATGAAAGTGACAGAATTAGTTAAAAACTAAACTTTTATAAAACTATACTTAATAAATTCTTAAACAGGTCGATAACCTGATAATACAGCATTAACTGGAGATCATTATGGCAGCTTCACAGGAAGATACTGGGAAAATCCAGTGTGTTACCTTTACCCTGGAACATGAAATTTATGGCATTAATGTCATGCAGGTACAGGAAGTTCTGCGAGAAGTTGAAGTAGCTCCCGTTCCCGGTGCTCCATATTATGTTCTTGGGATAATTAATTTGAGGGGGAATGTGGTTAGTGTCATTGATGCTCGAACACGTTTTGGATTATCACCCAAGGAAAGTGATGATATGACCCGAATTATTGTCATTGAAGTTCAACATCAAATTATTGGCATACTGGTGGACAGTGTTGCAGAAGTGGTGGATGTTAAACTAAGTGAAGTTGATTCTGCCCCTAATGTTGGTAATGCAGAATCATCTAAATATATCGATGGCGTTGTAAGTCGTGGAGAAATGTTGCTGATTCTGGTCGATCTTAATAAATTATTAAGTGAATCAGAATGGGGAGACATATCCGGTTTTTAATCCGCTCATTTATGAGGCTAAACAGTGATGGCTAATCAGACAATAAAACCTGTTTCACCGGTCACAAAAGCCAGCAATAACCTGCAACAGAAAAAAGTGGTGAAAAAAAACCACAATCTACTGATAGTAAATCAGAGAGCGCAAACTCTGACAGGAAAAAAGCTGGAATTGATACTTACGCGTAAAAAGTCAGTGCCAGCAAACTATGGTGTAGTGTTCAGTTAATCCTAACGTTATAGTTTATCCGTAAAGTCTTTATGTTTACCTGATAACCGATACGCGAAACTGAGTACTTCCGCGATAACAACATATAAAGACTGCGGAATATGATCACCTAAATCGAGTTGATCGAGCAATGCAGATAACTCCTTATCTTCATACACTGGAATATTTTCCTGTTGCGCAATGGTTAATATTTCTTCAGCTATTTCCTGATGTCCTTTAGCGGTAACTACAGGAGCCTGCTCTCCATCATATTCCAGTGCTATTGCAAATTTTGGTTTTTTATTTTTTTTGTCCATACTGTCTCTATGCGAAGTGATTTAAAGTCAAAAAATATTCACCACGATGACACGAAACGCACGAAGAAAGGCAAGTGAAATTTATGGCAACCTGATAATTCGCTTTACTATTGCGATTTAGAAAAAAATGTTCGTTAAACAATAATTTCTCCTGCGGCCTTCGTGGTGTAACTATGTTTAAAATGATGAATAAATAAACTCTATCAATTGTAACGTTCATACTTTTATGTCTACCAGGTTTTCACCCACAGGGTGAGAGTTTTCATCCTGTGATGCAGGCTTTCCTGTAAAGCAGTCAAACAGTCCGAGCTCGAAACCACTTTTCTTAAGCTGATTTTTAAATTGATCCATGTGAGTGTCGATTAACAGTTTTGTGCCTGGTTTTACTGCCCAGAAATGAGCTGACAGTTTTGAATCCTGCAACAAAATGTTTGTACTGATTAAACCCAGTAAAGCGAATTCAAATGACAGGTTAATTTCCCAGTGTTTTTCCTCATTGTTATCACTAGTGTTTCGCTCCTTAAGTTTTAACTTTAAGGATGTGGTCTCATTATTCAGTTGTATAGGAATGTTAATATTAACCTGGATAGGCTGGTTAAGTTCCTGGTTTAGCCGTATGGTGGTTTTTTGGGCCAGTAACTGGCTGATTGTCTGTTCCAGCTGCTGTAATAATTCGGTTTTTAGTGTATTGGATGTTTCGAGAAAAACATTGTCAGCCACTTTTGTATTACCTTCTCCTGCATTAGACTCGAGTATCTGGCGCAGTAATAATTTAAAGTTTTCGGGTGAGGATTTTACTGCGTTATGTAATTCACTCAACTTACCTGGAATGGTAAATAAAACCTTATCCGGGTTTGTAGATGCAGTAGCAGGTTTAATCAGTGTCAGCATGCGAAAAATTTTTTGCAGTGATTCGGCATTGATATTATCTGTTCTGGCAACAGGTTGAGACAGGTTAGATAGGAGTTGTTTTATAAGTTTGACAGGTATTTCTGTTTGAGTGGCTATGGATTTTGTAGCAACAATATTTTCTTTTGTGGATTTGACTGCCGGCATATCTACAGTTTTCTGATTTTCTAATATCCTTTCGGGCTGCTTTTTTTCAGACATAACAACCGTTGTGTGAATATTTTTATTGAAGCTATGTGCCGTTGTCTTAAGTTGCGTATCATCAGGGCGTAACTTTAGAATATTTACCATGAGCTTTTGTAAATGACTATATTCAACGGTGTTTTTTTGTTGTATTAAACGAGGTAAAAGTTGGGCTAATGCATTTTTAAGAATGCCTTCCGGTTGTATTCTGAAAAGCTCAACTTTATTGTTAGCAGTAGTTTTAAGTAGTAAGGTTTCTCCTTTTTCAAGTAGTGACTGGCGGGGAATAGAATATGTTTTGTGGTTCAGTTGAAGCAGTGTTTCATTAGTCGTATGCCCCAGCACTTTTATGGCCAGCGGTAAAACAGAAAACTGATTCGTTACTGCAGTTGAAGAACAGTCGGATTTGCTAATTACTCGATTCGATACGGACTCTACTAATTTTATTAACTGATTTAAAATTTTTTCCGGTAGCGCCTGTTTGGCCGTTACAATCTGCTCTACTTTTATGCTTTGTTCAGGCTTTGTTGATAATAATCGGGCTAAAATTTCATCCCCTTTGCTTAACTTTTCGGTCGACACTCCGTTGAGTTGACCAAAAGCCGTATCTAATAATACCTTGTTTCCATTTGTTTCAATGACTAACGCTCTGAATAGACCTGCCTCCAGCAGTCTGTTCAAAATATCGATGACAGGTTTCTGTAATGTATCGATTTGAATATTCGATATTGGGTTGTTAAGCACGTCCATCGGGCAATTTCTATCCACCATAGGAAAAAGGCTGCCGCCTTATATTGATGTAATCAGTATAGATTATTAAGCTGTAAGTCAGTAGAGAGATATTTGCTTCAGGTTGAGTCTCAATTATTTTGACGCTTTACTGAGGTTATCGGCAGTTGTTTAAATTTTCGTAATTTATTTTGAGTAAAAAATTGTCGATAACCCTGTTTTACAGGTGAAATATGACAATAAATTGTCGAAATTACCTGAATAATTTTAGATTTCGTTTTAACTATATGATTATAAACGAATTATTAAAGTGGCATGATACTCGCATAAGTTCATGGTAAATGATTTATTCAGATTGACAGGAATTAATGTTATGCCACAAATTACTACTCTGATGGGTGAAACCAGAATTAAAGGTCAGGTGATAGCGCTTGACTCCAGGAAGCCCGAACAGGTTGTGAGTGATAAGCAATATCTGAAAATTTTGCAATTAACAGATTTGTTATCCAGACATTTGATAATCGAGGATATATTAAAAGTTTTTTCTCATGAAATTAATAGTCTGGTGCCACATGTAAGTTACCGGTACGTTTCAGAGTTACATAAGGCTCAGGCAAAATTTGGGAAATTAAACACACATAGTCTGCATTACCATCTTACGATTCAGCAAATGGATCTTGGCGAGTTAACTATATACCGCAAGGAGCCTTTCAGTCACAACGAAGTGTGTCAGTTTGAAGAGTTACTATGTTCATTAGTTTACCCGTTAAAAAATGCATTGATGTATCTCATCGCTATAACCTCTGCTTACACGGATCCACTAACCAATATTAATAACCGCGCGGCAATGGATAAACTATTACCGCGTGAAGTGAAATTAGCTAAACGACATGACCAGCGTCTGGCGATGATGATTATGGATCTGGATGGTTTTAAAAAAATTAATGATACCTGTGGTCATGATGTCGGTGATCGCCTGCTTGAAAAAATTGCTGAGACTGTGACCGCTCGATTACGCGATACAGATATGTTATTTCGCTATGGAGGAGATGAATTTGTCGCTGCCTTACCCATGACCGAAATTCAGGGGGCAATAGATGTGGCAAATCGAATACTCTCCGGTGTAAAACAAATACAAGTAGACGAATGTCTTGAATTTCCTGCTGTAGGAATGAGTATTGGATTGTCGATGCTGCATGCTGGAGATGATTTTAGTCGTTTTTTTAAACGTGTTGATCAGGCGCTTTACCGAGCTAAAAATTCAGGAAAACATCGCGTGGTCGTGGCTTAGATAAAGCAATTTATATTGCCGGACATCAGGGTATTTATGAAGCCCCGAATTCAACTCATAAGTGCAACTTAACCTAGCTGCACTGTTAAGGAAAGAG
>CALCSG010000508.1 GCA_937894085.1 uncultured Gammaproteobacteria bacterium | reverse complement strand
CGCTTTTACGCTGAGCAGTTACATTTTCGTAAGGATATTATTATTAATGTGCTCAATTTACAGGGCCAGGTAGCCATTTCCTACAAATTATATCGGGCCTGGGTTTCCGAGTATCAGGCTTTACCCGAACTGGACTCAAATAGTATGAATGCTGTCGGCATTCAGATCTTAACCTTGCAGCATGAAGGCTGGGAACGTGACACAGCTGTCAGTGAACCATCAGAAACTTAATACCAGGTGATCTGATGGAACTGCCTGGCGGCATAATTGTTGATCAAAAAGTGTGTCGAAGTTTTAACTTCAAACCTCTCACAGGAACGCTTGAGCGTGTCATCAGTGAAAGTGGTTTCGAACTAAAATCCCTCGCCGAGCAGGTAACCCTGATTTTAGTTCAGGCACTGGATAACGTGGCAGGATTAACAGCCAGCAAAGAACTGGTTCGCTCATTGTGCAGCGGAGACAGGTTATACCTGATGTTACAGCTACAGGCTTTGCTTGACCCGTCACCACAATGGCTCACCTCACATTGTCGACATTGTGATGAAAAAATCCAGTTTCAGTTTGAACCAACCAGCATGCCTGTTAAACCAGCGGGTAAAGATTATCCTGACACATCAATTTTATTAAGTTCGGGAGAAGTTAAAATCAGGGTTCCGTCAGGTGCTGATGAAGAGAGTCTCGCCAGCAATGCCCAAAATGAGCAGAATGCTATGGATCTTCTGTTGCAACTCCTGCTATCTGCGACCAGTCATACTCAGAACATCCATACTCTAAGTCAGGATGATCTCGAGTTAATTGATCATAAGCTGGATGAAATGTCCCCGCAGCCTGGAACATCAGTCAGTATCGAGTGCCCGTATTGTTCTTTTCAACAACAGGTAAACATCGATCACTATTCCTGGATCAGTCAATCAACTCAGGATTTAGATGAAGAAATCCATACTCTGGCAGTTAATTATCACTGGTCAGAGAAAGACATTCTGGCACTACCTAAAAGACGCCGCAAACACTACCTGGAACTAATTCAACGCAGCCAGGGAAAATATCAGGCAGATGATTTTATTCATGCGTCCCGGGGAGAAGTTTAATGAAGCTCATGTCCGGCTTAATAAAACACAGTTTGCAGCCATCAAGAAAGCTTGCAACTGATTATTCCTTAGCCAGTCAACCCGGTCAAAAGCCACCTGATTTTTCGTCCCTTGAAAATTTAAATAGACCGGTCAAAACTGAAATGCAAACAGATATTCCGGTTACGACGACATCCGGTTTTTCTGTAGCAGAGGAAGCAATACACATTAACAATACGGTTGATTTATCGAATCAGGCAGTTCCACTCAGAGTAGGTGCGCCAGTAGTCAGTGATTCCAAATACGATTCACCATCTAAAAGTACAACAGCCAATGTACCAGCCGCTGTGCAAACATCAAGCTCTACTCAATCGCTGGAAGCAGGTATTAGCGGATATAAATCATCTCCAGTATCACCGGCAAAACTGGATCAGCTAAAACAACCTGAACAGCATCAGCTCGAACCCATGAAACTGCAAAATAGTATCCAGGAAAGATTGCCTTCTGCGGACTTGAATCAACAAAATACAATTGACAGAGAATTTTTTTCGACTAAAACATCGACAGCTTCCGAAACACAAACTGCAGCTATTGAATCGGTAAATCAGTCTATTCAAACCGATTCCAGTCCAAAACCGCTAGAAATGGAATTTTCTTCAGAAACACCGCCAGGCTCCATCAATTCAGAGCTACAACATACTGACATTGATGCGCAGCAAGAAATACCTGTAGCGGTAGCGATAAAAAGACAGGCAACAACTTTAACATTTAATACAACATCACCAGTTTCAGCACAATCAAAAACATCAAATACTGCAAAATCTGCTGAAACACCTCAGGTCCGTATCGGTAATATTAATATTTTAGTGGATGATCAGGCAGCCGCCAGGCCTGCAGTTAAACCCGTATCAAACTCAGCCAGCCCATCCATACCATTTGGGTTGAGAGGCTTATGAAATGCCCTTACCTACATCATCATTAGCCAATATCTGTAATGTTATACGCGAACACGTCAGCACTTTAGGGCTGACGCCAACGCCTGCTGACTGGGATGTTACAGTCACTATAGGCGCGCCTGCTGCCAATCAGTCTGCGAACAATGGCACTAATACGCTTAACTTATTTTTTTATCGCTTTGAACCCTTCAGCTTTGCTGCAGACTCTCAACCCGGAGATGTGCAATGGGTCAAAATGTATTGCATCATCACCGCTTTTGGTGTCGATGAAGATACCGACAATGATACTACTGTCGATTTTTCTGCCGGGTTCAATGAGCTCAGCATGCTATCCCAGGTTATGCGCCTGTTTCAGGAGCAACCCGTTTTACTGATTGAGGGAGATACACCCGAAGAACTCTGGCATACCCAGTTTATTGCCCGTCCACTGGCAGATGACCAGATCAACCAGATCTGGTCTACGCAGGGTGAAACAGTTTATCGTCCATCGATCGTGTATGAAATTGCACTGGCACCTATAAAACCAGACATACCGAAACCACAGGTTGCCAGAGTGGCATCCGTCGGTACCAGGGCAGTCAGTAATATTAATAATCGATATGCACGCTGGCCAACGGACGGGCAGACACAATTTCCACAGGTACCATCCATTAGTGTTGACCTGTCAAACCCACAATGGGCACCGGCAATCATGATGATTAGCGGGCTGGCTGCAAACAGGCAGGCTGATCTGAGCATTAATCTGCAGGTTCCTAATGCTGGAGCCGATGCTGACTTTAGCAGTTTCCCTCAAATTGAACTCTGGGTAGCCGGTGATCCGCTCAAAACCGGTGATTTAAACCTGGTAGGACAACTGTTACAAAATCCTCCAGATATTGATACGAGTCCTGCCTGGCAAAATATTACTCCGCTCAGTATCTCAGCCGATGTAGAAACACTGGATATCAATAATTTGCCTGCACCTGCTACCACAAATTTCACGCTGACACAGGCCCACTGGACTGCAATTGATAACACAAAAAATAACTGGCAGTTGCAACTGTTTGCCGAACGTTACATTAAGTTTGACCCGGATAGCGGCGAATGGGTCGACACTACATCCAGTGGTGCAGGCGTACGAATTCGCAGCAATCCACTGTTGATAACACTAACCAGAGAGACAAGCTGATGTCGGTTATTGCAGAAATGGTGATTTCTTCAAATCTTGCGACAGAATGGAAACGCATTGAAATACTGTGTTTATGCCTGCTCGAATCAAGAGCTGATAGAGAACCTTCAGATAAACTGATTAAACAGTTGCAGGATGCTCAACATCAGGTCGAGTTTTTACGCAAGGAATTATCTGGCTGGCATAAGCTTTCCATCGAAGGCTTGCCAGATCTGGCACTGGATATGCTGGCCTGCGTTTACGCCCCTGCCATTAATCCTAATGTGGCTTTAATGCTTCAGGATTTACAGCAAACTAGCAATATATATCCCACACTGGCATTTATACACAGACTGCTGGCACTCAATGATGAGGAGTATTTGTCTGCACAACAATTAACCGGTCGCCTCGGTTTACTGGTATCCAGGGGGTTACTACTGGTAGAGGGAGATGGCCCGCTGCTACAACTGAAACCTCACCCTGCCGTTTTAGCGCTGATTAGTGGTTTACCCGCACAACCTTTATCCATTCCAGGTGCTGTACATATCACTATTGATGCCGGCTGGGATGACCTTATCATTCCTCCTTCACAACGTAGAATGTTAACTGAATATTTACACTGGATTCATTATGCCGACAAGGTGGTTAATGAATGGGGTGGTAGAGCTGCCGGCGGCCCCATTGCTCTGTTTAGCGGCCCTTCAGGAACCGGAAAAACTTTTGCAGCGAGTGTCATAGCGAATAAGCTTGGCTGGTCACTGTATCGTGTTGACCTTGGCACCTTAATTAGTAAATACATTGGTGAAACCGAAAAAAACCTGAACGCGCTATTCGACGCCGTGCAGGGACAAAAGATACTGTTACAGTTTGATGAAGTGGATGCTCTGATGGGAAAACGCGGTGAGATCAAGGATGCTCGCGACCGTTATGCCAATATGGAAGTGAGCCACCTGCTGTCACGTATCGAGCTACATCAGGGCCCCTGTATTCTAACCACTAACCTGCGTAAACAGATTGACCAGGCATTTCAGCGCCGCTTTCATTTTGTGTTGACCTTTCCACGTCCGGAAAGCAGGGAAAGGCTGGCTTTATGGCAGAAATTATTACCTCCGCTGGCTCCCCTGTCAGAAAACCTGGATTTACCACTGGTTGCCGAAGCGGTGGCATTGTCGGGTGGTGAAATTCGCAATGCAGCCAACCATGCCGCCATTCTGGCAGCAGCTGAATCAGTACCAATTAATTTAGAACATATTACTGTAGGTGTGTGGCGTGTATTACAAAAATCCGACGGTCAGACCCGAACCAACCAGTTAAGACATCTGGCAAACTATCTTCCAAAAGAAATTATTTCGGCAGAAGACATATGAGCAACAGTACAATTAATATCGACAATATTACTATCCGACTGGCGGCTGGATGGCAGGGTGACCCGGTTTTTCTGGCGCGCAAAATATCCGAGCAAATTCAACTGCAGGCTCAGGATTTACACAGCAGCAATCAACTTAGTTTGTCACTGCGGGGCCATTTTGGTGGAAACCCGCATCGTGTAGCCAGCCAGCTATCAGATCAATTATCAGAAAAGTTAACAAAAAATAAACCTCACTCTACTAGTGGGAGGTTTAAATGATTAACACAGCAAAAGGTATGATCATAGAATATGCATTGAGCCTGCCACCACTGGCAGTCGCCTTTGAGTTTAACCCGGAATCTCTGACCCGAACCCGAACTGTCAGCATCGACAGCAATGCCATGCCCATTATTGATTTTCTGACTCCGTCTGATGCAAATCGTATTGCTCAGGGTGCAAGCGCTGCTGCAGAAACGATCAGTTTCGATATTTTGCTGGACGCTACCGACAAGCTCAATGATAGATCACACCCAATGCATGCCGTTGCCACTTCCTTTGGCGTAGAACCCGAAATGGCAGCTTTACGCAGCATGCTTGAACCTAAAATTTCCGGATCCGGCCCCTTTCAGGTAATGGCTTCGTTAACCGGGGGTAGTCGCCATGCTCATGAAAGAGATGAGCATCTATCTGTTTTATTATTTATCTGGGGTAGTCATATTTTACCCGTTTTTATCACCAGCCTGACAATGGAAGAACAGGCACACCTGCCAACACTAAAACCCTATCGAGCGAAAGCCAGTATCAGTTTACAGGTACTGGAAAGCGACAACCCGTTTTACAAAGTTGAACAGGTGCAACGCATGGTGATGTCAGCAGCCAATCTGCTGAATGTGCCTTTACCGTTTTAACACAGCATTGTGAGGAAAAAGTATGCGTAGAAAAGGATCAAGATATGAAAATACGAATCCATTCGGTGAAGATAGCTCTTTTGAAGGTTTTAGAGAGCGACAGTTAGGCCTGCCACCGGGCATCGTCGAACATACCGTGTTGCACACCGACCGGCTCGACCTGCTGGCCAATGCCTATTATAAAGAGGATCGTCGCTGGTGGCGTATTCTGGATGCCAATGCTGATTTTATGTACGGCTTTGAAATGCTCGATGAAGACATGCATGGTGATGTTGTTTCCATCCCGGCAGCGAGAGGTAAAGAGTAATGAGTCTGGCAGCGATGCTCGGTCTGGAAACACGCGATCCCGGTGAATGCATCATCAAAATCGGCGGTAGCGAATTTTCCAAATTCTATGCCAACCTGCAAAAAACAGAAGTCAGATTAACCCGCAAGGGCAGTGCCCAGGCAATACTGACCTTTGTCATGGTAAGAC
Source organism: uncultured Gammaproteobacteria bacterium (assembly GCA_937894085.1). Lineage (GTDB taxonomy): Bacteria > Pseudomonadota > Gammaproteobacteria > JACNJF01. The sequence continues at coordinate 14,705 of CALCSG010000508.1, read as the reverse complement.
ACAACGGCCGCTACGAACTTGCTGAAGATCCACGCATCAGAAGCTGGGCTCCAATTGAAATTATTGTGGTGTTCGGCACATCTGAAGAACCTTTTTTCAACGGCTACATCCAGCAGATTTCAACCTCAGTACCCGAACAGGGTCAGGTTGCCACACTGACACTAATCTGTCAGGACAAGCTGGCGGCTATGGATAGAAATCAACGCAACCTGCCATGGGAAGAACAGACTAATATAGACATTATCAGTGCATTGCTGGCAAATTATGATTTAACCCTGAATACCGATCTGCCACCCTCACCTCCGATGAGTTACCACCAGAATCAAACTGATTATCGCTTCCTGAGAATGCTGGTCGGACAAAACTATGAATGGTATTTACGCAATAATGTCGGAGTCGAACAACTGTTTTTTGGACCACCACGCACTACAGCGGAAGCTTCTGGCAAGACCATCCTGGTGAATGCAGGGAAAGACACTAACTGCACCGAATTCAATATAAGCTTTGACGGTTATAGTCCGGATCGAATTCGCGTTAGCACTGCCCCCTTATCAGGTGATCAAATTAGCATAGCCGAACAAAACCCTGTTACCCAGCTGATGGGTACCAGACCAGCGGACTCTGCAGACAGTGGTCTCGAAGAGTTTGCCTGGAATCAGCCTCCCGGTAATGGTAATGATCAACAGTCTGCAGAAGCATCTGCACTTGCCAATGCGGAAGAAAATGCACTCAAACTGAAGGCTAATGGTAAATTAATAGGCACCGTATTTGGACAGCTGTTATTACCAGGCAGCATGGTTGAAGTGGGAGGAGCTGGCGACAATAACGGCAAATGGTATGTCGATTCCACCACACATGTATTCGATAGCACTAACTACATCGTTAACTTTCAATTAATTCGCAATTCAGCCGTAGGTGAAGAACAAAGTGACGAACATATTCTGTCGGGGATCCTGTAATGGAAAATGAAATCAATCGACTCGTCACCCGCTCACAGGAAACCTATTTCGGCAAATACCGTGGTTTTGTCACCGATAATGAAGATCCGGAAAAACGAGCCAGAGTAAAACTGACTGTTCCCTCCGTGCTCGGCGACCAGGTAACCCACTGGGCAGAACCCTGTCTGCCTTTTGGTGGACTGAGTGACCAGGGTCTGTTTCTGGTACCTGAAGTTAGTGCACAGGTTTGGGTCGAATTTGAAGAAGGCAATGTCAGCAAACCCATCTGGACAGGAACGGTGTGGCAGCAGACTGCTGACGTACCGAGCGAAGCCGCTGACCGTTCACCACACATGCGACAGTTAAAAACGCCTTCCGGTCATATCCTGTCTTTCGATGATACCGATGGCGAAGAAGAAATTCGCCTGTATCACACTGCCGATGCAGAACTAAAAATCGATCCACAGGGCACGATACAATTAACAGATGCATCAGGTGCCACACTGACCATGAATGCAGAGGATAGCTCTATACACGTAGAAGACGCTAACGGCAATACCATCGTAATGGAGTCTGCAGGTACCACCATTAGTGATAGCAATGGCAACCAGATAGAAATGCAGGGTGGCGGCATAAAAATCAGTAGCAGCGCCACTATAAACATAGAAGGCAGCATGATTAACATCGGAGGTTCGGGAGGTGAACCACTAATTAAGGGACAAAGTTTTTTAAGCCTGTTTGCCACCCACATGCATACCTGCACAGCCCCCGGTGCTCCGACCTCTCCGCCAATTCCTCAGGGTGAAATGAGCACCCTGAGTTTGACCAACAAGGTGACATAAAATGGCAAAACTCACCAGAACGAGGATCAACAACCGGGATTACATGAGCTTCCCGCTGCGTATAGGAAAACAGGGAAGTACTGTCAGTAGCAGGCAGCAACATGTTCGCGAGCAGATCGAACAGATTCTGTTTACTAACCCGGCCGAGCGCTGGTACCGACCGGACTTCGGTATCGGTGCCAGGGCTCTGGTATTTGAACCTAATCAGCAAACACTATGGGAACTGGTTAAAAAGCGCTTACTGGCTACGCTGGCAGAAGCTTTGAAAGGCGAAGTTCTGGCAGAATCCCTGGTGGTAGATGTGCAGGGAAAAAATGAACAGTTAAAAATATTTATCAGTTATCAGATGGCCGCTTTACAGCATTCTGAAAAGCTGGAATTTTTGCTCAATGGAGAAAGATGATGGCAGATAATCCCGTAGTCAGGCTGGAATACTCAGAAGGTTGCGGTGATTGCGGCAAACGGCAGGTCGAGTTACCCGCTGCACTTCCACAACTGGGTGATGACTTTGACTGGGACGTACGCGATTACGACGGATATCGCCTGTTTATGCTGGAACAACTCGCAGCGCGCTTCCCCGAACGGGATAACTGGACGCCTGCCGACATGGAAGTGGTACTGGTGGAAGCGCTGTCCGTCATACTCGATCAATTATCCGATATGAATGATCGAATACAGTCTGAAACTTTTCTGCAAACCGCCAGAAGACCGGATACGGTTCGCCGCATGCTGGAAATGATTGGTTATCAGCCAAAATCCCATATCCAGCGCGACATGCTCGCTAAAATTAAAGATCAGGCAGAGATGTTAAATTACCCGGAAGTTAACATCAGTAACGATGAACTGGAAAGTCTGTGGAGTTACTACCCTCATTTGATGCAGGAAGCAAAACACGACGGTCCACGCTCCATACACCAGCAACTCAGAATGGTCACTCTGGAAGACTATAAAAACCAGTTACTGAACCATCCGCTGGTACTGGACGTAGATGCCTATTCACGTTGGAGCGGTTCATGGAATACACACTTTCTGGTAGTCAGACTGATCAATAACCTGTTACTCGATGAGACCTTGAGCAGGCAGAATATTATCCCGCAGGCCGACTCTACAGAACAGCAGGACGAACTGTTTGAGCTATTTAAAAATGACCTGGTTAGTTACTACCAGCAGCAACAGATCGACATTAACCAGGTTCCCGATATTGAAAACCGAAACTCCCGTTTCCTGATACAGGATATTATAAAGCGCCAGCGCATGATCGGCCAGGAAGTACTGTTACAGGATGCCACTCTGGTCGGCATAGTACTGTCAATTTCAATCAATATCATCGGCGATTTTTACCGTTCAGAAATAAATGACGCGGTACATGCTGCGTTACTAGATCCACTGGCTGGTTTTTTTGCACCCGGACAGTTACAGTTTGGAGAGGATGTTGTAGCCAGCAATATCATTGAAGTACTCACGGCACTGGATGGCATTCAATCGGTGTGCATTAACCGCCTGAAGCGTATTGGCTCAATCTATACCGATCAATCCGATAGCGGCAGAATCATATTAAAGGGACATGAAATTGCGGTACTCGAAAATGATATAAGCATCCCGCAAAACGGTTCCCTGAAAGTTAAACTGCATGGAGGGAAGCCGGGATGAAACTGAATAATAAAAAAGACTTAACACGCTGGAACCGGGCCGGCCTGACGAAATTTCAATATGTAGATGGTAACGCCACTACCTATCTTGAAACCTTACGTTTACAGCTATTAAAAGAATTTGATAATGGTAAACAGCAACAATGGAAAGAACTGCAAGATCGTTTTGTGGTAACACCCAATGAAACCAGACTACAAACAAATAAGCGTTTAAGAGCGCAGTACTATGATGAACGACGCGACTATGCCTGGGAAATTCTCAGAAGTTTCAGCCGCAGTTCACATGTGCTCGGTGAATACATCAATGCCTATGCCAACGAAGCTTACCTGCCTACTGCGGCAGAGTGGGACAATGTTCGCAAACTGGTAGCATTACTTGACTACAGCCCTGCACCACCTGCTTCAGCTGAAACCACTATTGCCCTGCTATTTAAAGAAGCTAAAAATGGTGCAGTCGAAAAGGGGTTTGCCATTAAGAATAAACCCGAACCGGGTGATCCCACTATTATTTTTGAAACTTTGCAAAAACTTGAAGGAAATGCACTGGTTAACAGGTTACAGCTGAAAGACTGGAATAAAAATTTAACCCCATTAAAACAAAAATTTAATAACCCTGTTCGCTTTTATCTCAATACCTTCAGTGAGGATATCAATGTGGGTGACGCAGGCATTCTGGCAACGACTAAAACAGCTGTTGCGGTCAGGGTATCTGCCATAAAAAATAATACTTCAGGTGATTATGTTGAATTAACATTACTGAACGGTTCGCTTCCCGATAAATTCACCCTGTATGAATCCACACTTTATCTGCAAGCTCAGTTTGTCTCTTCTCCGCTCGCTAACGGGGTTAACAGTGCCCGTTTCAGCAAGGAGACCGGGCTCGCCGAAAATGAAATGATTTTTGCTAAAAAAGATGATGAATGGTCACCCCGCAAAATACTGAAAAATGAATTAACACATGTTGAATTCAATGACACATCCAGCCCGCCGCAACCCGGTGAAGAAATTTACAGGATGCGTACCCTGAAACAGCAGACTCACCCTGAAATGGAAGGCGGTGAACGGCTTTATCTTTTACCGGAAGATTTCACTGATGAACAGGCTTTCTTTGTTGACGAAAATTTAAACAAACTTTCTGTTACGCTCGATGGCAGTACAGTTGATGAACTCACCAGAAGATTTATCAAAGAAGATCATGGCAAACAAATTTATTACCCTGGAAACATTAAACAGGGCTCTATCCAGCAGGCCAATCTGACTGAGATTCGTTTTGCCGGAAAAACTTCAAAACTGGAATCTGCGAGCTGGGCACTGGTACAGCAAAAAGATGGAAGCGTAACGGCCAGCCTGATTGATACTATCGATATAGATAAAGACTGGTTCACCCTTAGCCTGCATGAAACTGTTAACAGTGTAAGCCTGCTGCGCTCGGCATTTAAGCTGACTTTAAAACATAAAAACTATAACATTAACAATGATCCAGCCTGGGAAAATAAATCCACTGGCTCTGAACCTGACTCTGCCACAATATTACAACTGGAAAATCCTGCGTTGATACAGCACCTTTCTTTAGGTCAAAAACTGATTTGTGCCTGCGATGAACTGGCCGTGGTGGTAGAACTCAAAGATATGGATGCAAACAGCCTGACTGTCTCCCCCCCTTTTCATCAAACCCCCGATGCAAAATATTTCACCCGAAATAACACTGTTGTTTATGCCAACGTGGTTAAAGCCACGCACGGTGAAACACAACCGGAAAAAATTGTCGGTAATGGAGATGCTTCACAGATTAACCAGCGATTCGATTTAACTTCAGAAAAAATTTCATGGGTTGCAGATTCTACTTTTAGTAACGGGGTACGAGCTGATCTCATTTTACGCGTAGGACAAAGAGTCTGGTTACAGGTTGAAGACCTGTCTCTGTCGTCAGCCGAAGATCATCACTACCAGGTAAAAGTAAACGAAGATAACATGTTATCTGTGTGCTTTGGTGATGGCAGACACGGGCGACGATTACCAACAGGAATAGATAACGTACGCGTACGCTACCGTAATGGTTATGGCGAAGAAGGCAACCTGCAAGCGCATTCCCTGGTGAAAATAGCTCGCCCACATTTATTCGTAGAAGACTTTATTGCGCCTTTAGCAAGCAGTGGTGGTGCTCAGAAAGAATCAGCCAGTTCCATGCGCGAAAGTGCTCCAGCCACTGTTCTAACCCTGTCCAGAGCGGTTTCTTTAGACGATTTCACTTATCTGGCTGCCAACCATAGTATGGTCTGGCAAGCCAGAGCATTTGAGATAATGCCCGACAGACCGGCACGTTCTAAAATTGAAGTAGTCGTAGTAGCGGCTGGTGGCGAAGAGTTTCTCACAGATTCAGAATCATCTAATGTAATCCGCACGTTTCTAATTCAACATGCAGTGCCCGGCACACCAATATCGGTCGTTTCATTTCAGGCGCTGTTCATGAAACTTGACATTAGCATCATGGTGGACGAGTCAGCCTTTGATAAAAAGCGGGTAGAATCTGCCGTACTGGAACATCTGAAAACTCAGCTGGATATTAAACAGCGTGTATTAGGACAGGCTCTTTTTCGTACCGAAATCATTGCCTTAATAGAGCAGGTGGAAGGTGTAGAAAATGCTTCCTGTGAAATCCTGGCCGACTCTTTTAATTCATTAGCGATTGCCAGCAAACCTCTTTTACACAAAGGTATTGATGGGAAAATACGTAAAGTTAGCGTCAAACGAAATCAGCTGATCTATCTGAACACGGATAAATATCCGCTTCAGATAAGCAGTGTGGCATACGAGATATAGGTTGGTATTATGAACAGTGCAAAAAAATTCAAACATGCCGAACTGCTCTATAATATTCTGCCTGCTGTCTACCGCGAAAAGGATATAGGCTATGAGGATCTGCAAAAATACCTGAATGGTACGGGATTATTACTGGATCAAATCCATAATACGTTACTTCAACGTTATGCCGATATTTTCCCCGATAGTGAGCCCGCATTCGATATTGATTCACAGCCCTGGCTGTTACCTTATATGGCAGCTTTATTCGATGTCAAACTGCTATCCCCTCTTGAACAGGGACAACGCGAAGAAATAGCCAATGCAATATCCTGGCGCAAAGCCAAAGGTACGCTGGGTGTTGTAGAACAGGTTGCCGAAACCATTGGCGGCATGGAAGTGGTGGTTCACGAGGGCTGGAAACGAGTAGCCACCACTGCCCGTATCGGTAAGCCGGTATTACCGATTGACAGTTATGGCTATACAGCAGATACCGACTATGCGGACGGTTTTTTATCCTACCAGCAAACACAGCAACCTGATCTGGCACCCTTATGGGCAAGGCACCCCGGTTTACCAGCCGGAACCGTCGATTTACGCTGTCAGGGCAGCGCTGTCAAGGCCGATGAAAATAATCCGGCTGCCGTTACCAGCTCTATATCAGGAAACCACTATCGCTGGCGCCAGAGCAGTTTACATGGTTCACAAAACTGCAATAAGGGGCATAGTATTTTACCCGTTGATGGCAGGAAAACAGACTGGATACCGGGTTATTTTGACGACCCGTCAGTGAGAACCGTAGATTTTCGCAATGCCAACTGGCGACAGGGACATTTCCATCCGCAGCGAGTGCTGATATTTGCTGCAACACAACCAGGCTTTTTTGAAGACGTTCCTGCAACACGGCGATTTTCATGGAGTGATACGCTGGCAGAAAATGAAGACTTTCTACAGCTTGTTGATATTGAAATTAGCGCACAATCAACTGTGTTTCGGAATAAAAGCCTGAAGGAAAAAATTTATCGGCCCATCATCATCCGCAAACGGGTCAAACTGGAACAGGTTCCGAGTGGTACCGGCCCGGCAGATCCTGCAAGCTGGCGATTTGAAGGATTTGTTTTCAGCCACACGATTGAAGTGGACTCAGGTCGACTGGAACTTGATCGCTGCGCGGTACTGGCGGCAGAAGTACACAGCACTGACCTCGACAGCCCGGTATTAAACGCCAGCAACTGTTTAATGAAACGTGTTCAGGCCGCCAAGGGGTTGGTTAACATGCAGTATTGCACCGTTTTAACTGACACCATTGCCGAAAAGTTAACCGCCAGTGAGTGTATTTTTAACGGCCTGATCCGGCGCGATCACGATACTGACTCGTTACCTGGTGAAGGCTGTATTCGTTATTCAGCACTACATCCACAACAACTCGATGGAGACGTTAGCCTGTTCAACACACATAAACTGCTGGCTATATTTCGCAGCACAGTTTTTGCTGAAGCTGGCTGCGCCGTGTTACATCCGTCAACCGCCAGAAAAATCTCTTTTGGTGCCGAAGACGGCGGAGAAATGGGTGCATATCACCACCTGTACTTAATCGCCAGGCACCAGGCAGTTATTAAAAAACTTGAAAATTTTCTACCGACGGGAATGCAGGCAGTGATTATTCCCGATATTTCATTGCATGATTTACCCGGTAAATTTAGCAATGACGCAGACTCTGACTGAATATATTAGACCAAATTGATAAGGCTGGAACAAACATGAAAACACAGATATCACGTAATAGCAGGCAAGCTACAAAAAATTACTCATCTGTTTGCCACCAACAGGGCAGAATGCTGACCGACTCTGATTTAACAGAACAGGCATTACTCTCCAGAGATCGCCTCAATCAGGCCTTGCTGGATGTGATCGGTACTGGCACACCTCGTTTTGATGCTTTGCTTCAGCTCACTCAATCTGGTGATACAGAAATACCCAGCCTGCACTGGGGGCGGGTGTATGTCGATGGCGTACCTGCAGAAGTAGTAGCAGACAAAGCTGCTGAAGGAGAACCTGCAGTTGACCCGGAATTGTTTGAATACGATCATCAGCTTCGCTACCCTGAAGCACCTGCTCTACCAACGGCCAGTGCATACCGCCTTTACCTGGATGTATGGGAACGTGCTGTAAGCTGGCTGGAAGATGAGAATTTACGTGACCCGGGTTTACACGGTGCGGATACCACAACCCGCACCCAGACCATGGCTCAGGTCAAATGGTGCGACACCGATACCCAGCCTCTGTGCCCGCAGGTTAACCCGCCAATCGGTGATGCCCAACTGCAACTGATACTGCGCAGTTTATCCAGCGAAATAGACCAGTGTGACCCCTGCTCCGAAGAACTTGATTTAAATGACCCGGTTGGAAATTATTTATTCAGGGTTGAACTGCACGATGTGCACTACAACGATCCTCTACCACCACAGCAAAGAGATAAGGACCATCCCGTACTTGCCAACGAAGTCACCCTCAAATGGTCATCAGAAAATGGTGCTGAAGCCTATAAAGTTACTGACCTTCCCGCCGACTTTATCAGCAGCCAGTATGTGTATGAATTTTTTAATGATACAGATGAAAAATTTCTGGGTAACCACCTGGCAAGAGATGGCGCTAATAACAGGATCATCGATGGACAAAGAGACGCCCTGTTTGAAACATACCCGCCCTCTGCGCCCGCCGAAAAAAATTATGTGCGACGCTGGGATGGCTTTTGCAAGTTAGTCAAAGCAGGAAGTGACTGGCAACTGAACAGCGGTTTTGAAGGAGACATCGAGTTACAGATAGGCACCGATAATCCTGGTACGGTCATACAGGGCGGTGGCTCTGTCACCATTGAACTACGTGTTATTAAATTACTGATTGAGCTTTCAGACAAGTCCCTGTTATGCGGTGACTACTGGACAGCTCCGGTTAGAGAAGCCATACACCAGCAGGGTGAAATACTATTACAGGGCGAAGAAGCTGATAGCGGTGCGTTACCACAGGGCGAACAACATCATTACATGTTACTGGTCGATGTAGCTGCCGATGGAACCAGCATGACATTACCCGATGGCGTTGAATGCGATGATTACAATGCCTGCCATTTAGCACAATTTCCAAGTCTTACCGACTTACGGGCAGATGATATATGCCTGGACAACGAAATTTGCAATATGCCCGATGTGAAAACGGTGCAGGATGCTATTGATCACTTATGCCAGCAAAATGATTTACCCCGACACAATAAATATTTACATGGCTGGGGAATCGTGTGTGGATTAACACTGGAGTGTGATCGTGAAAACCCGCAAACCGTCAACCTCAGACCGGGTTACGCACTCGACTGCGAAGGCAGGGATATGGATATCAAACAGAATAAGCCTGTCAATATTCCCGAGTACTTAAAAAAAGCAGGTATAGATCCACAGCAACTGGAAAAAGACCAGGGGCTCTGTCTGTATCTCGAACATAACGATCAACAGACCCTGGATGTCGGTATTGAATTGTACCAACCCGATCGCCAGGCTTCGTTAATGGACAGGCTTCGTGAAACCCTGCTGTTTGATTTTTATCAGGACTGTATTGTCGATCTGATCGACACCTTAAAAGGTGACATGGCGGAAACCGATGTGCAGGCACGTTGCGCCACCTCTGAGTGTGGAAAAAAACTGATTCCGCCAGTTAAAAGACGCACGCTGGCGTTAACCAACCTGGTATTCCACAAAAACCAGCAGGAAGCAAATACCGTTCTAAACGTTTCTCTTTGTGAACATGCTTTATTCAAAGATCTTTATGACAAATTGAAAGATCATTTAAGCAGTAGAACTTTCTGTGGCCAGTTTCAGCAGGATGGATTTCCAGATTACCCCTTTAAGGAAGATAATTGCCGGGCAACCTGGTTCACTCCCGAAATGATGGATCACCTGCGTTTACATCCCAATGGCAGATACTTACTTGGCTGGCAGAGAAACAGCTCCAGGATATTTATTTTTGAACAATCCAAAAAGGGTTGCACCGGTGATCTTTTAGGTCACATCGATATTAAACAGGTAGAAAATGGCAGTATTACCGATTTAATGATCGATGAAAAAAACACCATTTACCTGACTGCAATCATCCATCAGGAAGATACGCTGTTTGCGCGTGGCACGTTTGATGAAAAACAAATCAAGGATTGCAGCATTCCCATAGAGTGGCAGACCAGTTTTATCTGCGGTGTAAAAATCGTTCGCATCAAACCATCACCCTGGTCACAAAAACATTTATTCGCTGTTGCAATATGCCAGGGTGTATATGCGTTTAACTATGACGAGCTTTTCGAACAGGAGAAAATAAAAAAGGAGCCGGATTGGCCGCTTAAGGCTTCCGGACACATTGAATTTAATATGAAAAGTGATCAGGTTTTTGCAACTACTTACGAAACTGAAGATAAAGTTACAACTCAAATACTTTTGAGTCGGTCCTGTGCCAATGGATTTTACAATAGCGTAGCGGTTTTTAATGGTAAATCTTTAGATGCCCCTGAACCTGCAAATATCATAAATTTTCAGGTAAACGATAAACCCGTCGCGGGTGTCGATGGGTTTGTATTATCCTCCCTCACTGATTTACAAACTGATGTTGTTACTAACGCAGCAAACAACCTTAAAACACCCGATCTGGTATTATTTCTGGTCATCAATGAAGGCGTAAATAAAATACTCTGTCGATTTGAAAAGAAAGGTTTTCAACAGGTTAATGAAAAGTTATGGCAGTGGTCAGGCAACAAATATCATGTTTTTGGAGACGCCGGGCATATTTCATTAAGCACTATCAAAAATAAAACCCTGGATGGCATACTTGCCAGTCGATTTAAAAATCATGATTTACAGTACATACCCGCAGTTCCCCGGTTGTACGAAAAGACCATATTATCAAGTATACCAGTTCAGGCCAGCCCCATCGAAATCGTCAATACTGATTCAACAGAGCAGATATTTGTTCTCAATCACTTTGGACAATCGATCACCGTGCTTAATTACAATCTTCCGGTCTACCAGAATGAGAGAGCAATACTGGCTAAATACCGTGATGATGTAATCAACGCCTTTTTTCAGCTACTCACCGGGCTGTTACAATATTTAAAGGATTGTTTCTGCCAGCACCTGCTGGTGGATTGTCCAGATTGTGATGAAGATGAAAAAGTCTACCTGGGTTGTCTCAGCATGGACGGAAGTAATGTTCACAATATCTGTAATTTCACAAAGCGTAAATATGTTAAATCTTTCCCAACGGTTTCCTACTGGTTATCGTTGATTCCAGTCGCCCCGATAGTCGGCTGGTTAGTGGAGCAATTCTGTTGCCTGGTATTACCTAATTTCGCAAAACAGACAAATGAAAAAGCGCTCACTATCAGTCCTTTCCAGTTAGGTATGAGTAAGGCCATCATCAATGCCGATCAAACCAATATGCTGTCAGAAATCTCAATTCAGGGACAGAGCATGGCCCAGAAAGGTTTAACCAGTTTTGTCGGCACCGGCTACAGGGATAAGAAGAGTTATGAAGAATTAACGATGCAGGAATACAACTATAAACCGGGCGTTTATACCGTTAAAACAGTGGAAATGAATAACCAGCTCCTACAGCAAAAAATACAGGTAATAGATGCAGAACAAATACTTTATGAAGAAAAAGTAACCGACTTAAAGGATCAGCTAGGTACGCTAAAAAATGAAAATAGTGCAGCAGAAGCCCGCATTCTTTCACTTGAATCAGACAAACAGGCAGCCCGACAGGAAGTGAATACCCTGAAAGCAGAGCTGAATAATATCAAACTGGAAAAAACCAGTTCAGATAATCGACTGATCGAACTGGAAACCGGGCTGTCAGAGTTAAAATTAATGCGTCAGGAATTAAAACCAATCATACAGGGCGCTCAACCTGTTTCCACTATCGAGGGTATAACAGCAGAAAATGTCAAAATCCTGCAGGATAATAATATCACTGATGTAAAAGCACTCGCCAATGTCGATGCTGCAAAACTGAAAAGCCTGGGTATACAAATAAAAACTGCGACCAGCCTGGTGAAAAAGGCGAATGACAAAATCAAATTCACAATTCCATAATTCCTGAATAATGTACAGGGAAGTCCATCTGGCTGGAACACTGAGGTAAGCTTATGAATCTGATATATTCAGCAGAAACCAGTAAGAAACGTCATGCTTCAAATAAAAAACTGGCAGTAAAGCATGCGCCTGCAGTGCTCAAAATTTTGCAGCCCAGAATGCAGACTGGGCAGTCCAATGACAAATATGAGAGTCAGGCAGATCTCATAGCTTATAATATTGAACATAAAATTCCTGCAACGCCAGAAGTCAATAAAATTCACCGGTTTATTAGTCATGATGGACTAACCCAATCCAGGCCGGATAAAAGCAACACCTCTAATGAGCAGATAAATTTTGAATCCGGGTTAAGGTCTTCTGCAAATACTGGCGAACCCATGTCCAGTAACATAAAATCTGAAATGGAAGCCGGTTTCGGAAGTAATTTCAGCAACATTAAAATTCATAATAACAACTCTTCCCATTCACTTACTGAACGGTTAAACGCTCTGGCTTTTACACAGGGTAAGGATATTTATTTCAATAAAAATCAATATAACCCCTCATCCGCTAAAGGAAAAAATTTATTAGCACATGAGCTAACTCATACTCTACAACAGGCAGGCAGTTCAGTTCTGCAACGCAGGGAAGACCCTGATACCCGCAGAAGAAGAATCAATTATAATGCTGCCGCGCCAGCTGCTCCGATGGGTCCATTTCCTGCGCCATCCCCTTCTTCTTTTGACCCGCTGTCTGCTTCGTTAAGAGCTGAAAGGACGACTCACGGATTATCAACAGATTCAGGACCAGTTGTGAGTCAAATAGAAAGCGTTCTTTTTCCAACCGGTGGTTCAAGCGGAATATCCTGTTTAGCACCCCCTGCGAATTTTGAACAAACTGTGGCCACTCAAATCAATACAGAACTGCGCTCACAGATTCCGCTTTCACCAGTTGATGCTCCCGATCCCATGCCAATCGCATCATTATGTGCAGATGAAGCAATGCCATTAATAAATTCATATTACAGCCCGTTTGCACCTTCCGTTTCTGCTGCAACTTTCATGGCAAGTGTGAGTAGAAAACCAACAACATATGGAGATACTATTCGAACAAATGACGATATGTTTGCCGAATTCCTCGAATGGTTCGCAGGCAATGAAGATCCTGTCTATAACCTGATTGCCGATAAATGTGGAATAGATACCAGCTGGTGGGAGAGTACATTTGTCCCCTGGCTATCTGCCTCTGGCAGCTCATTTTTAACCGGAACCAATAGAATGAGAGAACGCTCTGCCTTATATGATACTTTCAACACATCAACAACCCAGGCTGGCAATATAGAATTTGGACGAGCATTTGAATTATCAGAAATTCCTCATACAGTCTTACATGAGGCAATGCATAAATTTACCCATGCAAATTTTAATAGCCAGATTCGCAGGATGCAACAGGTCCGCTCCTCTACCGATATTCTTTCTGAAGGCTTTACTGAATATTTAGCCAGAGCACTAACTGATCGATTAGTCACTGCGATCCAGGCTCATAGTCCTGCTCCCCTTTCCAGTACAGAAGAAGCTGCTGCCAGAGTTACAACCGGCTATGATCGTTATTTTACTAAAACTGTCGAACTTCGAGATATTCTTTTTAGTCATGATCAGGATGGCGAAGAAGCAATACAAAGGGCTTACTTTTTAGGCGAAGGCTGGCGTTTCGGGCTATTAGAAAATAGCACTGGAAAAGGTAGTCCGATAGAAATGCAGCGCAGTATCCCGTCAACTGTGAATATACCGTTTACTCGACAAACCTCAACCTTACCGTCAACTGCCACCACACTGCTTCAACCGGTTGTGCAATATTTATTAAGCAGAAGTCATGCTACTGTCACTATTCGCGGAAGTACCCCTGATTACTGGAGCATATTCTGGATAGGAACTAACAATGAATTAGCACTCAGCGTAACCCGGGCTAACGCGGTAAAAGCACACTTGATCAGCCAGGGAATAGATACTTCTCGAATTAACACTACGACGATTCCAGTATTATCTTCTACAGTTGACAATGCCTCTGTAGATGTAATAGATGATCGTAATTTAACGCCTTAACAGGAGGGATATCATTATTGTTTATTGCGAATAGAATTTGATTTATGTATCAGCAAATATGCACTGGAATCAGAGCATATTATTTGAAAAATAGTATGTAAAGCGGAAGAATATTTCTGTGCTGCTTTATTAACAGCAGTTAACTTAACTTCCACTTGTGACTTTAAAAAATCCTGTATAGGAATTTCACTATCAAATCCTGACAGGGTAATGTTATCAAGGTAAATCATATTCTTATTTGAGGATTCATATTTTGAAAACTGAAAGG
>CALCSG010000507.1 GCA_937894085.1 uncultured Gammaproteobacteria bacterium | reverse complement strand
TCTGGCCTTCGCCAGAATGACGCGAGTCGCTTAACTTAACGGCATTGGGACGCTATCTTTTTGATTTTGTAAGAAGGTATTGAGTACTTTTTTCAGGTACATCAGTAACTTTTTTACCTTCATCAAAAGTGTCCAATCCTGTTATATAAAGTATTCCATCTTTAGGGCTTTCATGATGTTGAGCCGTTGCTGAAAAAGGTAAACATAGAATAATCATAAATGTCGAATCAGGTATCTATTGCTTAGATAATTAATGAAACCATCTCTATTATGAATTAAAGGGGTAGAATTAATGAATCAAGTTCTGTTAATCGCTTTAAGCATTAACTGAGTTATCATCAGTTAATGTCAGGACCCTTAAAGCAGGAAACATACCTGACTCCACAGTCCCCACAGCTTTTACGCCAAAGGTTTAACCATAATATTTCATCAAAACGCTAACTGCACAGTTGCTCTAATTTAAAAAGGTAGGTAAAAAAATACCTATAACCGCCTGACTTGGCTCAATATTAAATGTAATTTAACAGAGTCACAGTTCCCTTCTATAGTAGATATTTTTCTGCCTCAACCGACCATTACATTCAAAAAAAGTAAACTAAAGAGAACCTGCTGGTGCTGGAAATTATGAAAACAACGGGTTAGCATTATATTTATGTCCAGCAGGAAGCCGGACTTAAATTTTTATCAAGGCGTATTGGTCACGTGGAACCAGTAATTAAACAGTGCTCTTACACGCAGGTCTAAACGGTTGAACCATGGAATCATTTCGGACGGCTTAGCGCTCAGAAATGAGTTGAATAGAACTTTAAGCGTATTCCTTTATCAAGGGAGCATTATTCCCTGTACCAGGTTATAAACCGTGGTTTGATGTCTGACACCATGAAGCGCCTGTCTGGTTTGCATATAGCACAGGACAGCTATCTGATCTGGTTAACTGGCATTACAAATTTGGAGCTATAACTTATATTGTTCCTACACTTGTTTAAACAATTAAAGGGGATGTCATGAAAATTTCACGGTTTATGTCACTTTCGTTGCTGCTGTGCAGCTATTTATCACCTGCTGTAGGTTCAGGTGAAATAACCATAGGCACCGGCAGTTCATCCGGGATTTATTATCAGTCGGGTCGCGCCATATGCCGGCTTCTCAATGCCGGCACCGATGCTCACGGTATTATTTGTGCACCGAAGATCTCCCCCGGTTCCATCAGCAACCTAAAGCGGGTTCGTGACGGAGAACTGGAACTGGGAATTGCTCAGTCCGACGCTCAATACAATGCGGTGAACGGAGCTGGTAAGTTTAGTTCCACGGGGCCAGATCACGGGCTACGCAGTTTGTTCTCTCTGCATGATGAAGCATTTACTCTGGTGGCGCGTAGCGACTCAGGGATCAATAGTTTCGATGATCTGCGTGGGAAACGGGTGAATATAGGTAATCCTGGCTCGGGACAGCTTGCTACCATGGAAGAGGTGATGAAGCTGAAAGGCTGGAATCACAGCGTCTTTTCCCTTGCCAATCAGTTGCCGGCGAACCAGCAGTCAATGGCGCTCTGTCACAACCGGGTACAGGCCATGGTGTATATGGTTGGGCATCCCAACCCCTCTGTCGCGCAGGCCGAATCACTGTGTAATGCTGTTATCATTGAAGTAAAAGACAAGGAAATCGACAGCCTGGTCGAACAGTATCCTTTCTATACTTATGCCCAAGTGCCCGGTGGACTGTATGCAGGTAATCCAAAACCGGTGCAGACCTTCGGAGTTAAGGCAACTATGGTGGCAAGCAAAAATCTGGATGCAGATACGGTGTACGAAATCGTCAAGGCCGTATTCGGAGATTTGGATAAGTTTCGCAGCATGCACCCTGCTTTTTCCGGTCTGAAAGCTGAAGAGATGGTTTCAGATGGTCTCACCGCACCTCTACATGCTGGTGCACGTCGTTACTATGTTGAGCGTGGCTGGATCAGCAAATAGAAGGCCGATCAGACAGAGTCAGAAAAGAAGTGTAGTAGATAGAAATCCCGAAACATTATTAACAATCCTTCGGTAAAAGCCGGATACAAACAGGGTGGATAGAAAATTGATAAAGAAAATTATTCTTCCTATCATTTTACTGGTACTAGCTTACGGCTTCTGGGTGAGCCCCAATTTTAAAGCAATTGCCGCGGGTGTGGCTATTTTTCTGTTCGGTATGCTCTCTCTGGAACAGGGTTTCCAGGCTTTCACCGGAGGAGGACTGGAACGGTTGTTGCGGAAAACCACGTCGTCTACCGGTAGGAGTCTGCTGTTCGGCATCGTAAGTACGACGGTGATGCAGTCCAGTTCGCTGGTCTCGGTAATCGCTATCTCGTTTCTCAGTGCAGGGCTAATCACGCTGGCAGCCGGTATCGGTATCATCTTCGGCGCCAACCTGGGTACAACGACCGGGGCCTGGTTGATTGCCGGATTCGGTCTCAAGGTCAATATAGCAGCCTATGCGATGCCGATGCTGGCATTTGGTATCATTCTGGTTTTTCAGTCCTCCAAATCGCTCAAGGGTATCGGCTATATTCTGGCGGGGCTGGGTTTCCTGTTTCTCGGTATCCACTACATGAAGGAGGGCTTCGAGACCTTCAAGGAGACTATCAACCTGGCGGAATACGCGGTCGCCGGTTATCCGGGCGTGTTGATCTTTACCGGCATCGGCATTTTTGCCACCGTTGTGATGCAGTCAAGTCACGCCACCCTGGTGCTGACCATTACTGCCCTTGCAGCCGGTCAGATTACCTATGAAAACGGACTTGGACTGGCTATCGGTGCCAATGTCGGCACTACGATAACAGCGATTCTGGGGGCCATGAGTGCTAACGAGGGCGGCAAGCGGCTGGCTGCGGCACATCTAGTGTTCAACGTGGTCACCGGCTTCATCGCGATTATTTTTATTTACCAGATTATGGCATTTGTGGATATGACTTCGGCGGCTGTCGGAATCGCAAATGACGACTACACGATGAAGCTGGCCGTATTCCACACAGTTTTCAATCTGCTGGGTATTATTGTAATGCTGCCGCTTATCGGGAAACTGGTTTCCAGTCTGACCAAATTTATTCCGGAGAAGAAGCCCGAGGTGGACCAGCCAATGTACCTCTCCGATGCATCTGCAGCGTTCCCGGAAACAGCGCTTGAGGCGGTTCGTCAGGAGGCTCAGCGTGTGTATCAGGCGGCACTGCGAATAATCGGTGATGGACTCGGCATGAAGCAGGCGGATCTCATCTCCAACATCGATCTTGAGCAGTCGCTTGCTGCGCAGAAGCAGGTTCACGAATTCGACATCGATGCGATGTACGACAGGCACATAAAGGGAATTTACAGTGCCATCGTGGCGTTTATCAGTAGTACTCGCTTTTCACGCCAGGAAGAACATTCGTCAGGTCTGAGGTGGCTCCGTAACGCCTGTACCCGCATGGTGGAAGCGGTTAAGGATACGCGTAATATACAGGAGAACCTTATCCACTATAAGGACGCCGAGAACCAGAACATCGTGGATCTTTACAACAGGATCAGGCTACAGGTCGGGTTGGTCATTCGTGATCTGGAGGAGATGCGGACTTCCAGCGAGGAGGCGCTCGATTTTCTATCAATGGACGGGCTTAAACTTCAGGTCCAGAGGGAGAATGAAGCTATAAACAACAGCGTAACCGAGTTGATTGGCCAGGGCGGCATAACCCCTACAATGGGGTCTTCATTGATTAACGACATAGGCTTTGCGAACGCTATCTCGATGAATCTTATCGAAGCCGCTCAAGCCCTGTTCGTGTCAGCTGATCATGACCTGAATCAGGCAATTCAGGATGTAACACTGACCAAAAATGAACTCGCTCGTCTAACTCAGACAGCAGCCGAGCCGGTTATGTCGAAAGACAATAGTTAATCTTTAACCGAATAGCGTAAATCTCGGGTGGTTTGCCCCCGAGCTGGATAGCTGACAATGGGATGTTTTTCCCATTGTCAGCTATCCAGCTTATGGAGTTACAAAAGAATACGCATCATGTATATAGATTGATGCACCACTTTGTTTGGATACCAAAATATAGGCATAAGGTATTTCATGAACCTTATCGAGAATCACTCAAAGGAATCATTGAAAAAATAGGATATGACTATAATATTGATATAGTCGAATTAGAAATACCTGAAGATCACCTTCATATGGTAGTACGTGGAATCCCAAAGATGTCTCCGAGTGATGTGATGCAGATAATTAAAAGTATTTCGGCTAGATAATTTTTTCGTCGATACCCTGAGATTAAGAAACGATATTTTTGGGGTGGAAAGTTATGGACTAAAAGCTATTTCGTTGAAACCATAGGAAATGCCAACGAAGAAGTGATTAGAAATTACGTTCGAAGCCAGCTTACAGAGTACGAGAAGAAAGAAACCAGGTCGAGACAGCTGGATTTGTTTTAAAACTCGGCGCGCTTGCGGCCGAGTTTTTTATAACGACATGTGACCAAAAAAAGTCCTGGTTTTCCTTCGCGCTCTTTGCTGCTTTGCGAGAGGCTATTCTCTCGTAAAATCTGAGAGAGGCTGAGTTTCGGGTGTAATCAGGTACTTTTATGCCACTCAATATTGATTCCTGTTAAGTACTGGATTGTTGCAATGCCCCCAATAAACCGGCTCCACGAGATTTTGGCACATCGGTGATATTGCGAATTTCCCGACTTCTCTGCACCAGGTCATGAACCAGTGGCATCAGTACGACTTCAATGGCACTAATCATCATGCCGCCGGGAACGACCAGTGTATCCCTGCGACTCATGAAAGAGCCTGGTAGCAAGCTCATCAATTCATGGTAATCCGGTTTTTTAACGTTTTGAAAATTAATCACAATATAGCATTCGTCCTTGGTGGGCTCTTCTTTAGCGCTGAACGGATCTGAAGTATCGACCGTCGCAATCATCTGTATATTAATGTGAGTACGTGAGAATTGCGGGGTTATGTGATTCACATAATCTGACATTCGACGCAGGATGGTTTTCTTGACTGCTTTTTGGGAATATCCGCGTAAAGATGTGTCACGTTTTATTTTACGAATCCATTCCAGGTTGACGTTAGGTACCATGCCGATGAGTAAATCCGGGTAGCTGGAAATATCGATATCGCCGTCTATCGCCGCACCATGTAAACCCCGGTATAGTAATAAATCGGTATCACCATCCAGCTCTTTCCACGGCGTTAATGTACCCACTTTCTGTCCCCAGTCTGTCGCGATTTTTTTTGAGTGCAGGTAATACCGGTTCATGCCGGTGCCGGTCGCCGCGTATTGATAAAACAGGCTTTCCAGTTTATCCAGGTGATTGGCATCTGGTCCGAAATGGCTAAGTTCCCAGCCTTCTTCACGTGCTTCGCGGGCCCGTTGTTTCATTTCCTTGCGGCCATAACGATGAAATGCGCTGCCCTGGATGTAAGCCGCCCTAACGCGTTCACGAAAGAAAATATGTTCAAAGGCTTTAGTGATCGAGGAGCTACCGGAACCGGATGCACCGGTGATGGCTACGATTGGAAATTCTTCAGACATGGGTTTATCACACTCTGTATTTCAGTCAAACTATAGGACTGCACTAGTTACTACAATGATAAATGTAGGGTTATTATATTGAAGCTGTTGGGTCCGTTTGTCAAAACTTTAGTTTACGTTAACATGAGCGTTAATTTTTAGAGTATTATTAGGCCGCTTATAAGGCTGTATCAATGGCTATACAATAAAATCCGTACTCGTGAACCTGGCTGCAAGTGTGCAATGAAAAGAACCTGGTCGGGATTGTGGTAAAAAAAGTCTATCGTATGATGACAACGCTATCGCTTTACTTTAATCAAAAACTTACCGGGGTTTTAAACTTCAATCCCTTTTGTTTATAGAGTTGATGATTTAGTTATAAATGACAATGATATTACCGGAGAAACTATGAAAAAGTACCAAAAACACATTTTAATATCAGCAATTAGTATTGGATTTCTGGCTGCTGAAGCCCAGGCAGCGACAGAATGGAATGTATCACTTTGGGGTAAGCGCCGTGCTTTTACAGAAAATGTAGAGAAACTGGCTGAACTGGTGGATCAAAAAACAAATGGCGATTTTAAGTTAAAAATTTCCTACGGTGGATTATCCAAGGCTAAAGAAAACCTGGATGGGATCTCTTTCGGAGCTTTCGAAATGGCACAATTTTGCTCGTTTTACCATAATGATAAAAATCCATCGATCACGGTCACCGAATTACCCTTCGGCAAAGAGGTTTCACTGGCTCGTGTTGCAGAAATTTATAATAAAGTACATCAACATCCGGTTGTAGTTAAAGATCTGGCTCGCTGGAATGCGACTATTTTGATGTCTACCCCGATGCCTCAATACAATATCATCAGTAAAACTGATCCCATCGAGTCATTAGCTGATTTCAAAGGAGTGAGAGTACGTGGACCGGGTGGTATCATGGGTGTGTTAGGAAAATTAGGAGCCGTTAAAACAGGCGTTCCTTTCTCTGAAGTTCGTCAATCTATGGATTCCGGTGTTATCGATGCCGCTACTTTTGCACCTCATGCGCATTTAGCAACTAAAACTTACAAAGTGGGCAAGTGGGCTTCTACCAACCTGAATCTAGGTTCGGCTAATTGTCCTGTAGTGGTGAATACGGATGCGCTGAATTCTCTCAGTGCAAAAAATAAACAGGCCCTGCTGGGTTCGGTTGATGAAGCAATTAGTTTTTATGTCGATAACTATAATAACAATACGACTGGAAAATATGAGCAGGCAGTTACAGATGCTGGTCTACAACGAGTTACATTTTCAGCCTCTCAAACGACTGAGCTGAATAATCTGGCTGCTTCAGTACGTGAGGACTGGGTTAAAAAATATGCAGGGCAATTTGACTCCAAAGCTTTATTTGATTTCACTTCCGAACTTTTTAATAAATAAAGTGGCCGGTAGGGTGCGCCATGCGCACCACAGGCAAGTTGATAATAAAATTGAATGGTGCTCCTGGCACACCCTACTGCTGCTACTCGCAAGTAAGTTTTTGTAATGGCTGGTTCACACACAATACTGGAAGATGATTCCGCATTAAGCCGGGCTGATCAATTATTTCATAAAGTAGAATCAGTGCTTACTTTAATAGGTGGCATAGTAATCTTTTTGCTTGTATTTATGGCTACGGCTAATGTGCTAGGACGCTGGATATTTTCTTTGCCGATATCGGGTTACATTGACTGGGTTGAGCAGTCCATGGCATTTTTTGCCTTCCTGGGCATAGCCTTCACGCAACGTGAAGGCGGGCATATTCGAATGGATATGCTAGTCGGGCATATTCATGGACGCCCTCTCTGGGTGACAGAGTTAATATCAACTCTGCTAATGTTGTTTATTACTTTGATCTTAATTGCTGGTTCTTTTTTACATTTTTTACGGGCCTATCAAATAGGCGACTCTTCTCTGGATATTAACTTGCCTACCTGGCCGGCAAAACTGGTCGTGCCAGTTGCTTTAACAATATTGGCATTACGTTTACTGTTACAGGTCTGGGGTTATGCTCGCGCAATAAAACGAGGGGGAGATCGTCCTGTAGCGGTGCCCTTAATAGAATCTGCCGCTGATGTCGCCGCCGCAGAAGCCGAGTCCTTGATTGGTGGTGCTGTTGACTCAAATTCAGGCAGGAATGAGTCATGACGCTATTTCAAACGATGGCGCAAATGGATTCAATTTCTATCGGCTTATGGGTGACCGGATTCATGTTGTTGTTTGTGGTGATCGGAGTTCGGGTTGCCTTCGCTGCTGCACTGGCTGGTTTTTTAGGTCTGCTATGGATATTCTCCGCAAAAATGGGATTTGAACGTGGTTTTTTAGTGGCCATGAAAATGGCAGGCACTATTCCACATTCAAAAGTGTCTACACTGGCGCTGTCATTGATTCCTACTTTTATTTTAATCGGCTTTCTGGCCTATCATGCCGGGCTGACTCGAGCACTTTTTGAAGCCGCTAAACGCTGGGTAGGCTGGTTACCCGGTGGAATGGGTGTGGCCACGGTATTTTCAGCGGCAGGTTTTGCCGCGGTGTCCGGTGCCTCAGTGGCTACCTCGGCCGTGTTCGCGCGTATCGCTATTCCCGAAATGCTGAAACTCGGTTATAACAAACGGTTTGCTGCAGGTGTGGTTGCCGCCAGTGGCACCCTGGCTTCATTAATTCCTCCATCGGCTATTCTGGTAATATATGCGATTATCGTGGAACAGGATGTTGGTGCATTATTAATGGCAGGTTTTTTACCGGGTGCATTTTCTGCACTGGTTTACGGTGGCCTGGTTATTTTTCTGGCGATGACCAATAAAAACTTTGGCCCTCCGGTTCGAGGGTTTAGCTGGAAGCAGCGATTTGAATCTTTGCCTGGCGCACTGCCCATATTCTTTGTGGTAGGTATCATCGTTGTGTGTATTTACGGCGGCGTAGGAACGCCCACCGAAGCTGGATCATTAGGGGCGTTCGTTATTTTATGCATGGCGCTCTATAAAGGTATGCGCTGGAAAGAATTAAAAGGTGCTCTAATTGAAACGGCTAAACTCACGGTGATGATTTTTACCATCATCTGGGGCGTTTTATTATATGTAAGATTTCTCGGGTTTGCGGATTTACCGTCGGCATTTTCTGAATGGATTTCCGGGCTTGATCAAAGTCCAATGATGACCCTTGTTTTTATCCTGCTGGCGTATGCTGTGCTCGGTATGTTTATGGACGCTATTGGCATGTTGTTGCTGACTCTTCCCGTGGTGTATCCAGCTGTCATAGCTTTGAACGGTGGTGAAGGGGTCAGTGTAGCCGATTCAGCCTTTGGTGTGACCGATGTAGGTTGCTCTATCTGGTTCGGCATCATCGTGGTCAAGATGGCGGAATTTTGCCTGATAACACCTCCGATAGGGCTTAACTGTTTCGTGGTGGCAGGAGTGCGCCCGGAATGCTCGGTACAGGATGTGTTTCGTGGCGTTATGCCATTCTTTGTGGCTGATGCATTGACCATTGCAGTGCTGGTAGCTGCACCGGGTATTGTACTGTGGCTTCCTGGTTTGATGGGATTTGCCTAGCAAGTTTTTATTGTGAATAGAAATAATCGAGAATTGTAATGACTGAAGAATTGTTTAGAAAAGATAGTTATCTAAAGTCCTGCGAAGCTAAAGTGACTAACGTCCAGGATGGTTCTGTTGTATTGGATCAAACAGTTTTTTATCCCCTGGGAGGCGGGCAGCCCGGGGATAGCGGGGTGATGACTTATTCCGATGGGACTAACGTTAACATTGTCGATACTCTGAAAGGCGAGTCCGGTATTCAACATGTACTGGAAGAGGGTGTGATACTTCCGCAGCTCGGTGAGAGCGTTAACGTCGAAATAAACTGGCAGCGCCGCCACCGGTTGATGCGTATGCATTCCTGCATGCACCTGTTGAGCTCGATTATTCCTTTTGGTGTTACCGGTGGTTCAATTCGGGAAGACAGTGCAAGACTGGATTTTGATGCAGAACAACCGATGGATAAAGAAGCCATTAATGTTGAGTTAAATCGATTAATTAAGGAAAATCATGCGATGACCATGAGCTGGATCAGTGAACAGGAACTGGATGAACAACCTGAGCTGGTGCGCACCATGTCAGTTCAACCACCACGCGGAAACGGTTCAATTCGGCTAATAAACTTTGCAGGTGTCGACTTGCAGCCCTGCGGTGGTACCCATGTGAATTCAACGGCTGAAATTGGTGCTGTAAAAATCCGAAAAATTGAGAAGAAAGGTAAGCATAACCGACGTGTTAATATTGTTTTTGATGAATGAGCTGGTCTATTTTTTTATTGAGGAAAGAATGGCCGCTAATTGCTGTTTTGTGACCAGGTGCTGACACTCATTGTTGTCTTGTATAATAGACAGGCCATGGACTAAACAGACATGAGCACATCTTTAAATAGTCTTAACTTAACTGTTTTGAAATCGCAGCATATGCTTAGGCCTATGCTTAAAAACAGGTGATGTAGTGATGCACTCAGAAAGACAAGTCAGTTTATTTCGAAATGGGCGAAATCAGGCAATCCGCATCCCCCGAGAGTTTGAACTGGAAGGAGATAAAGCGATAATACATAAGGAAGGTGATAAATTAATTATTGAGCCAATACGTAAAACTGGCCTACTGGCTATTCTGTCAGAGATGGAGCCATTAACCGTGCAGTTTCCTGATGTTGATACCGATCTTAAAGGGCTAGATGATATTGAGTTATGAGTCAGCGATATCTGCTAGATACCAACATTATTTCTGATTTAGTGCGTAACCCTCAAGGAGATGTCATGAAAAAAATCAGGGAATTGGGTGAAGAAAGTATTTGCACTAGCATCATAGTCGCGAGCGAACTGCGCTTTTGTGCGACCAGGAAAGAATCAGAAAAGTTGACTCAACGTGTAGAGGTTATACTATCTGCGATGGAAATCATTCCCTTTGAAGAGCCTGCCGATTGCCATTATGCAGCAATACGAAATTTACTTAAAAAGAAAGGTAGACCCATCGGCCCAATTGACCTGTTAATAGCAGCACAGGCTTTGTCGTTAAATTTAATCGTTGTTACTGCTAATACTTAAGATTTTACAAGAGTACCTGAATTAAAGGTTGAGAACTGGATTTAGTCTAGTTTTCTATATTTAATTTAGATCTGACCCTAAAACTTTACATTTAACTTGTACCTGACCCTCATTATTTGACCCTCATTATTAATAGCCAAACTGCTGCCGTATAAAGTGAATAATCCGGGGTTCAAGCCAGTATTCTGGTTTGAAAAGTTTACCTCCGATGAAACCGACATGGCCGCCGAAACTTGATAGTTCCAGAGTAACCTGGTCAGAAATTTCGGTGCCATCAGGTAAAACGGAAGTTGTCATAAATGGATCATCTGTACTATGAATCATTAAGGTTGGCTTATTAATGCCTTTTAGAAACTGTCTGCTGCTACATTTCTGATAATAATCCTGAGCATTTTTAAAACCATGCGAAGGCGCTGTATAGGCATCATCAAACTCAACAAAGGTTTTAAGAGACTCTGGTTTTTCTGAAAATCCTGCTGCGCTTAATATTGTTTGTTTTTGCTTTACTTTTTTAATCAGTCGACGCATCAGGTCGTGCTGGTAAATTTTAGAAAAACCCTGATTCATTCGTGTCGCACAAACATTCAGTAACAGTGGTACGGAAGTGGCGGTTGCACACACTATCGAGTCGTCAGTTTGCTGTTCACCCATGTATTTGAGAGTTACATTACCCCCTAAAGAATATCCCACCAGGGCGATTCGCTTACTGCCAGTATGTTTTAAATGGTTGATGACCGTTCTCAGGTCACCGGTTTCTCCTGAATGATAACTGCGAACGCTGGCGTTTGGTTTGCCATTGCAGCCTCTGAAAAACATGAAGACAACTGGCATATTTTGTTTGTTTAATGCATTTATCAGACGTTGGGCATAGGCGGATCGAAGAGATCCTTCGAGTCCGTGCAGGATCAGGGTGGTGTCGGTACCAGTGGCCGTACCCCTGGCAATTTCCAGTGTATCACCATCATCAAGGGTAACAGTCTCGTAACTAACTTGCGGATTTACAGGGTGAAGTATATTCGCCAGTAAGGTCTGTAGATGGGGGTTACGTAAATACCACAGCGGTTTAAAAGTACTTTTTATAATCATTTTTCGATTAGTTGGTGAAAAATTGGCTTTGATTGATAAGTTTCATTGCGCTCATTGATATTTTTAGCTAGCCTTCGTTGTCTTTTTTTATTACGCCAAATCATAAAACATGTCAGCCCTTTTACAAACAAGTGATCTTACCTGCGTTAAAGATGATCGTGTGTTGTTTGAAAATTTAAATCTGTCTTTGTCTGAGGGGCAAATTTTACTGGTTGAAGGTAAAAATGGCAGTGGTAAAACGAGTCTGTTAAGGATTTTGACCGGTTTAAATTTGCCAGAGAGCGGTGAAGTGTTATGGCAGGGGCAGCCAATCAGCGAAGTCGGTCCTGAATATTATGAGCAGGTTAATTATGTCGGACATCATGATGGTATTAAGCGCGATTTAACCTGTCTGGAAAATCTTCGTCTGGTTCAGGCGATGGGAAAGCCGATGCCGATCGACCTTGATGATGCACTGGATAAAGTGAACCTGTATCGATTCGGCGATAATTTTGTAGCAACACTGTCTGCCGGGCAAAAAAGACGTCTGGCTCTGGCGCGCCTGGTAGTCACCGAAGCTAAGCTGTGGATTATGGACGAGCCTTTTACTTCACTGGATAAAGCCAGTATGGCGATGTTTCAGGAGATGTTTGAAAAACACCTCGCAAACGGGGGAGTGATTGTCATGACGTCTCACCATGACATTGAAATGAAAAATTCTGATGTCGTGAGATTGAACTTATCTGAATGATGAATAGTCCTATTACTTTATTTAAAAAAACGGGATATAATTCCCAAATAAATACCGGGTGTTCTGGATGAAACGATTATCTCTTTCTCAGGCTTTCTGGTTTTTATTACGAAGGGATTTATTGCTGGCGTTGCGTAATCGCTCTGAACTGGCCAATCCTTTATTATTTTTTGTACTGGTTATAACATTATTTCCGTTAGCGGTGGGTGCAGAGCCTAATTTACTGGCACGTATTGCGCCTGGTATTATCTGGGTAGCCGCATTATTGGCTTCGATGTTGTCTCTGGATGCTATCTTTCGTTCAGATTTTGAAGATGGCACTCTGGAACAAATGCTCTTGAGTGCACACCCGGTACCGGTGCTGGTGCTGGCCAAGGTTACAGCGCATTGGCTGGTCACAGGGTTGCCGTTATTATTAGTGGCACCACTACTAGCTATGATGCTGGGGCTGGATGAGGATGCTTATGGTATTTTATTATTGACCATTTTATTAGGTACTCCGGTGTTAAGTTTAATCGGTTCAATTGGTGTAGCTTTAACCATTGGGTTGAGAAAAGGTGGTATTATATTGTCTCTTTTAGTTTTGCCTTTGTATGTACCGGTATTGATATTTTCAGCCAGTGCGATTGATGCGGCTGCCGGCGGATTATCCGTTTCAGCTCAACTTTCAATGATGATGGCATTTTTATTTTTATCTCTCTCATTATCGCCTGTGGCAACTGCCGCAGCACTCAAAATGAGTATGAGCTAGATTATCTAAATAGGTATCTTTGATGTTCAAATGGTTTGTTAAGTGGTTTCATCGTTTCGGGTCTCCACCTTATTTCTATCGACTGGCCGGTTTATGGTTACCCTGGTTAACCGGGTTATTTACCATATTGTTGATTGGTGGATTATATGGCGGGCTGGTTTTAGCACCTACCGATTATCAGCAAGGTGAAAGTTACCGTATTATCTTTGTACATGTGCCTGCAGCCTGGATGTCGATGTTTATTTACATGGTTATGGCTACCTGCGGCATCGTTGTTCTGGTTTGGCGTATGAAACTGGCCGAGGTTGTGCTGAGTTGTGCGGCTCCAATTGGCGCCAGTTTTACATTTCTTGCACTGATAACAGGTTCTTTATGGGGTAAACCTATGTGGGGTACCTACTGGGTGTGGGACGCAAGGTTAACCTCTGAATTGATTCTGTTATTTTTATATCTGGGTGTAATAGGGCTATATGGTGCTATTGACGACAAACGGGTTGCCGCACGTGCGGTTGCCATTCTGGCCATTGTCGGCATGGTAAACATCCCGATCATTCATTATTCAGTAGAATGGTGGAACAGTCTGCACCAGGGTGCGACTGTGACCAAATTTGATAAACCGTCCATTGCATGGAGCATGTTATGGCCACTGTTAGTGATGGCTCTGGCATTCAAGGTTTATTTTGTGATTTCATTATTTCAGCGTGTAAGAGCTGAATTATTACATCGAGAAAGAAATACCCGTTGGGTTGAGGAACTTGTAAAGTCATGAGCATGTCTGAATTCTTTAACATGGGTGGGTATGCCGTTTTTGTATGGACATCTTACGGGCTTGCTTTTGTAGTTTTGCTATTGAACTGGTTTTTACCTTATCAAGAGCACAAGCAAAATTTAAAAAAATTAAATCGTCAATTTAAGTCGGGCCAATCCCGGCAGGAAACTAGAAATAATGACTCCCGCACGTAAAAAAAGACTTTCGCTGATTATATTAATGGTTGTAGGTGTCTCAGTGGGTGTGGGTTTTGCCCTCAAGGCACTCAATGAAAACATTATGTTTTTCTTTTCACCAGCTGATATACAGGCTGGTAAAGCGCCGGAGAACAAGGATTTTCGAGTTGGTGGTCTTGTTGTAGAAGGTACCGTGGCCCGTCCGGGCGAAGGTCTGACGGTTGAATTTGACCTGACAGATAATGATTCCATAGTGAAAGTTAAATACACAGGAATACTGCCTGACCTGTTCCGTGAAGGGCAGGGTATTATTGCCAATGGTCGTTTGAATGCCAGTGGTGAATTTATCGCGTCGGAAGTATTAGCCAAGCATGATGAAAATTACATGCCTCCGGAAGTTATGGATGCAATGAAAAAATCCGGTCAAAAGATGCCGGGCATGAGTAAAGGTATTTAATAGGAATGTGTTTATCTCGAGATATATTTCGAAGGTAACTCATGATATTGACTAAATTTCAATTCTAACCTAAAAATTAAAAATGATGGTATTTGAGTATACCGAGGTATTCGTATGATTCCTGAACTAGGACATTTTGCGCTGATTTTAGCGTTAATCATTTCTCTGGCCCAGACAGTTTTTACCCTTGTCGGGGCTCATTTCGGTTATTCCCGCTGGGTTGCCTTAGCGCGTCCAACCGCTTTTGCACAATTTGGATTTGTGCTGTTATCTTATGTCTGCCTGACAATGGTTTTTATTAATCATGATTATTCAGTGCTGTACGCAGCCAGTAATTCCAACTCAAAATTACCCATGATGTACCTGATTTCGGGTGTATGGGGTGCACATGAAGGTTCCCTGTTGTTATGGGCACTCATTTTATCCGGATGGACTGGCGCTGTTGCACTGTTTAGTCGCAGTGTGCCAAAGGTTATGTTAGCGCGAGTAATCGGCGTAATGGGGTTTGTCAGTGTAGGATTTATTCTGTTTATCCTGGTGACCTCTAACCCGTTTGACCGGCTTTTTCCTGCTGCTATGGAAGGACGTGATTTGAACCCCTTGTTACAGGATCCCGGTTTAGCCATTCATCCACCGATGCTGTACCTGGGCTATGTCGGTTTTTCTGTAGCTTTTGCTTTTGCCATCGCTGCACTTCTGTCAGGGCAGGTTGATTCAGCCTGGGCCCGCTGGGCGCGTCCGTGGACGAACTTTGCATGGATGTTTTTAACAGTTGGTATAGCTTTAGGTAGCTGGTGGGCTTATTACGAACTTGGCTGGGGCGGCTGGTGGTTCTGGGACCCTGTCGAAAATGCTTCTTTTATGCCATGGCTGGTGGGTACCGCTTTGATGCATTCATTAGCGATTACGGAAAAAAGAGGTACTTTCAAGGCCTGGACAGCATTACTGGCAATCTTTGCTTTTTCATTAAGCCTGTTAGGAACTTTTCTTGTTCGTTCCGGTGTATTAACGTCTGTACACGCATTCGCCAGTGACCCTGAGCGTGGTGTCTTTATTTTGATTTTTCTATGTATCGTGGTCGGCGCATCACTGGTTCTGTATGCATGGCGTGCACCTACTCTAAAGAGCGCAGCAGTCACCAATTTAATGTCACGTGATATGGCTCTACTGCTGAATAATATTTTTCTAACAGTGGCAGCTGCCGCGATTTTACTGGGAACGGTTTATCCCATTTTTGTGGATGCTATGGGTGGAAAAATTTCAGTAGGACCTCCTTATTTTAATATTGTATTTCTTAGCCTGACCGCACCAATTGGTGTGCTGATTGGTGTTGGCATGATCATTCGCTGGAAGAGTGATAACTCTGCCCGTGTGCTGTCAAAGTTGAAAATACCATTAATTATTTCCGTGATAATTGCCCTTCTATTGAGTTTACTTTTACCAGAATGGAACTGGAAGGCACTGGCGGGCATGATGATGTCATTATGGATAGCGAGTACGGTTGTGCTAGCGTTACATGAACGCTTTAAAGGACGCTCTATCACCTCTACGCTTAGATCAACTCCGCGCGGTTTTTACGGTATGATTATGGGGCATATAGGTATTGCTTTTTTCATTATCGGGATGACATTTGTCAGTCTGTATGATGAGGAAAAAGATTTGCGTATGGCACCTGGAGATACTTTTGAAATGGCAGGTTACACTTTTCAATTTAATGGTGTCAGAAATACTCGGGTAGCTAATTATAATACATCCCGTGGTGATTTTCTGGTCACCAATGAAGATGGTTTTCGGGTCGTAATGAATCCTGAAAAAAGGGTATACCTGGTGCAGACTATGCCGATGACTGAAGCTGCGATAGATGAGGGATTTACCCGTGATTTATTTATCGCACTGGGTGAACCAGTAGGTAATGATGGTAGTTGGGCAATTCGTATTTATCACAAACCATTTATTGGATGGATCTGGATCTCTGCTTTAATCATGGGATTCGGTGGTCTGCTGGCAGGCACCGATAAACGTTACCGTCAAATGGCAAAGCGGGAATATGAAGCAAGTAACAATGTGGTGGGGAGTGCTGCCTGATGCGTTTTATATTACCACTTGGTATCTTTGCTATCCTGGTCATTTTGCTTGGTCTGGGCCTGACTATGGATCCCAAAAGAGTGCCTTCACCTTTAATTGGTAAATCAGCCCCGGCTTTTGATTTGCCTCAGTTACACAATCAATCGGGCAGTTTTTCCCCGGATGATTTTAAAGGAAAGGTTTGGGTGTTAAGCGTGTGGGCATCCTGGTGTGTTTCCTGTCGTGCAGAGCATAAAGTTATCTCACGATTAGCGAAAATGAAACTGGTGGATATTGTAGGTCTTAATTATAAAGATGAACCAGCGGATGGAAGACGCTGGTTACAACAGTTTGGGAATCCTTATGTGCTCAGTGCTGTCGATATCGAAGGCTCAGCCGGAATAGACTGGGGTGTATATGGCGTGCCTGAAACTTTTATCATCGGTAAAGATGGTTTAATCAAGCACAAACATATTGGCCCGGTTGATGATAAGGCACTGGATGAAGAAATCATTCCGTTACTTAAAACTCTAATATAAAAAATCCCCGTTTATTTATCATGAAATTTCTAGTTAGTTTATTTTTAGTGTTCTCTTTGATTGCTCCGGTACAGGCTTCAATTCAAATTTATGAGTTTAAAGATCCAGCGATTGAAGCTGAGTACAAGGATCTGCTTGATGAGTTACGCTGCCTGGTATGTCAAAACCAGAACCTGGCAGGTTCCGATGCCGATCTGGCCCAGGATTTACGTCAACAGACCTATGACATGTTGACGCAAGGAAAAACCAGGGCTGAAGTTGTCGATTACATGGTTACTCGATATGGCGATTTCGTGCTGTACAGACCCCCGGTTAAATCCAGCACTATGTTGTTATGGGCGGGGCCTTTTGCTCTTTTATTTATTGTTTTAATTGTGGTTATGTTAAGAATTAAAAAAACACGTTCGGTCGAAGCGCCGCAACAGGAAAACCTGGATCAGGCTAAAAACTTACTGGCGGATGATGTTCAGCAAATTAATGGCCTTAATAAAAAGGGAGTTACAAAATGATTTTTGGTGCTCTGGTTGTTTTATTGATTGTCCTGTCACTGGCTGTTTTGGTCATACCTGTCTTACGCAAACCTTCTACAAAAGATTCATTAGGACGTGAACAGCAAAATATAGTCATCGCAAAAGAGAAAAAAGTGTTGCTGGAAACTCAACTGAAAGATGGACAGATGACTCAGCAGGAATATGAATCAGCATTTGCCGATTTAGAAGCTTCGTTGGCGTTAGACCTGGAAAGGCAGCAGGCACTAGGCAGTAATCTTGAGTCAGGAAAGTGGGCAGTTTGGATTTTTATCGTACTGGTTCCTGCGCTGAGTATTTTTATGTATATGCAATTTGGTGAATTCAGAGTCATTGATAATCCTTCTCTTGCCCTGCCACGTTCACAATCTGCACAGGCGATGCCGTCAGCGTCAGGTAAGGCACCGACCATGGAGGAAATGATTCAAAAAGTTAAAGATCATCTGCGCGATAATCCAGATGATGCCAGGGGCTGGTTTATGCTCGGTCGTTCCTTAATGACTGTGCAAAAATTTACGGAAGCGGTGACGGCTCTGCAACGTAGTTATGACCTCAATAAACAGGAACCCAGTGTGATGCTGGCGTTGGCAGATGCTCTTGCCATGACTAATGATGGTGTGATGACCGGTGAGCCGGAAAAGCTGGTGCTAGAGGCACTTGAAATATCACCGAATGAGTTAACCGGTTTGTGGTTAGCCGGGCTTGCTGCTGAGCAAGCTGGCAGGCTGCGTGATTCCTTTGATTATTTTGTAAGGCTTTTACCGATGTTAAAGGATGATCCTGAGTCATCTGCCGAGTTAAAATCTATGCTGGCAACACTGAAAGAAAGACAGCCGGATTTGCCTGAGTTAGCCTTTGAGGAAACAATGCCAACCATCGCCAGTGCGTCAATTGGTGGAACGACTACTAAACCAGCAAATGCACCTGCCGGTGCTGCAAGTATTTCCTTATTAGTGACCCTTGATCAAAGTGTTGCTTCACAGGCGAATCCGAATGACCTGGTTTTTGTATACGCGAAAGCGGCTTCGGGTCCTCCAATGCCACTCGCAGCAAAAAGGTTAAAAGTATCCGATTTACCGGCAAAATTAACGCTTTCAGACAGTGATGCCGTGATGGCTCAAATGAAATTAAGTAATTTTGAGCAGATAAAAATTGGTGCCAGAGTATCAAAAACAGGAGATCCGGTATCAAAACCCGGAGACTTATATGATGAAACCGGTGCGATCAATAGAAGCTCCATCAATGATACGGTAGAAATTAATATCTATCAGGTGAAGTAATTAATAGGTAAGAAATAGAAAAAGTTGAAGACTTTGAGCCGCATCTTTACGATGCGGCTTTTTAGTTTTGGAATTCTTGAAAAAATATTTAATCAATAGTATTTATTCAGCGTAATTAAAAAAGTCAAAAAAATTCACCACGAAGCGCACGAAAAACACGAAGGCAAGTCATTCAGGTGCATAAGTTTTTCAAAATTTTACTGACTACTGATTTATCGAATTAATTTTTATTGTCTTTTGTTTTACTTCGTGATCTTCGTGGTGAAAAATTTTATAATTGTTCAAATATAGAGCTCGCTGAATAGTTATAATCTATACATATTCTCACTAATCAACCGGCAAAATGACAGGCCACAAAATGGTCGGAAGTATATTCCAGTAGAGCCGGCTTCTGTATCGCACAAAGTTGCTGTGCTTTAGGGCAGCGCGTACGAAATACACAACCGGAAGGCGGGTTCATCGGAGAGGGTAAGTCACCTTCGAGTAATATGACTTTTTTGTTCTTCTCCACGGCAGGATCTGGAATTGGAACGGCTGAAATTAATGCCTGGGTATAAGGATGCCCCGGGTTTACGTATAAATTGTTAGCTACCGAAACCTCTACGACATTACCTAAATAAAGCACCATGATTCTGGTACTGATGTGGCGCACCACGCTAAGATCATGTGCAATAAAAATGAGCGACATGCCCATTTCCTTCTGTAATTCCATCAGCAAATTTATCACCTGTGCCTGAACAGAAACATCCAGTGCGGATACCGGTTCATCACAGATGATCAGTTTCGGTTTAAGGATTAATGCCCGGGCTATCCCTATACGCTGGCATTGGCCTCCTGAAAATTCGTGTGGGTAACGATTAACCTGGTTCGATAGCAGCCCCACTTTTTCGATCATTTCGTTTACTTTTGCCTTAACTTCAGCTTTTGTTGTTTCAGGGTAATGAGTGGTAAGTGGTTCCGCGATAATTTGACCGATCGTCATCCGCGGATTTAATGAAGCTAATGGATCCTGGTAGATCATCTGCATATTACTGCGAATTTTATGTAAAGACCTGGCATTCGCTGTTAATACATCCTGCTCTCCCATCCATACAATTTTGCCAGTTGCAGCAGGCAGCAGGCGGATGATTGCACGTGCCAGAGTGGATTTTCCACAACCAGATTCACCGACAACTCCTAATGTTTCTGCTTCGGATAATTCGAAACTAACCCCGTCAACGGCTTTCAATTTATCCGGCTTAGTCCAGGGCATGGCACCTTTTGCAAAAATATCGAACTCAACGCTGAGATTCTCAACCGACAATATCTGTTTTCTGTGTTCACTCATAACAGGCTTTCCACGCTAGAGTGACAGGCACGTGATCGATTATTCTGTTGCGCGGTTAATTCAGGCATGATGGATTTACAGTCTTTTACTGCATAACAGCACCTGGGTTCGAAGGGGCAACCTTTGGGTAGTCTAAGCATATTGGGTGGGTTACCTGGAATGGTCACTAATTCTGTACCCTGATGATCGATTCGAGGTATGGCATGTAGCAGACCCATGGTATAAGGGTGAGCTGGATGGGCAAAAATGTCTTCGATATTTCCATATTCCATTACTCTGCCCCCATACATGACGAGCATGTTGTCACTGGATCCTGCTATCACACCTAAATCATGGGTAATTAAAATAATAGCGGTTCCAAATTCTTTTTGCAGATCGGATAACAGGGCCATTATCTGTGCCTGCACGGTTACATCCAGTGCGGTAGTCGGTTCATCTGCTATGAGTAATTTTGGACGGCAAAGTAGTGACATGGCAATAACGATACGTTGACGCATTCCACCTGAAAATTCATGCGGGTAAAGATGAACCCGTTTAGCCGCCTGCGGAATTCTGACAGCATCGAGCATGTGAATAGATTCAGCTAGTGCGTCTTTTCGAGACAACCCTTTATGGTGAATTAATACTTCAGTTAGTTGCTTACTAACTCTCATATAAGGGTTCAGAGAAGTCATCGGATCCTGGAATATCATGGAGATTTTTTCTGCTCTGATTTTATTGAGTTCAGCTTCTGATAAATTCAGTATTTCAGCTCCATCATATTTGATACTGCCACTGGCATGACCATTTCGAGCCAGTAGTCCCATCAATGCGAAAACGCTCTGAGTTTTACCGGATCCGGATTCACCAACGATACCGAGTGTTTCACCGGCATCTAAATTAAAAGATACCCCATTCACCGCATTTACCCTGCCATCAAGGGTATCAAAGCGGACGCTGAGATCTTTTACTTCCAGCAAACTCATCAGTTAACGATCCTTCGGGTCAAGTGCATCACGTAAGCCATCGCCGATAAAAAAGAAGCTTAGCAAAGTTACAATAAAAAAGGACAGTGGAAAAAGTAATTGCCATAAGGTGCCATGCTGGATGGTTTTTGCCCCTTCATTTATGAGGGCTCCCCAGGAGGTTTGCGGTTCCTGTACACCGAGTCCGAGGAATGATATGAAAGATTCGGTCATGATCATGCCGGGAATCAGCAGGGTGGCATATACAACCACGATACCGAGCACATTCGGTACAATGTGACGGGTTATGATGGTTAGAGGTTTAACGCCGGTGGCAACGGCCGCCTCAATAAATTCTTTATTTTTCAGAGAAAGAGTCTGACCTCTTATAATACGCGACATATCGAGCCAGGACAGCAGGCCGATACCTATGAAAATCATGTAGATTGAACGACCGAACATGACCATCAGTAAAATTAAAACAAACATGAATGGTATAGCCATCAAAATATCAACGGTACGCATCATCACTCCATCTATTCGCCCCCCTAAATAACCGGCTGTGGCACCGTAAAGAGTACCAACAATAACCGCGATAAAGGAACCGATAAGGCCTACCATTAATGATATCTGGGTACCCTGGATGACCCGTGAATAAAGATCTCTGCCAAGAGCGTCTGTGCCGAAATAATGCCCGCTTTGAATGCTGGGGACTCCCAGCGTTGGCACATCACTCATCGCATCCCAGTCAATTTCTTCAAAATTCCACGGAGAAATAGCAGAGCCAGTGATAGAGAAAATCACGATGATTGTTAAAGTGATCAGGCTGATCATGGCTGCTTTATTTTTTAAAAAGCGGTGTCTGGCATCCTGCCAGAGTGAGCGTCCCTGTATTTCAGCGGAAGAGGATAGCCTGTCTGCCAGATCCTGAACTTTTTTATTATCGATATACATAAGATGTTTTGTTAATAACGAATTCTGGGATCGATCCAGGCATACAGGACTTCTACAAGCAGATTAAATAAAATAGTTAAGCTGCCTACCAGTATAGTGACCCCCATAATGACCGAGTAATCTCTATTCAGAGCGGCATTCACAAAATGCTGACCGATTCCGCCGGTACTGAAGTACTGATCGATAATCACGGAACCGGTGATCATGCCTACGAAAGAAAGCCCTAGTGACGTTAAGACAGGCAGCATTGCAGGTTTTAAAGCATGATGCAGGATGATGTAATGATTTGGCAGGCCTTTGGCTTTAGCTGTTCGGATAAAATTTGAGTTCAATACCTCCAGCATGGATGAACGGGTAATACGGGCAATACCGGCCAGGTAACTGGTGGCCAGTGCAATAACCGGTAATATAACGAACTGAATTTTTCCACCTTCCCAGCCACCACCTGGTAACCAGTTAAGGTACACGCTAAACAATAGCACTAATAATGGAGCCATTACAAAGTTAGGTAGTACAGAGCCAATGATAGCGCCTCCAGTGGCCAGGTAATCCAGCCAGGTATTATGTTTTAACGCAGCAATAACTCCCAGTGTGACCCCGATCAGGCTGGCAAATATAAATGACCAGATACCATAGGTCAGAGTGACTGGAAATCCACTGGCGATCAGATCATTTACGCTTTGATTTTTATATTTAAAGGAAGGGCCAAAATCAAATTCGGTGAGTATACCCCACAGATACCTGGCCATCTGTTCAATAACTGGTTTATCCATGCCATATTTGTGTTCAATATTGGCCAGTACTTCAGCTGGTAAACTGCGTTCTGCGCTAAATGGTCCACCGGGTGCTGAATGCATCAACAAAAAAGAAAGTAATATGATGATCAGGATCGTCGGTATGGCAATAAGCAGTCTTCTAATGATGAAATTTAACATTGATGGTTGCTTTGATTATAGGTATCAAAAAAGATTCTACGGCTCATTGAATAAACACGGTAATTCAATGAGCCGGAATATATTCTAAACAGAGCTTTCAGGAAACCTAATGAGCCGTGATATAAATATTTTTACTATACCATCTGTTTTCTACATTTTGATGCGGCCAGCCCTTAACATAAGGCTTGAGCATGATGACGTTGGTGTAGTGATAGATGGGAGCGATTGCAGCTTCTTCAGCAATAATTTCTTCTATTCTGCTGTAATTTGGATTGGGGTCAGACATGGTTTTAGCTTCGGAAAGTAATCTGTCGATAGTCGAATTTGCATAGTGACTATGGTTTTGATCTGAGTCTGAACGTAATACATCCAGAAATGTAGAAGCTTCGTTATAGTCTCCACACCAGGAGGCCCGGGCGATTTCAAAATTGCCCTGTTGGCGGTTATTCACATAAGTTTTCCATTCCTGATTTTCCAGCGTGGCGAGAACCCCAAGGCTTTGTTTCCACATTTGACTAATTGCGATAGCTATTTTTTTATGCCCTTCTGAAGTGTTATACAAAATGGTGGGTTTGAGAGGATTGTCAGGACCATATCCGGCTTCAGCCATTAACTCTTTAGCTTTGGCAATGCGTTGTTTCTGGTCCATTTTGGCAGAGTCCACATCGGGCACCTGAAAATTTGCGGTGGAACCCGGGGTAAAGGTATAAGCAGGGATCTGCCCGGCTGCCAGAATATTTTTAGTGATAATGTCTCTGTCGATGGTATAACTAAGCGCTTTTCTGACCCGAATGTCATTGTAGGGTGCTTTACTCATGTTATAGGCATAGTAATAGCTACACAGTCTTGGATTAGAAAAAGTTTCATCGGGTCGTTGCTTTTTCTGACGCTTGTACTGTCCGGTCGGCACATCGGTTTTATCAACTTCATTTGCCTGATAACGTTGAAATGCCTGGTTATCATCATTTATGATCAATGTAATAACTTTATCAATAATGGTGTTTTCATTGTTCCAGTAGAATGGATTACGAACCCGAACGAGTCGTTCATTAATCACATGTTGTGTTAATACATACGCACCATTGCCAACCATGTTTCCCGGTTTTGTCCACTGATCGCCTAATTTTTCTACAACCTTTGTGGGTACCGGCATGGTAGAGGCATGCGTCAGCATGGTCGGGAAATAGGGCAGGGAGTCAGACAGTTCTGCCTGAAATGTAAAATCATCAATTGCTTTTACGCCGAGTGTAGAGGGTGGTTTGTTTCCTTTTATGATATCAGAGGCATTTTTAACTGACATTAGCTCCATGTAGCTGGAATAAGGTGAGGCCAGTTTCGGGTCAACCAGGCGTTGCCAGGCATACACAAAGTCATGCGCTGTCACCGGATCACCATTTGACCATTTGGCATTTTGTCGAAGGTAAAAGGTGTAAACGTTTTTAGTATCATTGGTTTCCCAGCGTAGGGCCATAGCGGGCGTTAAAGTTCCTTCAGGTGTCTGGTTGAATAGTCCTTCAAAAAGATCTCGCACTACAGCGGCTTCGCTTACACTTTCAATTAATTGCGGGTCAAAAGATGGAAATTCATCCAGTTCACGATAGATGAATGTCTGATCTTCAGCCAGAGCCTCTCCAGTTACAGGGTGAATTTTAGCGGTGGCCAGGGCAGCACTACAGGCTAACACTGAGCTGAAAATAAAAACAGCAAATAAAGTGGGAAACGTTTTCATCAAAATCCTCGGTTGTAAATTTATTTAAGCTGTACGTGCACAGCCCGCTAAATATGCCAGCTGAATGAGCAAGTTACCATTTTTTGAGCAATATGAGCTAATTTTCAGCTAGATGCTGCTCTTTGAATTTCAGTCTGCAGATACTTTATCCACTGGCTTGCGGTGTTTTTATTATGTTTGTTTTTACTGATCTGTTGAGCTTTGCTGAATGCCTGCATGGCTTTTTTCAGTTGCTTCAGATTATAGTAACTCATGCCTAATAAAATATAACTGGAATCCGCTTGCTTTACGCCTTTTTTCTGAAGTCCATGTTCCAGAGATTGTACTGCCTGCGGCCACTGATCGAGATTGATATAGGCTCTACTCAATTTTATCCAGGGTTCTCCCTGATCAGAGAGTCTGGCTGCTTTAGTTAATGGTTCAATGGCCCGTTTATCTTCACGAGCCTGAATCCACGACTGGGAGAGTAACTCATAGTTCTTTGCGGTTTTTTTCAATATGCCGTCTGTAATAGCTTTATCAATAATTTTTGCAGCTTTGTAAGGTACTTCATGGATCAGCAATAAACTGGCAAGATTTTTTATTTCAGATGCTCTATTTAACTGCCCTTTTTCATACATCGTTTCCATAATAGCCAATTGTTTTGTTGTATCGCCCAGCTGGCTATATGCACCAGCAAGGTCTTTGAAATATTGTGGTTTGGGATATATTGAAACTAATTCTTTCAGCACAAATGCCATACTCTTATAGTCTTTTAATTCGTAGTGACTAGCCCTGAGTAACAGATACCAGTTCTCTTTTACCATCTTCCCCGACGTCCTGCTAACAGCAATTGCTGTATTTAAAGAGCTAATAGCATTTTTAAATTGTTCCAGTTTGTAGTATGCCTGTCCCAGTAATGCATAAGCGTCAGCCGAAGGTTGTTCTGACAACGCTATCCATTGTTGAATTCGGGCCAGGGCCTGAGCATAATTTTCGGTCATAAAATTAAGCTGGCTTAAGGTATATAAGGTGCTGGTTTTTATACCCGCTTGCAGTTCTGGTTGCGCTAACAGGGTTTCATAAGCTTCGATTGCCTGTGGGTATAGATCCTGAGAAAAATATATAAAAGCGTAAAAGTTCCAGAGTTGTGCCAGCTCTGTGCTATTTAATCGACGATCATCTTTGATTTGATCGAGAATATCTGTGGCTTCCCGGTATTTTTTATTTTGTACTAATTGCTGAGCCGTGCTTAACTTTTGATAGATTTTTTGTCGAATTAACGGCGCTTTAGAGTTTTGTTTTTGATCAGTTTTGTGACTGCTAGCCTGAATATCGGATGAATAGTTGCTACTCACGATTAATAGCATGATGCTTAGGAATACTGGTAGCAGTATTTTGTTTAATACAGGGTAGACTGAAATAATGAACATAATCATTTTGTTCATTATTTTTCCAACCTGAAGATGATCTTATTTTTTACTCCCGCTACTTCAATGGCTTTGCCATCTACAGTTCTGGGTTTGTATTTAAATTTGGCGGTAGCTTTTATTGCAGCTGAATGAAATAAAGATGATGAGGGTTTAGACTCAATCACTTTGATGTCTCTGGTGCTACCTTGTCTGGTTACCGTAAATTCAACCAGTACATAGCCTTCAATACCTCTCTGTAAAGCTCTACGTGGGTATAATGGCGCTACTTTGACGATTGGTAAGTACTCAGCATCTCCCGGTGTGAGACTGATCCCACCGGCAGTCATATTGATATCTGTAGCAACAGGAATTTTAGCGAGCATGATTTTTTCAGCTGAAGGGTTGTCATTTTTTATTTGCGGTAGCGGGGGTTCAGGTGGTGGTGTCTCGGGTTGTGGAGGTTTTTCCGGTTTTCTCTGTTTTCTTTTTATAATCTCTTCACGTTTTATACGTACGAAATCGACTATATGACCAGAACTTGAGTCATTTAACTCTTTACTGCTATTCGTTATCAGGTATTGCATGGAATAAGTCAGGCCGAACGTGACCGCAATAGCAAGCAGTATGGCAATCATATAACGAAATGCAGCTAGCATTAACTTACTGCTCCTGAGCAGCAATTGAAACGTTAAAAACGCCCGCCTGCCTCGCAGCATCCATGACTTTTATTAAAGTGTCTGTTTTTGATTCTTTATCCGCCTGGATAACGACTGAACCCTGAGGGTTTTCAGCATGTAGTCTTTCTATATTAGGTCTGACAGAGCGTATATCGACCTGTCTCCTGTCGATCCATATTTCATTACTGTCATTAATAGCTATTAAAATATTAGCCTTGGCCTGTTTGGTCGCTGTTGCTGCCTGTGGCCGATTGACATCAATTCCGGATTCTTTTATAAAAGTGGATGTCACGATAAAAAATATCAACATGATAAAGACAACATCCAGCATCGGTGTGATGTCGATATCTGCTTCATCGTCATTACTGTTTACATTCGAAAAACGTTTACGCATTTTTGTGCTCTTTTTATTGAGTCGCCTGAATAGTGATTCATATTTCAGGCCATAATATTTATCTGTTTTTGCTATTTAAATAAAAGTCATTTTTTCACCGAGCAATTCACGGTAATGACTAGCCTTTTTCTGTAACCAGGAACTGAGAAATACACCCGACAGTGCGATCACCATGCCTGCCATAGTGGGTACAGTTGCTTTGGAAACACCTGCTGCCAAAGAGCGTGCATTTCCTGTTCCCGAAATTGCCATGACGTCAAAAACTTCTATCATGCCTGTCACAGTTCCCAGTAAACCCATAAGGGGACAAAGCACTACCAGCGTTTTAATTATTGGCAGATTTTTCTCCAGCTTCATTGAAGCCTGTGAAATTAACTGGTCTCTAACCTGATGAGCATACCAGCTGCTATGATCTGCACGGGCTTCCCATGTTGCAATCACTTCACGCAATGCTATGCGATGAGAAAAAAACAGGTAAAGTAGACGTTCGATCATAAACATCCACAGCAGCAGACCTAGTAAAACAATCCATGATAATACCGGTCCCCCTAATTCGAGGAAGTCTCGAACAGCTTCAAGTATGGTATAAAACTCTGTAATCAGGTTTTGCATGATTAAGCTTTAGACGGGTTATTATTGACTTCAGCATGGCTGGCAATCATGCCGGACGCCTGTTCTTCAAGAACCTGCATAATATTTTTGGAGCGACTTGCTACCAGAGTGTGCAATAACACCGTCGGGATGGCGACACAAAGTCCAAGAACCGTCGTTACCAGTGCCTGAGAGATTCCACCTGCCATTAGTTTTGGATCACCGGTTCCAAATAATGTGATGGCCTGAAAAGTGATAATCATACCGGTTACCGTGCCCAGTAGACCGAGTAACGGCGCTACAGCAGCAATAATTTTGAGTAACATTACGCGGCGACCCAGACGCGGTGTTTCACGCAGCAGGGCCTCCCCCAGTTTTAGTTCAAGCGTTTCTACATCGGTTTCAGGATTATCATGATACACAGCAAGAATACGACCTAACGGGTTACCGGGGTTGGGGATGTCAACTTTACGCATTTGCAAACGAACCTGAATACCGGTAACCGTTAATACCAGTAATCTTTCCACTACGATTAACAGGGCTAGTGCTCCCAGACCGATGATGATGTAACCAACGACTCCACCCTGTTCGATGCGTTCGCGCAAGGATGGTGATTGCACCAGCAGAGACAGGA
Source organism: uncultured Gammaproteobacteria bacterium (assembly GCA_937894085.1). GTDB lineage: Bacteria > Pseudomonadota > Gammaproteobacteria > JACNJF01. The sequence goes on along the minus strand of CALCSG010000507.1, from coordinate 30,245 downwards.
TCTGGCCGCGCGAAGGATCTATACCAACCGGGGTAATACCGCCGGAGCCTGATTCCAGTTGCTCTATAGATTCCAGAAAACGTGATTCAGGTTGACGCGGTAATTCAATAACTCGTCCGGTTTCTGCAACATAACTCAGGTACTTACCATCAGCAACCAGGTTAAATACGCCGATTCGAGTTACCTGCTTTTTTAACCTGTCACCACCGGCGGTAGTTATTTCGGTGTTAAATTTTACCACGCGACCACTTTCGGTCATTTCACGTTGTAGTTCAAACCACAGCTTTTCGATATCTTCAATAGATGCCAGTTTGCTGCTAGTCCCCATTTTTTCAACCAGTTCTGTTAAAAACTGGCTTCTTTCAGGGTACTGTATCTGGGTAACAGAGTTTTCAAATTGTCCTCTGGCATCTCCGGCAGATTGCTGCAGTACACCGAATAATTCCTTTAAAGAACCCAGTCGGTTTTTTAGAAGGTCAGTTTGTCTGGCTATTTCAGCTTCTTTGGCATCAAACTGCTGTTCCATTTCTGTACTCTGTTTTTCCAGTGCTTTCTGCCGGGCTTTTATCTCTTTCAACAGTTTTTGCTGGTTGTTTTTTTCTGTTATAAAACGTGCTTCACGTTGTTTGTTTTCTATAGAGTCGCTGATTCTGCCTTGAGAGATCTGGTTTAACAGGTCATCCAGCGACAGGGTTTCTGCTGCCTGGGCTGTGCTCAAAATGCTAGTCAGAATGATTGTTGGAAGCAGGGACAGTAATTGCAATGTATTCATTTTACTGCCTCAGCTGCCTGCACAGGTAACATCAGAAGATCTGGAGCTATTTGTTTACGCGCAATCTTCAGGCCCCTGGTTACCTGGTTTCTATATATTTCAGCGGGCAGTTGCTGCCAGGATTTACTTGCCTGATCCCACATGCCGGTAAGCTCTCTGCTAGTTGACTGATAAATTAAAGAAGTTCTTCCGATACGCAGAAAATCAACTTCCCGTTCTTTTCCTGCTACATTGGCGGTTCCCCTGTAGGCTTCGATAGTACGTCCGTAATCATTTTCAATCTGGTAGGCTTCCATCACCCGACGGAATTTTTCGGCAGCAGTTACATCCGATTTCTCCATCATCTTGTGTAACCGGTTAACTCTTGTGGTTCTTTCATCCTTTAAAAATGGGATATCGAGCTTTACGAACTGATCCAGAGAATCGATCATGCGAACCATTAACGGGATAATCTGTCTCTCTATTAATGCGACATCTTTGATTGATGTTTCTATCTGTGTGAGTTCGCTGTCCTGATCATCCAGTTGTTTTTGCAGTAAACCGTTATAGACCTCAAGGCCTTCAACAATTTTAAAAAGACTCTTGTAATTAGCAAGCAGGTCGCCAGTTTTATCATGAGTTTTATTGATTTTGCCCTGAGACTCGACTGATTCGTTAGTACGTGCCTGTTCGTTTGTGATGATTTTATCAACCTTGTCTGCGGCGTTTACCGAGGCGGATAATAAAAGCAGGAGAGTTGCTAATGCAGGGCTAATCAGGCGGCGTATCAGACTTGGGAATTGCATGTATTGCTCTCCGGATTAAGGTTTAAGTGTAAATTAGTTGTTTTGAAAACCGCTGGAGCCTGAGCGTAAAACTTTTTCAGGAGGGTGCATTCAGAACTGTAATTTGATGACATCTGTGAAAACGGTTCAACAGTTGACAAAACTATTTCTGTGGGTCAATCTAAATTTGATTTTCTACAGATATGAAAAAATGTTGTGTATAGTGATTCATACAATTAAATAATTTTAAACAGGTGTTATTTAAAGAGATGCTAATTACAATATTAAATAAATAGACAAACATGCTAACTTTCTGAGTAATTGTAGTTTATATGAATTTTAAGATAAATTCTAAGTTGTTATTTGTGGAAGTGTCGAGAATAAATTAAGTGAAATGATTTACCAGTATTACATTAGAGCCGTGTTGTAAGCGGGTACGTTAAAGCGTTAACCGTTTTATTGCGATAAGTAACCTTCCGTTGTTGTGACAAATCATATTTATTCTTTCGCGTTTTCACAAATTGTACCCACCAGTTCAGTTCTGATTAAACCTGATATGGTAATTTAAAACTCAATTTCACATTGATTCGAGAACCGATGACTCAATATTTTATCCGCCGATTACTGTTGATTGTCCCTACCTTTATAGGAATAACCATACTGGTATTTGTGATTACCCGTTTTGTACCGGGCGGTCCGATCGAAAGAATGATTGCAGAGGCGCAGCAGGCATCAATGCAGACGGGTGGGATGTCACAATCGGTTGGTTCCAGCATAGGTGCTGCCACACTGGATGAAGATCAAATTCGTCAGCTGGAAGAGTATTACGGTTTTGATAAACCAGTTCTGGTCAGTTACTGGGACTGGCTGGTTAAAGTTGTGCATTTAGATCTGGGGGAATCTACCCGCTACAGTGATCCGGTCTGGGATACTATCAAGGATCGATTACCTGTGTCTGCCTTTTACGGCATTATGACCATGTTTATCACCTATTTTATTTCGATTCCGCTGGGTTATATGAAGGCGGTACGGCATAACAGTCATTTTGATCATGCCTCGTCAATAGTAGTTTTTGTAGGTTATGCCATACCTTCCTATGTAGTTGGCATAATTTTGCTGGTGGTGTTTGCATCGAATCTTGAATGGTTCCCGATGGGTGGGTTTTATGGTGATGAATTTGAAGACATGGATAGTAAACTGGAGCAGGTAGCCGATATTTTTTACCATGCAGCATTACCGCTGCTGGCCTATGTTGCTGGCAGTTTTGCAGTGATGACCTTTATGATGAAAAATTCACTGATGGATAACCTGGCAGCCGATTATGTGCGAACCGCTATAGCCAAAGGTATGCCTTTCAAACAGGCGATTACGCGCCATGCCATGCGCAATAGTCTGATCCCGATAGCGACTCATTTTGGTAACAATATTTCAGTAATAATCGGTGGTTCATTCCTCATAGAGAAAATTTTCAATATCAATGGGCTCGGGTTATTAGGCTATGAATCCATCGTAGAGAGAGATTATCCTATTGTGTTAGGGGTGCTGGTTATCTCGGCTATTTTGCAGTTATTCGGCAATATTTTGTCGGATATCTGTGTTGCTGCGGTCGATCCCCGGGTTCAGTTCAGGTAGTAAAATGATGAGTCTGTTTAACCTGAACCCTCTGACCATAAAAAAAATCAATCGATTCAAGTCGATCAGGCGCGGTTACTATTCGTTTATTATTTTTACCCTGCTGGTACTACTTTCCTGTTTCGCTGAAGTATTAGTGAACAGCCGGGCTCTGCTGGTCAGTTATGAAGGGAATCTGTATTTCCCCAGCTATGGTTCGATTATTCCGGGCCGCACCCTGGGCCTGGGCTATGATTACGAAACCAATTACCGCGATTTACAGAAAAAGTTAAAAGACAGTGGATCAGGCTTTGTCATTATGCCGATCATCCCCTATAACCCCTATGAAAATGATCTGAATGACAGCAGTTTCCCACCATTTCCGCCGTCTTTTGAAGACAGTCATTACCTGGGTACCGACACCATTGGTCGTGATGTTGCTGCCAGATTAGTGTATGGATTTAGAACCGCTATTTTCTTTTCGCTGATATTATTAGTTGTCAGTTACCTGATTGGTGTCAGTATCGGCGCGGCAATGGGTTACTATGGGGGGCTGTTTGATTTACTGTTCCAACGTATTATTGAAATCTGGTCGAATATTCCATTTTTGTACGTCATCATGATTATCTCTTCTATTATGATTCCCAATTTTTTCATGCTGATAGTGATTGTGTTGCTTTTTGGCTGGATACAGATGACCTGGTATATGCGTACGGTAACTTATAAAGAAAAGGCGCGTGAATACGTGATGGCTGCTAAAGCGCTTGGAGCTTCAAATTCAAGGATTATTTTTAATCATATTCTGCCTAATACAGTATCTATCATAATTACCTTCATTCCGTTTTCTATTGCCAATGGCATTATTGCACTTACCTCGCTGGATTATCTGGGTTTCGGGTTACCGCCTCCTACTCCCAGTTGGGGAGAATTACTCAGTCAGGGATCGAACAATCTTGAATCTTTATGGATAGTTTCATCTGTGATTGTTGCGATGACCCTGATTCTGGTGATGGTAACCTTTATGGGCGAAGCTATTCGTGAAGCTTTCGATCCGAAAAAACATACAACTTATGAATGAGGGTCAGGAAAAGACTCTGCAATTATTAAATTCTTAACAAGAGTTAAAATTATGATATTTAACAAACGTTCTATTTTATCGATATTGTCCTGTGTGCTTATCTATTCTTCAGTTCAGGCAGCCCCCAAACTACCGGGAAATCTTGAGTGGATAACAAATGATAGTGATGAAGTATTTGCTTCACCAAAAGCAGTAAAAGGCGGGAAATTACATAGTTTTCTGTTGAGTTTTCCGTTGACACTTCGGTATGTAGGCCCTGACTCTAACGGTAGTTTTCGTTCAGCTATTCTTGGCAATAAAATGGCGCTGGTTGCTTCACATCCGAATACTTCCGGGTTATTTCCTTCTTTGGCCACTCATTGGGCTTACAGCGATGATAATACAACAATGTATTTTAAACTTAACCCTGATGCACGCTGGTCGGATGGTAAGCCTGTCACACCGGATGACTATGTCTTTACGCTGGAATTTATGCGCTCCAAAGAAATTATAGCACCCTGGTACAATACTTATTACAGCGATGAAATTGGTGAAGTTGTTATTTATGATGATTACACCATTTCGGTTTCAAGCAGCAAGCCCCGTCCACGCAATGAGCTACCCAGTCATGTTGCTCTTAATCCAACTCCGCGCCATTTTTATAAGGATTTGACCGGTTTCGTGAAGAAATATAACTGGTCTATTGCACCCAATACCGGCCCTTATCAAATCAGTGAAATCAAAAAAGGCAAGAGTATTACCTTTAGCCGTAAAAAAGACTGGTGGGCAAAAGACCTGAGATATTATAAAAATCGTTTTAATGTCGATAAAATTAAAACAACTGTTATCCGTGATATTAACCTGGCCTGGGAGCATTTCAAAAAAGGTAAGCTCGATATATTCGGTTTAACTTTGCCTTTGTACTGGCATGAAAAAGCGACGGGTGAAATTTTTGATAAGGGCTATGTCAAAAAACTGTGGTTTTATAATGATGCACCCCAGTATGCTTATGGTATCTGGTTGAATCAGGATAATCCCATTTTGAAAGACCGGGATGTGCGACTCGGCATTGCCTATTCGCTAAATATGGAGAAGGTTAATCAGGAGGTATTACGCGGAGATTATGTGCGCAAAAATAACTATTCCAGTGGTTTTGGTGATTTTACCGATCTATCTATAAAAGCCAGGCCATTTGATCTGCAAAAAGCAGATGAGCACTTTACTAAAGCGGGCTGGAGCGAGCGGGGTGGTGATGGTATTCGCATTAAGGGGAACGAGCGCCTTTCTTTTACGGTAACTTACGGCTCAGATCTGGTTACATCACGACTGGTGGTGCTGAAAGAAGAATATAAACGTGCCGGACTTGAATTAGTTTTACGTAAAATGGATGGAGCGGCTTCTTTTAAATCGGCACTGGAGAAAAAGCATGATATCTGGTGGGGGGCACTAGGTGGCGGGGACTTCCCTCAATACTGGGGAACTTTGCACTCAAAGAATGCACATAAAGCGCAAACAAATAATTTAACGAATACAGATGATGCGCAAATGGATCGTTTGATTGAAGCATTTCGTTCAGCGATGACAACCACAGAACGTACCGATCTGGCGAAAAAAATACAGAATTTGATCCATTATCAAAGTGCCTGGATTCCTACTCTGGAAACCCCTTATGGCAGAGTCGGCTACTGGCGCTGGGTACAGTTACCTGATGTCCCGGGAACCCGAATTGGTGGTCCGGCTACCTCAGCCTTTGATTTCAGTAGCTCATTTTCAACTTCTGATGGTGGACTTTTCTGGATCGATAAAGACATTAAGAAGGAAACTCTGGCTGCAAAGAAGAAGGGCAAGTCTTTTCCTGTGGTGAATGTTGTTGATACTACTTTCAAAGTCGCTGATTAATGTCTGAAGTCATACTGGAAGTTAAAGATCTGGCGACGGAGTTTGACACCGAACAGGGTGTTGCCAGAGCTCTGGACGATATCAGCTTCGAAGTAAAAGCTGGTGAAACATTGGGTATAGTGGGTGAGTCGGGCTGCGGAAAGAGTGTTACCGCTCTTTCTATCCTGCGCCTGTTACCCAAACCCGCCGGTAATATTGTCAGTGGTGAAGTGATTTTCAAAGGTCAGGATTTGATCAGATTACCGGCCGATGATATGCATAATATTCGCGGTAATCGCATCGCGATGATTTTTCAGGAGCCGATGACGGCGCTCAACCCGGTTTACCGTATTAGTCGTCAGCTGAATGAGACGCTTGCCTTACATAACCCTGAAATGAATAAAGCCGAGATTAATGAGGCATCGATTAACATGTTGAAGCGGGTGGGTATTCCCGCACCTGAACGTCGCATGAAAGAATATCCCCATCAACTCTCGGGTGGTATGCGTCAACGTGTGATGATTGCGATAGCGTTGTTATGTAAACCGGAGATATTAATTGCTGATGAGCCGACTACGGCACTGGATGTGACCATTCAGGCACAGATTCTGCAATTATTGAAAGATTTGCAAAAAGAGACCGGTATGGCGATTATCTTTATCACGCATGATCTGGGTGTCATTGCAGAATTGTGTGACCGTGTTGTGGTGATGTATGGCGGACGAATAATCGAACAGGCAGATATACTGACACTCTTTGATAAACCGAGACATCCTTATACTCGTGGTCTGTTAAATGCTATTCCACGGCTGGATAAATCTTCTAAAGAAGTTCTTAGTACCATCCCCGGTATGGTGCCAAGCCTGTTTGATTTTCTCCCGGGGTGTCGTTTTCAGAATCGATGTGATTATGTGCAGGAGCAATGTACTCAGGATATACCGGTACTGGAAAGTGACAGTGACGGGCACCAGGTGCGTTGTTTTCGTTTTCGGGAGTTGTTGAGTTGACGTTATTAAAAGTTGAAGACCTGAAAATGCACTTTCCGGTTTATGGAGGAGTATTGTACCGGCAGGTTGCGACGGTTTTTGCGGTGGATGGAGTTAGCTTTTCAGTTGAGGCGGGAAAAACTATGGGGCTGGTTGGTGAGTCAGGTTGCGGAAAGAGCACGATAGGACGAGCATTGTTACGGCTGTATGAGCCTACCTCGGGTCGGGTCAGTTTTGAAGATAAAGATATCACTCATCTTAAAGGTCGCAAGCTGAGGGATTTACGCTCTGATATGCAAATGATTTTCCAGGATCCCTTTGAATCCCTCAATCCACGTCATACCATCGGTGATATTCTGCAGGAACCATACATTATTCATCACCAGGGTAAACCTGCTGAACGGCGACAGGAAGTTCTTAAATTACTGGACAGGGTGGGTATGCCTGCCGATTCTATTCATAAATACCCGCATGAATTTTCCGGTGGCCAGCGCCAGCGCATCGGTATCGCCAGAGCGATAGCGTTAAAGCCCAAGTTGATTATCTGCGATGAACCGGTTTCGGCTCTGGACGTTTCGATACAATCTCAAATTTTGAATTTGTTAATCGAATTACAGCAGGAAATGGGTATGGCTTATATGTTCATTGCGCATGACCTTTCGGTTATTAAACATGTGTCAGATCAGATCGCAGTGATGTATCTGGGGCGTATTGTGGAGATTGCTGACAGTGAAACATTGTATGCAAACCCTCAACATCCTTATACTCGTGCGCTGATTTCATCAATCCCTGAACCTGACCCGCGCAAACGCAAAAATTTTACTGCACTAAAGGGGGAAGTGCCTTCACCGATGAATCCCCCATCTCATTGTCATTTTGTTGATCGTTGTCCGTATTCGCAGCCTCTGTGTAGTGAAAAAACACCACTGTTAACGGTAAAAGGAACGAATGAAAATCACCGGGTTGCCTGTCATTTTGCATTAAATTAATTTTTATGGCTCTGTATGAAAATCATGTAAAACTTCTAAACACCGAAACTACTGTCATTGCATCCTTTTTTTCTGTTAACGGTGCGTCCATGCACCACTACTCCCGCTAAAAGCATGCGGGAATGACGATATTACATAATTTCCTACAGAGCTATTTTAATTTTATTATCGATTACCTGCTTTAATGGCATACTTGCCGTTGGTCAAAGACTTTTAGTTTTAGACTCTGTTACCATTATTATAAGAACCCTGTCTCAGTTTGAGATTAAAATCTGTATATATTCTGAACCAGTACTGTAACCCTGTATCTTCATTCAAGAGTTTTTAATGAATTATTCTGACTTTGGAAAACGTTTTAACCGTTATTCCGGTATTTCACATTTAATGGATGACCTGAGTGCTGGCCTGCTGGATGATGACATGGTGATGCTGGGTGGCGGTAATCCTGCTGCCATTCCTCAGGTACTGGAAAAATTTCAACAGACTCTTGATAACTTACAGCAAAGAGGCGATTTACTTAAAGCGCTGATAAATTATGATGCCTCCCAGGGTAATCAGGCTTTTCTGGAATCATTGGCTGATTATTTTAACAGTCAGTATGGATGGGGAATTTCACGTAAAAATATTGCTCTGACGCATGGATCTCAATCAGCTTTTTTTACTTTATTCAATTCTTTTGCCGGTGCTTCGGGACATTCTAGAAAGCATGTTTTATTACCTATAACTCCTGAATATATCGGTTATTCCGATCTGGGCATTGAGGACCATTTATTTGTCAGCCAGAAGCCGCAAATCGAGAAGTTACCCGATCAGTATTTTAAATATCATATTAATTTTGATAGCCTGGAAATTACTTCCGATACTGGTTTGATCTGCGTATCACGACCGACAAACCCCAGTGGCAACGTATTAACGGATAATGAGTGCAGACACCTGGATAAACTCGCTCGCCGCAATAATGTACCGTTGCTGGTTGATAATGCCTATGGAACGCCTTTTCCTCATATTATTTTTCACGAAGTCAATCCGTTCTGGAATGACAATACCATTGTCTGTTTAAGTCTGTCGAAACTGGGTTTGCCCGGCGTTAGAACGGGGATAGTCATTGCGCATGAAGAGATCATTCATCAACTTTCAAATATTACGGCCATTACCTCTCTTGCGCCGGGCGGTGTGGGGCCGGTGCTGGTCAATGAGCTGCTGCGAAAGGGTGAATTAAATGCTCTTTGCGATGATGTGATTCGTCCGTTTTATCAGCTACGTTGTAATAAGGTGGTTGAGTGGTTGAAGCAAAGTGTAAATGATGAACGGATGCATATTCACTTACCAGAAGGAGCTATATTTTTATGGTTATGGTTCGAAGGGCTGTCTATCACCACCAGCGAATTATACGAGGAGCTGAAAAAGGATGGATTACTGGTTGTTCCAGGGAAATATTTTTTTCCGGGCCAGGACAATCCGGGTAAGCATGCGGAAAGTTGTATTCGTATGAATTATGTACAGAGTGAAGAAGATTTACAGAAGGGTATCAGTATTCTTTCGAGAACGCTCAGGCGTTTCTGGTGAATGGTATCAGCCGTTAAAAACAGCTGATGCCGTGGTTTTCTTTTCAGAGTGAATTATTCGTTGGGATCAGCTGATTTAGACATAAATAGATAAATGAAATAGGCTGCTATAAAAAGTATAAAAACGATAGTCCCTAAGGATAACAGGCCAACCCAGTCACTAAATAAATCCATGAACAGTTCCATAACAGTCTCTCTAATGTGTTAAAAATAAAAGAATTTTAGAAGCAGGCTACGGGTAACACATTGACCTCGATCAAATAAAGGGCAACATCATATTTATGCATGCTGTCTGCCCGCTGTTAATACTCATTTCGTTGTATGAGTGTAGACGCCATCCCAGTTGTCGTCTGGAGGGGCTTTACGGTAACTTGTAATGCGGTTGAGATATTCCTTATATAATTGACAGTTCTTATTGGACTGTGAAAGATTGAAAAATTCCATTTCAGCTTTATCCCAATTTTGCTGGTGATATACCCTGAGTGCCTGATTGTAGCGTGATAGTTCAGAAATGACGGATTTCTCGACATCATTTTTGTGGCCTATAGGCTCAAAGATCGCGATGGGTTCGTTTTTGCCTTTAACTCGAACAACATCCAGTTGGCGAAAAATGAATTCTGGAACTGCTGACCTGGTCGTTTCACTAACAATGATATTGACGCCATAGGCTTTGGTCAGGCCCTCTAATCGAGAGCCGAGATTAACTGCATCTCCCAGCACTGTATAAGCGACTCTGAATTCTGACCCCATATTACCGACATTCATAATGCCGGTGTTCAAACCAATACCTATATTGACTTCTGGCCAGCCTTTTTCACGGAATTCCTGCTGCATGATTTTCAATTCATCCATCATGTCAAAGGCGGCATATAATGCGTGTCGGGCATGCTCCGGATCGTGAAGGGGGGCTCCCCAGAATGACATGATGGCATCACCCATGTATTTATCGATGGTTCCCCTGTTTTTATGAATAACGCGTGTCATTGGTGTTAACAAAGCATTCATCAGGCTGGTCAATTGTTTAGGGTCAAGACCTTCCGAAATCGTGGTAAATCCGCGCACATCTGAGAACAGTACCGTCATTTCCCTGCTTTCTCCTTCAAGCGAAAACTCGGAGGCTGTTTCACTCATTTCATCCACCAGCTCAGGGGGAATATATTGTCCGAACATGTGCGCTAACTGGCGCTTACCTCTGGATTCTATGAAGAAACCGTAAGTCATGTGCAAAGTGAACATCAGTGCTATTAACAGCAGGGGAGATGCCAGAGGTAAAATCAATAAGCTGTTCCAGGCCAGTATATTTCCAGTAATGACAATTAAAGTAATTATCAGTGAGCTGATTGCGGCCAGCGTAGGCGAGAGATAAGTGAGTACCAGGAACATGGCTATTGCAATCAGGATAAGGATGACAAATTCATATCCTATGGCCCAGGCTGGTTTTTGTTTTATAGTCTGATTCAATATTCCAGATATGATATTGGCATGAACTTCTACTCCCGGGTAAACATTTTGTACCGGTGTAGAGCGCAGGTCCAGTAAGCCGGGAGCCGTTGTACCTACCAGTACAATCTTGCCTTTTAACAGATTTGCATCTGCCGTTTTATGCAGAATTTTATAGGCTGAAATATAATTGAAACTGCCCTGTTTACCCCGATATGGCACATACACGGCACCATTATGATCAACTGGTATTTTGTTTTGCCCAAGGTTGATAGCTTCCAGTGCGAAATAATCCTGTCCGTTCTTTTTGCCGTCTGTTTCGATGATAAGCTCGATTTTAGGGTCATCTAGTGCCAGTCGGGCAGTGGCTAATGCCAGTGATGAATATAAGAAACTGTTGTATGACTGAATTAGCGGAACACGTCGAAAAACGCCATCTGCATCAACGGATGGGTTATCAAAATAGCCGCCGGATTTGGAAGCTTTTTGTAGCACTGGAAGGTTTGCGCTATACCCTTCTGATTTATAAATGGGTAAGCGCTTACTCCACTCCTCAGTCATTTGGGTAATGGCTAAGGGTAAAGATCCAATTTCGGCTGCTTCACCCTGTTTCACGCCAGACCTGAAGTAATAGCCTAATACAATATCTTTATTTAATAAACTTTGTGCAAAGAGGTGGTCATATTGTAACGAAGGTCGTAGTTTTTCGAGTGCAGTTTGATATTGAGGATCATCTTTGAGTTCATTCTCAGCCAGTTTCGTAAAAGCTTCTAAACCGGAGCTGGTATCTTTTTCGGCAAATACTATATCAAAGCCAAGTGTTTTTACCTGGTAAAATTCGAACAGGTTATTGACCAGTTCGGCAAGAATATCCCTTTTCCATGGGAATCTTCCAATTTTTTCCAGAGAGGTTTCATCTATATCAATAATGACAACCTGATCATCGATCGTATTCGGAAGCGTGAAGTTCAGCCTGGAATCGTAAGTCCAGTTTTCCAGTTTTTGCAGGAAGGGATAGTGAAACAAACCGGAAGAATCAATTAGCAAAGCAATTAAAATTAGAAGGCTTAAAGAAAGCCTAAAAATTTGTTGCAGTCGCATAGAGTTCTCCTCAGTTTATTGGGATACTGAAGCCGGTAACACTTGCAATAAAGTCGCTAAATTCAACTTTAGAGACTTTATTTAGAGTGACACTCTAGCCTGTTTATTTGGTATAAAACTCCATTTTGACACCGGCAACTTCAATGATGTCATGGTCATTTAACTGATGGGCATTCGATCCAATAGGGCTACCTGCTACTTTAGGCACGTTATTGTCCGGGCCTCCATCGACGTGAATTAAAAAGAAGCCCTGTGGCCGTCTTGTGATAGCTGCTACCTGAACTCCGGGTTGTCCAATAGTGGTCAGTGCTTTTTTAAGCACAAGCTCTTTGCCGGCATTAGCTCCGCTTAATAGTTGTAAGCAGGCTGTCTTATCCTCAGTAGCAGATCTGTTAGTAGAAGCAGTTTCAGAGGCGATAGCAGCTGATATTTTTTGTACTGACTTATCTATTTCCTTACTACCTGCTTCTTCCGGCATACCGGCTTCACCTGGACGGATAATCATGGTTTGTTCAAAATCCTGATCTGAACCACCGGAGCTGCTTTCATAGGATATCTGGTATTTGCCCAGAGTGATTTTGTCACCGTGTTCCAGAGCATGTTTCTTGATTAATTTTCCATTAACATACGTTCCATTGGTGCTGCCCAAATCTTCGAGGAAAGAATCTTCAAGAATAGTAATAACCTGCGCATGATTACCGCTCACAGATAAATTATCAATATGAATGTCATTACTAGGTTTACGCCCAATGGTTGTAGTTTCCTTGGTAAGAGGGATTTCTTCGTGTTCCCCTGAGTTTGATGTCATTACCAATTTTGCGACCATGTCTATGTCCAGCCTCGTGTTAAGTTATTGCTTCTGAGAAAACTTAAAATGTTTCATATTCAGTGATAAAGCTTTCACTGTAATCCATTTAAAACCATTCAATTAATTTTTTGAACCAGCCCGGAGATTCCGAAAAATCTTCAATTATTCGGCACAGAATAACAGAAATATTATCCTTTCCACCATTCTGGTTTGCCTTTGTAATCAATTGCTTGGCAGCTTCTTCTAGATTATCACTAAATCTCTGAATAGTTAAGCTTATATATTCATCTTCTACTAAATCTGTTAATCCATCAGAGCATAGCAGGTAGATATCATTTTTCATGGCTAAATCTTCCTGAACATCCGGTGTTGTTGTGGGGTCTATGCCTAATGCCTTGGTTACCAGGTTTTTATTGAGCGATTTCTTGGCTTCTTCGGGCGTGTAAAAACCACGATCCACCAGTTCCTGCAACAGTGAATGGTCCTTGGTAATCTGGTCTAAATTGTTATTTCTAAAGCGATAACACCGTGAATCACCAATATGCGCCAGAGAAAATCGATTATCGTAAAATACCATCGCCACTAATGTGGTGCCCATGCCACGAAGTTCAAGCTGTTCAGTTGATTTACGATAAACGAGGTCATTTGCCAGCTCAACGGCTTCCTGAATACAGATGGATTCAAGTGAAAAACCTGTTTCAGAGTCAATTTGACCGGCCTTGATAGAGGGCAGGTGATTCTGAGAAGATTTAATGATGCTATCGACAGTGAGTGAGCTTGCAACTTCACCTCCGAGGTGTCCCCCCATGCCATCTGCTAAAACAAGTAGCCCTAATGCACTGTCAAAACCAATACAGTCTTCGTTATTTTGTCGAACCCTTCCGGTATCAGTTTTTCCGACAATCTGTATCTTGCCCTGCAGGTTCATGTCCGCTCTCGCACAGATAAAATTTGCATTCGGAAAAAGATAGTTTTTAAAGGATAATAATGAATCATGATTTTACTGCATTTTCATAAGGCAAAGTTTTAAGTCATTGGCTAAATCCGTTCCAGTCTGGTAGCGCTTATCAGCGTCCTTTATGAGCGTTTTATTAATAATTGGGATCAGGCATTGCGGTATGTCCTGTCTATAAGTAAGGATGTCAGGAGCCTCATCATTGGTTATTTTGAACATTAGGCTGGCCATTGATTCTGCCTTGAAGGGCAGGGAACCGCAAAGTAACTGATACAACATGACGCCTAGTGAAAATAAATCAGAACGGCCATCTACTTTTTTTCCTGCTAACTGTTCTGGAGACATGTATGACGGTGTGCCAAGGACCATGCCGGTCTTTGTCTTGCTTGAATCAGTTATGCGCGCGATACCAAAATCGGTAATCTTTAAACTATCTGATTCTGGTTCATACATTAAATTAGCAGGTTTGATATCTCTGTGCACAACGTTTTGTGCGTGTGCAAATGCAAGGCCTTCCGCAGAACGTATGACGATACTGACGACTGTTTTCATGTCCAGCAGGTTATCTTTTTTAGTATGTGGAGCCAGATCAGAGCCTTTCAGAAATTCCATCGCAATATAGGCAAGGTCATGTTCTTCACCGGCATCAAAGATGGTGACGATATTCGGGTGGCTTAAACGTCCGGCAGTCTCTGCTTCGCGGAAGAATCGTTGTTTTACTTCTTCCAGTTCATCCTGTTCAAATTCCTGCGCTAAAGCCATTGTTTTAATGGCAACAACCCTGCTAATTTTAGGATCTTTACCCAGATAAACTATGCCCATCGCACCTTTGCCCAGCTCTTTTTCAACTTGATAACGTCCCAGCATGGGTTTTTCTATGTTGTTACCATCGAGTAGTAAGGTTCCACCAGCGTGTCCGCCACTACCACCAAACATAACGGTTTCTTCCATCTGCTGTGCGCGATCCATACGAACTTTGATATCACGAAACTGAGTGTCGTGTTTTGACATATACTGGTAGACACTGGTCGCCTTATTGAACTGGCGTTTTCGTTCGAAATCGAGTGCCAGGTTATACATGGCTTCCATAACTGAATCATCCAGCGGGCATTTTCTGAATTTCTCAAAGGCCATATCGAGCTGACCCTGTGACTGAAAGGCTATGCCGAGCATTCTGTTGCTTTCTGAGGATTCTTCGTCTGATTTAATTTTACCGCGTTCGGTGGCAAGAAATCGTTTAGTGGTTATCAACAGGTGCCCTATGACAAGCAGGGCTGCCGGTCCCATGAGTTGAATCCACATGGTGTTTGATGTCATCAGGATGAAATGACTTGCCAGTAAGCCAACCAGAATAAGCAGAGTCAGAGCGGCAGCAACACCTGCTTTTAAACGTGGCATGATGAGCATCAGGTAAATAGCTACAAACAGGAAGGCACCGAGTCTTACCCAGATACCCCACTCAGGATTGATGAAAAAGTCTTCATTTAAAATACTGGAAACAGAGTGGGCAAGTGATAATGCAGGAGGCATGGCAGAATCAATAGGCGTTACCTGGTTGGTACCCACGCCGACGGCAGTAGCACCAATGATAACTATTTTACCCTGGTACTTTTCTATGGGAATTTTACCCGAGTAGACATCGTAAAATGAATCTACCTGGAATGCAGGAAACCCTTCGATATCGGAGTAATAAAAGGTGTTCATCATAAGCTGGCTATCGGTTTTAATTTTGAGTGAGCCTAACTCCACACTTTCAGCCAGATTTACTTTTATATCAGAGTTACTCAAGTTGAGGCTTTTCGCGGCCAGTTGCAAGGCCAGCGACGGGTAGAAGCGATCATAATGCTTGATTACCAGAGCTTCAGAACGGATAGCACCATCAACATCAGGTATTATATTTAAATGTCCGATAGCAGAAGCTACAGCACCAAGTTTAGGAATGGGGACTATGGCGTCAATCGAGGTAATGGGGTAAAGCCCCTGAGCCTGTGCCTGAACCCTGTCGTGAATTGTCGATAAGGCATTTTTTAAAATATAGTTTGGTAATTGCTGATCCGGTTTACCACGCGGTGTACCCAGAATGAAAGGCATGGCAAGCACGACATTTTTTGCTCTGGACATACTGTCTGCCAGTTTGCTATCGGTATCCAGTGCCTGCTCTGCTGCAAATAGTCTTGATTTGAGTGTGTCCAGATCCTGATTTAATCGTGTATGTAGATTGGTCTGCAGAAAAAATTGTAAAAGGTCAGCTGTTGCACGGTGTTTCTTATCGGATTCAATGAGAGTAGATAAAGTATCTATGTCTGCAGGTATATCATTGAAGCTGGCATTTGAGAAAAAATTTACTAATTCCCGGATATAAACCATCCCGGGATCAGTTTGTGGTTCAAGAAAAAAAACAGTTTGACCTATGACCTTGGCGCCACCTTCTGCAAGTTGCTTAATCATATCTGCATGCAGATCTCGAGGCCAGGGCCATCGGCCAATATTAGCAATACTGACATCATCAATAGCAATGACAGCTATTTTTTCAGAAGGAAAACGCTCAGTTGATCTTACACCCCAGTCATAAGCTTCACGCTCAAGACTTTGTAATTGATTGGATCCTGAAGACAGTATGATAATTATGGTTATGATTAAACCGATAAACCAGTCGGTACTCCAGAAATGGGATTTCATGCCCTCTCCACATTAAGGTATTTATTATTTATATAAAGAGTAAGGATAATAGGTAGGAAACGGCAATTTTTCCAGCTTAAATACATTATAAATTTGATTTATATTTATAGTTATCAAGTTTTGTGACACAGGTAGCTTAAAATTTTAATAAGATTCTTCATTCTACAGTATAAATGTAATTGTTGAACTACACTTTATGTTTAACATAAACCGGGACTATTAGTTTAAGTGCTCAACTGTACTAGCCTTTTATATGAATGAATTACTGGAAAGAATTGATCGGCTGACTGAAATTGGTATAGCTTTATCTGCCGAGAAAGACACGGGTAAACTGCTTGAATTAATTATGATGGGAGCAAAAGCTCTTACCCATGCGGACGGCGGAACCCTATATTTTGTCAAACAAAATTCACTATCATTTGAAATTATTTCAAACGATTCGTTATCGATACAAATGGGAGGGACTTCCGGTAATAAAATAGAATTCGATGCTTTACCGCTTTATCTTGACGATGGCAGTGAAAATCATCATATGGTTGTCAGTCATTGTGTATTAACCGGGCAAACCATCAATATTGAAGATGCCTATAACGAAGATGGGTATGATTTTACCGGTGCCCGACAGTTTGATAGTTCTACCGGATATAAAACTCAATCTATTCTTACTTTTCCGCTGAAAGACCATGAGCGTGAGATTATTGGTGTCTTGCAATTGATCAATGCTAAAGATCCTGAGACTGGTTCCGTAATCAGCTTCACTGAAGTCGATCAGCAGTTAGCTGAATCACTTGCTTCACAGGCGGCAGTAGCGTTAACTCAAAAACGCCTGTTAAATGAATTGCAGGAACTTTTTGAAGCATTTATTAAAATGATTGCGAGTGCGATCGATGATAAATCACCTTATACCGGAGGGCATTGTCGTCGTATTCCTGTATTGACGATGATGTTGGCCGAGGCAGTTAATAAGGTGAATGCCGGTCCACTGCAAACATTTCACATTTCTGATAAAGATCGTTATGAACTGGAGACCGCAGCCTGGTTACATGATTGCGGTAAGGTTGTGACTCCCGAATATGTGATGGATAAGTCAACAAAGCTGGAAACAATATTTGATCGAATACATATAATTGAACATAAGATTGAGATTTTATTAAGGGATAAGGAAATTGAATATTTAAAAAACTGTAAAAGTTATCAGCAGCAGGGACTATCAATTGAGGGTTTGACGACTCGCTATAATGAACAATGCGATCAATTAAAACTTGATTTCGAATTTCTACAAAGGACAAACGTGGGCGGAGAGTTCATGACGGATGAGTATATTGATCGCGTCAATTCGATTGCGCAGCTACAGTGGATTAATATGAAAGGTGAGACGGTATCGCTACTGAGTGAAGATGAATTATTGAATTTAAAAATTCGTAAAGGGACACTAAATGAGGCAGAGCGAGAAGTTATTAATCATCATATTGTTGCCACAATCAATATGCTTGAATCACTGCCATTTCCTAAACATTTAAAAAATGTACCTGAATATGCTGGTGGTCATCATGAGAAAATGGATGGTACCGGTTATCCAAAGGGATTACGCAAAGATGAAATGTCTATTCAGACAAGAATAATGGCTATTGCTGATATTTTTGAAGCTTTAACGGCTTCTGATCGGCCTTATAAAAAAGGCAAAAAGCTTTCAGAGTGTCTGAAAATCATGAGTTTTATGAAACAGGATAATCATATCGACCCTGATATATACGATATTTTTGTAGGTGAAAAGGTTTATCTGCAATATGCAGAAGAATTTCTTGATCCGGAACAGATAGATACTGCAAACGAAATTTCTGAGATGGCTTACCTGAATTAATACCTGAATTCTTAACTTCTGGTAATGCTGAAGGTGCCGGGTTTATCAGTGATCAGTGTGGTTAAGGGTGGTTCTCAATTTATATTTGATTCTATTATTCTTCGATATCATCTGGTGCGGCGTTATCGACTCCACCTGTTAACACATAAGAAGTAATGTCTCTTTCATTCAACAGGAATGAAGCTGCAGAACTACGTCTTCCAGTATCACAATAGATCACATATTTTTTGCTGCTATCCAGTGAGTTCGCCTTCATGCGTAAAAAAATAAGTGGAATGTTGATGCTGTTTTTAATGCGTTTGGCTTTATACTCAGCCGGTAACCTGACATCGAGCCATAAGCCACCCTCATCAATAACCTTTTTTGCTTCTGCATAGTCTGCCCAGTTGAGTAAGGGTTCATTCAATAATGAATTAAAGTCATCCTTATTCAGGCGCATTAGATTACCTTCAGTCAGCATGGTAACAGTTGCATTTCGTTTACTTTCAGAAATTAATGCCTCTTCTCCAAAGCTGTCACCTACCGATAAAGTTGCCAGTTTCACTCCTTTGGGGTTTGCAGGAGTAGAACGGGTAACCATGCAGCGGCCTTCTTTGATAATATAGAAGTAGTCGCCCGTGTCGTCCTGGTTGATGACAATATCACCCGGTTTATAGTGTGCAGTCTCCATGCGCATAAACATCGCCTGAATGTTAGCAGGGGGTATTCTATGAAAAGCGCGGGTTTGTAAAATGCGTGTCATCCAGTCAGTGGAATCATCATTATCCGACTCTTCGAGTGATTCTACAGAGTAGCTACCCGTTTGATCCCAGGTAAGCATAATATCAAGCATGTCACTATTGACGCGGATTATAGAGGTGGCTGTTTTAGCTCTTGCAGAAACTGTACGCGGAAAGGAATGAGCTATCGGGTGTTTACTGTCTTCCGAGCCGCCAGTAATTGTTTTGATGATTTTTTTGTTTAAAACAAGTTCAATGGTACCTTTCATGACGTAAACATGAGCCTTGTCCATATCGCCTTTTTTAAACAGGTAATGACCGGGGTTAATTGTTTCCAGTTTTATTTTTTTTATTAAATCCTGAACGTTCTCATGATTTAATGAATTGATCGGTGACAGTTCTTTTATGGCGTTTGGATCAATTTCTGTTGGCATGGTGAGTAAGCTTTTCCTACGACAGCTGTATCTGAAAACCTATTTTGTAACCGTTAAGCGGAGAAATCAATAGGTCTCAATGTTTTTAATGTGAGCGGGTTGGTAAAATTGAAATTAACCTGATTGACGGGTGATGTCGACATATAGTTTTAGTTTTTGACCGGGTTTAATATATTTTCCGACTTTATTCCATTTTTTTATGTCGGCAACACGTAAATTAAATTTATCGGCGATACGTGATAAAGAATCTCCTTTACGTACCGTGTATCGAAGTGCATGCATTTTATGCTGAGGGCTGGTGTCAAGCAGACTGACGTGCTGGGCCTGGGCTTTTGTCGTTTTCCAGATGACCAGCTCCTGACCGATACTTAAAGTATCGATAGGTGCCATGCCATTCCATTTTGCCAGAGAGCGGGTTTTTACATTATAGCGTTGCGAAATGCTCCACAGGCTATCACCGGATTTAACTATATGGGTAATTTTCTGACCCTGGCGTGAAGTATTCTTAATCTTATTCAGACGTGAATTTTGGCTCAAGGTGTATTGTTTTATAGATTTGGTAGCCGTTGGAATTAACAGGTATTTACCAGCACGAATGTTAGTTTTTTTAATCTGGTTAACATTTTTTATTAAAGCCGTACTGGTTCGATATTTTTTTGCAATTTGACTAAGGGTGTCACCATTTTTAATCTTGTACCGAACCCAGTTTATGCGCTTGCTTTTTGGAAGTTGGGCCAGGTTATCTTTGAATTGTTGAGTATTCTCCTTAGGCAGTAATAACCGGTGAGGTCCATTCGGAGCGGTAGCCCAACGGTTGAATGCAGGGTTTAACTGGTAAAGCTCTTTAGTGGTAATGTCGGCCAGGTCGGCGGCTAATGCCAGGTCGATCTGACTATCCAGCTCTACTATTTCATAACTTTGTACATCCTCAATGTGCAATAGGTCAAGCCCGTATTTATCCGGGTGGGAAAATAATTCTTTCAGAGCTAATAATTTGGGCACATAGTTTTTAGTTTCGGGGCGAATACGGGTTAAATGCCAGAAATCTGTTTTTCTGCCTTTCTTTTTATTGTACCTGATCGCAGAACGAATTTTGCCGGGACCGGCATTGTAAGAAGCCAGTGCCAGTTCCCAGTCATTATCAAACTGTCCAGCAAGGCTTTGCAAATAATCGGTGGCAGCATGGGTAGATTCAATAATGTCGCGTCGACCGTCATACCACCAGTTTTGTTTTAGTCCAAGATGCTTACCGGTAGATGGTATGATTTGCCACATGCCGGAAGCGCGGCCATGTGAGTAAGCAAATGCCTGATAGGCACTTTCAACGATGGGTAAAAGAGCCATCTCTGTAGGCAGATTTTTTTCGTTAATAACATCCAGAATAAAGGGAAGAATAGGAGAGGCTCGTTGCATTACCCGGGTAAGGTATTCCGGATGAGCCAGAAACCAGTCAAGTTGAGATTGAACCCTGTCATTCATTACTGGATTCATTTGCATGCCTGATTGCAGGCGACTCCAGGCATTGGTTTCATTTTGCAGCGCTATTTCCGCCAGCTGGGCTATTTCCTCAACATCAACAGGTGGATTTTCCGGCTTATTATTATTCTGTAGCTGAATTAATTCCTGGTGAATCTGTGCTGCCTGTGCATCGAAATCAGATAGATCGTTTTGCGATAGATAGTTTTCTGTCGGCTTAATCTCTACATTTGCTATACTGTCATCTGAGCTATTAGCGATTTTTTCGATTTGCAATGGTTGCGTTGATGTCTGGCTATCAATAGATACAGCTGTAGATAGAGCGGTATCCGGTTTTGCCGTAAAGCCGTTTTCAGTAAACATCGTTTTACAACCGCTTATCGTAAGGAAGGCGGCTAGCTGGATTATTATCAATAATTTAGTTTTATTTTTAGTCACTTGGCTTTCTTTTGGTTTTTATTGCTGGCAGATGCTACAAGGCAGAAGCTGATTACGCAAGGTTATTATATAGTTGAAAATTACTAAAAAATTTAAAAAATATCATCACTTGCACCATTCTTTAAGTTTGGATGCCTGGTATTCAACAGCTCTGGGCCAATATCTGGTTGAACAGATAAAAAGTCGCCTGGACTCGGTGCTGGCAACCAGTTTTGGTTATTATGCTGTGCAATTGGGCTGCATTAATCAATCTGCTGAATTGATGCAGCAATGCCGTATCAATCATGTGTTTCGCTTCGGTCAGGGGGATGATGGGCAGCAGCAGGTGTTGATTGATAGTAGTTCTTTGCCTGTCGCCAGTGATAGCACAGATCTGGTGGTGCTGATGCATTCACTATCCCAGTCAAAAGACCCGCATGCTATTTTGCGTGAAGCAAACAGGGTGCTGATTCCTGACGGAAAGTTAATTATTATCGATTTCAACCCTGTTTCCTTCTGGGGTTTGCGCCATATGTTGCAGGGCTGGCTGGATGATGCGCCCTGGGCCGGGCATTATTATACGGCAGGACGCCTGAATGACTGGGCTAGTTTATTAGGCTTTGATCAGTTACATCAATTTAAATGTGGCTTTATCCCGCCTTTCAATTATCCGAATCTGATTGCCCGCTCACGTATATTGAGTAAATTTAGTGAACGTTGGTTGAAATTTTCTGCAGCCTTAAATATTTTAGTCTTTGAAAAAAATACCATTCCCTTAACACCGATCAGACAGCGCTGGGTTAAACGTCAGGTTTTATCACCCGTGGTAAGACCCACAGTAGGCCGGGGCTTGAACCTGGAAAAATCAGTTAAAACACGCAAGAATACGCAAGTTCTTAATTCACCGTGTATATCAATACCTTACATATCTTTTTCGCGCTCAATTGATATTTCCAGGTTAAACATGACAACTAAAAAATATGACAAATAAAGTAATATTATTTACTGATGGAGCCTGTAGAGGCAACCCGGGTCCCGGTGGCTGGGGCGTGTATCTGGAATACGATGGCTCTCGTAAAAATTTATACGGGTTTGCTCCCGAAACCACTAATAATCGAATGGAAATGACTGCAGTGATTGAAGGTTTGAAGGCTCTCAAACGTCCCTGTCATATTGACTTAAACACCGATTCCAAATATGTCCTGCAGGGTATTACCGAATGGATGGCTGGCTGGAAAAAAAATGGCTGGAAAACAGCGGCGAAAAAGCCGGTTAAGAATGTTGACCTCTGGCAGTTGCTGGATAATGAAGCTTCCAGACATAATATTAAATGGAACTGGGTTAAAGGACATTCAGGTGTTCATGGCAATGAAATAGCCGATCAGCTGGCTAATCAGGGTATTGATGAAAATACAGGAAGAGGATAATGGCACGTCAAATAGTTCTGGATACAGAAACGACAGGTTTAGAACCTTCGCAGGGACATCGAATTATTGAAATTGGTTGCATTGAAGTAATCAACCGGCGGGTAACTGATAATCACTGGCATCATTATATAAATCCGGATCGGGAAGTTGATGCAGGAGCCTTTAATGTACATGGTATCAGTAACGAATTTCTGCAGGATAAACCACGCTTTCATGAGCTGGTTGATGATTTTCTGCAGTACATAAAAGGTGCCGAGTTAATCATTCATAATGCACCGTTCGATGTCGGGTTTCTGAACAATGAAATAAAATTACTGGATGACTCAAAGCCATCCATCGGTGAAATATGTAGTGTACTGGATACGCTGGTGATGGCTCGGCAGAAGCATCCCGGGCAAAAAAATAATCTGGATGCTTTATGTCGTCGTTATGAAATAGATAACAGTCACCGGACACTGCATGGAGCATTACTCGACTCTGAAATTTTAGCCGAAGTTTACCTGCTAATGACGGGCGGGCAGACTGCGCTCACTCTGGAAGCTGAAGATGGAGAACAGGCAGATCATGTTGAAGGTGTTTCGGTTGCTACAATCAATAACGCAGGATTAACGTTGTGGAAAGTATCTGAAGAGGATTTAGGCCATCACCAGGATTATTTGAAAATGCTTCAGGAAAAATCCGGGCAGTGTAGCTGGTGAATTCGGTCACTTTGTTGGTCTTTCACCCAATCAGAGATATAACCCCTATCTCTTATGCTGTTAATACCCCTTCAATGCTGGGGTTGCACCATCAATATTTGAATATTAGAATAAAGTAATTAATGTGTTAGCTTTATGGATACTCCAGTTAATCCTTTATTCGGGACTGGAGTTTTTACTTTTTATACGGGAAAATTCAGGTATGCAGGATCCAACGAGCCAATCGGACCGTGATATAGGCAATATAGAAGTCAAAGAGACTACATGCTACATGTGTGCCTGTCGTTGCGGTATAAAAGTCACACTGAGAGATGGTGAGATACGTTATATCGAAGGTAACCCGAAACATCCGCATAATCAGGGAGTAATTTGCGCCAAGGGTTCATCCGGTATCATGAAGCAATATTCTCCGGCACGTATAACCAAACCTTTATTACGTAAGCCAGGCGCTGAACGTGGTGATTCTGAATTTGAAGAAATCTCGTGGGAAAAAGCCTTCGATATCATGGCAGAGCGGTTGGCGAAAATTCGTGCTGACGATCCCAAAAAGTTTGCCCTGTGTACCGGGCGTGATCAGATGCAGGCCCTCACTGGTATGTTCGCCAAACAGTTCGGTACACCTAATTATTCCGCCCATGGTGGTTTTTGTTCGGTGAACATGGCAGCCGGAATGATCTATTCGATTGGTGGTTCATTCTGGGAATTTGGTGGCCCTGATCTGGAACGTGCCAAGTTATTTGTGATGTTCGGTACTGCAGAAGATCATGATTCAAACCCGTTAAAAATACATATATCCAAGTTCAAACGTCACGGTGGCAAGTTTATTTCCATCAACCCGATTCGTAGTGGTTACTCTGCTATTGCTGATGAATGGGTACCTATCAAACCGGGGACTGATGGTGCTTTGATCCTGGCTATTATCCACCAGTTAATCAAACAGGGTTTATACGACCGTGAGTTCCTGGTTCAATACACTAACTCTGCTGAACTGGTTGTCACTGATGAGAAACGTGATGATCATGGACTGTTCAAGCGTTTTGAAATGCATATTGAAGAAGGTTGTTTTGATCCTGAAAACAAACTGTGGTGGGATCCAGCGATTGACAGGGAAATTTCTACTCATACTCCAGGTGTCGATCCTCGCCTGATGGGTTCATTTACGCTGGAAGATGGTACTGCTGTAAAACCGGCATTTCAGCTATTGAAAGAACGGGTCGAGGAATATACCCCTGAATGGGCGGAAGGCATCACCGGCATTCCTGCTGAAGACATAATCCGTCTGGCTCATGAAATGGGTGTTACCGCTCGTGACCATCAGATCGAGTTACCTATTCAGTGGGAAGATTGCTGGGATAATGTGCATGAGTCAGTCAAGGGTAACCCGGTTGCGTTTCACGCAATGCGCGGTCTGGCAGCTCACTCCAATGGTTTCCAGTCGATTCGCGCACTCAGTATCCTGATGACACTGTTGGGTACTATTGATCGTCCGGGCGGGTTCCGTCACAAGGCACCTTTTCCGCGCCCAATTCCACCTTGTCCTAAACCGCCTAATAGTGAACATGGCGTGCAGCCAAATACGCCACTCGACGGTATGCCTCTGGGCTGGCCAGCCAAACCCGAAGATTTGTTCATCGATGATAAAGGTGAGCCGGTACGTCTCGACAAGGCTTTTTCCTGGGAATATCCGTTATCAGTACACGGCCTGATGCACAATGTTATCACCAACGCCTGGCGAGGTGATCCGTACAAAATCGATACCATGTTGCTGTTCATGGCCAATATGGCATGGAATTCGTCGATGAATACGGTGAGTGTGCGAGACATGCTGAAAGACAAGGATGAAAACGGCGAATACAAGATTCCATTTCTGATCGTGTGTGATGCATTCCAGTCAGAAACCGTAGCGTTTGCCGACCTGGTGCTACCCGATACAACTTATCTGGAGCGTCACGATGCTCTATCTATGTTAGATCGTCCTATTTCCGAATACAGCGGCCCGGTGGATGCTGTACGTATTCCTGTGGTACCGCCAACCGGTGAATGTAAACCATTTCAGGAAGTGCTGATCGAACTGGGATCACGACTGGGACTGCCAGCTTTTGTTGATAAAGATGGTGAGCGAAAATATCGTGATTATCCTGATTTTATAACCAACTATGAAACCTCTCCCGGTTCCGGTATTGGTTTTCTGGCCGGCTGGCGAGGAACAGGCGGCGAGAAGTTTCTGAAAGGTGAACCTAATCCACGCCAGTGGGAAATGTACCAGAAGAATGGCTGTGTTTATCATTACGAACTGCCCAAGTCTTATCAATACATGCGTAACTGGAACAAGGGTTACCTGAACTGGGCACGTGCGCATGGTATGACGCGTTATGCAGAGCCGATTACTATTCATCTATATTCTGAACCTCTGCAGAAATTCCGTCTGGCAGCGCAGGGTAAAACAACAGGGCGTCAGCCACCAGATCGTCTGCGTAAACGCATTGAGCAGAATTTCGACCCTCTACCGTTTTACAGTGAAACATTGTTATCACGTTTATCTAACACCCAGGATTATCCATTGAATGCCCTGACGCAACGTCCTATGGCGATGTACCACTCGTGGGATTCATTAAATGCCTGGTTGCGTCAGATTCATACCCATAACTATCTGTTTGTGAATCCACTTGCCGCTAAGCCAAAAGGTATTGAGGACGGTGACTGGATCTGGGTTGAATCCCCAACCGGTAAAGTACGTTGTATGTGTCGTTACTCCGAAGCAGTTGAGCCGGGTACGGTATGGACCTGGAATGCGATTGGTAAAGCCCCGGGTGCCTGGGGATTATCGGCTAAAGCTAACGAGTCGAAAAAGGGATTCCTGTTAAATCATTTGATTCCGGAAGAATTACCAAAATGTGAGGCAGGTGATCACCTCTCTAACTCGGACCCAGTGACCGGGCAGGCTGCGTGGTTTGATGTACGGGTTAAAATATATAAAGCCGATGATGCTGAACCGCAGGAGACTTCACCGCAATTTCCAATGCTTAAGCAGTTGCCGGGGCAAAAGAAACGAAATGGGAAATGGCAGTCGTATTTTGCAGGCGTTTTTCGTAAAAAAGAGGGTATCAAATGACACAACTTGCGTTGGTAATTGATTTAAATGTATGTGTGGGTTGTCACGCCTGTGTCACTAGCTGTAAACAATGGAATACATCCGGTTGGGCGGGGCCGTTACCGGATCAACGCCCGTATGACGAAGATCCATCCGGTGTATTCTTTAACCGGGTTCAGACCTACGAGGTCGGTTGTTATCCGAATACAGAAACCGTGCATTTTCCGAAATCCTGTTTGCATTGCGAAGATCCACCTTGCGTACCGGTATGTCCTACCGGCGCCAGCTATAAGCGCGAGGAAGACGGTATCGTGCTGGTGGATTATGACAAATGTATCGGTTGTAAGTACTGTTCATGGGCATGCCCTTACGGTGCACGTGAATTTGATGAACTCGGCAAGGTCATGAAAAAGTGTACATTATGCGTCGACCGTATCTATGATAAGAACTTGCCAGAGGAAGAACGTAAACCTGCCTGTGTGATGGCCTGTCCGACCAGTGCACGTATTTTTGGTGATGTGCATGATGCCGATTCAGAAGCATCCAGGGCGATCCGAGAACAGGGCGGATATCAGTTGCAACCGGAATGGGGCGCACGTCCGTCTAATCATTATCTGCCAAGGCGCAAACAGCAAATTCATATATCAGATGATGAACTGGTACGTGCCGATAATCCGCTGCGTAAAGAAGATGAAGAGCCTTTCGATCAACAGAGTGAAACACTCGATGACGTCGCCTGGTAATCCTGCATGGTCAATAAATGCATGGCTATTCAATCAATTTAGGAATTTAACAATATGCATCCCGCTTTTTCAGTAATTTTTCTCACCACCCTGATCGGCATAGGTCAGGGTCTGTTTCTGGCGCTTTTTACCGGCCAGGTTTATAGCCTGGCCCAGTTGCTACCGGCTCAGGAAAGTCAGAATTTTTATGCACTTGGCGGTTTTGTCGCACTGGTATTTCTGGCAGGTGGGTTACTGGCATCCTTTTTTCATCTTGGACATCCCGAGCGTGCCTGGCGTGCCGTTACGCAGTGGCGTACTTCCTGGCTATCACGTGAAGTCATCGTTCTGCCAGTTTTTATGGGCCTGGTATTTCTGTATGTCCTGATCCATTTTTTTGGCTGGACGCAACCATTATTCACCGTATCTGACGCGCTACCGGTAGACCTGAGTCTTATAGTCGGGTTTCTGGCAAGTATTGCGGCTTTCGTTTTGTTTCTTAGTACAGCTATGATTTATGCCAGTCTTAAATTTCTGAAAGAATGGTACACCCCCCTGACTGTAGTGAACTTTACCTTTCTTGGGCTGGCTTCCGGTTTTATGTTTGCGGCGGCTTTTAGTGCTTATGAAGGCATTGATCTGGTCGCTTTCTTTGGCACCTGGGCGGTGATTTTTACGTTGATCTCAGCAATCACTCGATTTGCATCGCTAATCAGGAATCGCAATCTCAGGCATAATTTCAATTTAAGCTCTGCGATTGGCGTTCGTCACCAGACCATCAGGCAACAAACTCAGGGTTTTATGGGGGGCTCATTTAATACCCGTGAATTCTTTCATCACAAATCGCCTTTTTTCGTAAATTCAATGCGTCGTATTTTTCTGGTACTGGTATTTCTGGTGCCGGTTGCACTGATTGTAGCTTCTTATTTCATGCAATCTGCATTTTTACCGATGGTGGCTTTCGCCGTTCAGTATATAGGTTTAATGGCTGAACGCTGGTACTTTTTTGCCGAAGCAAAGCATCCGCAGAATCAGTATTATCAGGCTATTTCGTAGTTAATAAAAACCGTTCTTTCAGTTAGCTTTGGATAAACAAGTTTTATCAATTTAAAATTCCGGCGAAATCTTTCAATAGGTTCTGGTCGATAATTTTAATATTACTATCTTTAACGGCAATAATTTTTTTTCTGGAGAGTTCCTTAAGTAACCTGGAAAAGGTCTCAGGTTGTAATGAGAGCATTGATGCAATAGCATTTTTTGGAATTTCGAGTTTGAATGTCGAGCCCTTATTAATCGATTGATCCAGTAGATAAGTGGCGACCCGATTGCGCCCTGTTAATGAGCTTAATTCATCAATATTATTAATCAGTTCATGCATGCGTTTGCTAAGGTCCCCCATGATTAACAGACAGGTTTCTGATGAATTTTTTAAAATATGGAGAAATTTTCGAGAGTTTATGGCTACAACTGTCGAGTCTTTCATCGCAGCAGCACTGACCGGGTAATTTGTTTGTGCGTAAAACATTAAGGCTTCAGCAAAGATTTGGCCCGGTTCTTCCAGCTCAAAAATTTTTTCCTGCCCCGAAGGCGATTGCCGATAGAGTTTGATTAAACCGCTGAAAACAAAATAAAAATTAAAGGCTGCTTCCCCATGAGAAAATAATATTTCTCCTTCTGATAAATTGATAACTCTTGAGTAATTGCACATTTCACCTAATTGTCTGTCATCAAGCCGTCCAAAAAGCGGATTTTGACGCAATAACGATTCCATTTTGTTACAGCTTGATTCATTATTTGATTTAATATCCACAAATTCTCACTACAACTTTAAAATAAAAAATAGTTCCAACAAAACTGGCAAATTGAATATTGTATTAAATCATCCTTTTAAATGTTCCTTCTGTCAACAGGTCAGATAACGCCCATCTTTCAAGGATGCTCTGAGTGGCCAGGATGCTTTTAAGTCAGTTATAGCGGCTTAATTTTATAAAGCCGCTGAAGACAAAATAAAAATTTAAAGCCGTTTTTCCATGAGAAAACAATATTTCTCCCTTAGTGCGTAAAATCACTGTGGAATAACCTCGTATTTTATCTAATTTTCTGGAATCAGGACACCCAAATATGGGGTTCTGTCGAAATAGCATTTGCTTGCGGTTACAGTCGGTATCGTGTTTAGTTTTTTATCTGCGTTAAGGTTTAAATTTGAATTAAATAGCCTATATTGAGAGAGGGTGTAAAAACATCACTGTTTTTTTTTGGAACAAATACCTTTCCTCAAATTTTCTTCTTAATATAGATTATTTCTAACTTTTCATGGCTGCTCTGCATAGTGTTTATAACTTTATAATTTAATATTTTTAAACAATAACGATAATCTTAAGTTATATATTATTGGCATCCAGTACTGAAGGAAGAGCTTAATCTAGTTGATTCAGGTCAAGTGAAATAAGGCTTACTTTGGGGACTTGATGATAATCAATGCTAAATATATTAGCGAAGTCTAAATTCTCTTTTAATGTGTTAAATGTTTATGAGCTTACTTTAAATGCTCCATTTTTTGATATCTTGAATCTGAAGCTACCGATTCAGTTTCAAGATATCCTGACTATAAAGAATTAGGTAAATAGTAATGGATAAAGGAATGGTTTATTTGGTGGGTTCTGGCCCAGGTGATCCAGATTTATTAACAGTTAAGGCTTTACGCCTTATTCAAACTGCTGATGTGATTTTCTATGACCGCCTTGTTTCGGATGAAATTTTAACGCTCGTTCCCAAGGGTGTTAGCCGCTTTATGG
>CALCSG010000506.1 GCA_937894085.1 uncultured Gammaproteobacteria bacterium | reverse complement strand
GACTAAGATATTCTTAACTTTTAACTTGTTACGATACTAAGGAATACTTAGTATTGATTTACAGGAAGACACATAAATCAAACAACAAAATAAAACCACGGAGAAAAAATGAAAAACTTATATAGATTGATAATTTTAAGCGTTGTATTTTTGACAGGAGGTTGTGCAACTTTTGCCGAGCAACAAGAAGGTAAGGTAACATCAACCCCAAGCGGAGCAGATGTATACTACTCCCTAGTATATAAGCATGGAGACCCTGTTGGGGAAAAAAAGAAATGGGGGACGACCCCGTTTGATGGGACTTTAAAGGTAGCCTTATTTCATGCGTATATGATTGCTGAAAAAAACGGATATGAATCTGAAATTGTAGCTATTCCTAAATCGGGAAATTTTAGCCATCACTTTAACCTTGAAAGAGACTATGGTTTAAAGATAAGAGATGAGCGAAGTATATTTCCCAATGACTTTGTAAAGAGCGTTATTGGCATTATTGGAACTTATGAACAAGCCTTAAACTCATCCCGAATGCTTAGTGCATCAGTTGCGGCAAGAGGACGCTCGGAATTACAAAATTTGATGCTAGATTTTCCAAAATATACAGATAGCGCATTAATATATTCATTGAAGAATGTCTCAAGAAAAGCCAAATATGTAACAGGCCTACCCTCAGCTTATTATAATTCAGATGAAGAAAGGAGCGGCGTTAGAGAGACGACTAAGTGGATCAATAAGGTCAAATTTGGTCTCGGGGTTTCAACAGATTTTTGATGTAACAATGTTACCCCCTATCTAATAATTTACTTCAGCAGAAAATTTCAGAGATTTTGATGTAACCCCAGCATCAGAACCAATGACTTATAACACAGCGCCTGTCATGTTCATTCGTGATGGGCTTTTTTATGCCTGTAACATAGAGAAAATATCATATGAAAATCGATAATGATCCACATAAATATCCCTTCGTTCTGGAACCCGGATTTGTCCGGTTACTCAATCAACTACTGGATGACAAAACCAAAGACATCAGTGAAGGAATCACCTTCAACTTTCGAGATCCCACATATAGCCCTGAGAACGGAGGCTTTCACCCAGTCGAAATAGCCATATCGGCGGAAGGGGTCCTACAATACGTAACAGACTTCGCCTATTTCAGCATACCCCCAATGGCTGAACTTGAAAAGGAACTCGACTTTGACTTCTCTCTGGGTGTGTTCCAACAGTTCGGCCAAGATCACGATATTTTAGATGGACAGGGACTGTTTAGGCTCTACACGCAGAACTTCTGTGCCTACTACGAAATGGGAGTTTATGAAGTAACCGTCACAGCCCTGTAAGTAATTACTATTTTTTCCTTCGATAAACTCACCCAGCTCCATCATCAGATCTATTCAGAAAAACCTTTCACCAAGCCGCAATCTTCAGTGGCTACGACACTTTTTATTTAAACACTTAGGAGTTAGAAATGATCACCTTCAAGTACGACACCAATCTCGAAAAAATCGACATAGACAACCCCGCATTTCCCATCATCAATGACTTCATCCACCGTCTCATCATCAACGCCAACACAAAGGAGTATCCATACAACCCTAATAATGACGGCTACATCGTGCTGGTGGAAGCCGGTGACACAGATCGTGCCCTGACGGAAATCTGGCCGGACGGTGACTGGGGTCTGTTGGACATACCCTGGGAAGGAATAACCAAAGATGAAACCGGTCAGTACTTCATAGCCACCTACTTGGCAAACAATCAATTCGGCCTCGTGTTTGTGATACCGGATAAATACTGGTTGAACGGCGAACTGAGGGAAGTCATCGAAAGTCACCTGGACGAATGATCAATAACTATCAAATTAGGAGAAATCAAATGATCAAAACACCCATGAAAAAAGCAGCACCAAAAAAGTCAGTTAAGAAAGTACCCGTGAAAAAGGCAGCTAAGAAGTCTGTAAAGGTGGAACCATTAATGCAGATCCTCGCCACATCGAAATGCCAAACCCTTTCAGGAAAGAGCACACTGACCTATCAAATTGCCATTGATGACAAAGAAAATATTTTCCTGCGCATCACGGGAAATGACGGCGGTGGTTTCTGGAGTAAAGAATATGTCCTTCTCAGCGCCATCATCAATACGATTGAATCTGTGCCGGATAATCAGTCAATTACATCTGTACATTTCCTCAGATTGTTTGTCGGAAAATCTCAGAATTCGTATGGGTTTCTTCTTGCAATTTTGTTGAAAGAAGGTCTTTTGGAAGCGCTGGAAAAGAAACGCCAATACAGAAAGAGTGAGTCCGGTATCGATAAGTTTTTGGCGAAGATCGATGAGCTTAAGTCCAGTAAGGGTTAATGGCTGTTCATCAGCTTACCCTTAAATTTGAACAACTGATCTACTTTCAACTGTTCTTTCTCCACATAGCCAACCCCGGTAACAAAGCTCAGTAAGCGTCTGCTTATACCGAGCATTCTACGAACTGGTTTCACCAGTTTTTCTTTAACCCGCTAACCAACACTGGAGGTGCTTATCGGAGCCACAATCCTTCTCATTCTTGCGCTCGCAATGCTGGTTTACAACCCGGCGAAAGTTTTGGCGGCAGTCATTGTACTGCTCGTTATTTACAACAACCCAATAACACTGCTAATCCTGGCAGTGGTTCTACCCATATACATTTATCATAAGAGGAAAATTCAATGAACCCAGAAGATTATATCGAACAAGCTGTTTCTGCCTTTGACCTGGCTGAAGAAGAGTACGATCAGGCAGTCAATGATCAATGCTACTTTATGGCCGGTCAGTTCCCAAATCACTATTACGACTGCACACAGGAGTTTCCCTGCATAAGTCATCGATAGCTATTGCCCATAGGAAGCCATGAAGCCGATAAGGTGAATTGGCTTCCGGCAGGTGGCTCCATTTTTTTTCGAACTTAAGA
Source organism: uncultured Gammaproteobacteria bacterium (assembly GCA_937894085.1). Classification (GTDB taxonomy): domain Bacteria; phylum Pseudomonadota; class Gammaproteobacteria; genus JACNJF01. The sequence goes on along the minus strand of CALCSG010000506.1, from coordinate 6,356 downwards.
GGTGTTACATGATTATATATTTCGTAAGCGCATTATTGATATCTACCGTAGTGTACAAGCTTGGTACCTATGCAATGATCATTAGCTTGATGGTCACGGTGAGTAAGGTTGTTGTGGGTTTGGCTGTATTGGCGTCAATGGTACTGATGTACTGGCGAAATAAAGGAAGTAAGCGCAGCATCGGCAACATCGGTCGTTAATAGGAAATTGTAGTCACTGAAGAAGTACTCTGCGACTTTTGCGAGTCAATCCGGAAAAAGGTGGTAAAGGCGGTAAAGCCGGGCAACCCCTTTCGCCGCCTTTACCGGCTTTGTTTCAGTCAGATTGAAAAAGACTCACTGCGGCTGTACTCTATGGGAGAGGGGCTTTGAATTTTGTATTGACAAACATTTTTTTAGCCCTATTATCCGCATCTATGGCTTAGAGCCGTCTGTCATGAAGATAGATGGTTCCAGTTCATTGCATGGAATGCGAGATCAAGTTTCTTACCGGCTAGGCCGACCGTAAGCTACAAGCTTACTCTTCATAAATCTAAGTCCTCATTTTTCGTTTACTCTTTGAGGATTAATAATGTCAAACTTTTTTTGCTGCAGCAATGCAGTGGGTACTATACCCAATCAACTCCCGTTTAAACTTACTCACATCTTTGACCCGGTTCTGCAGCCTGACAATCAGGTAATCGATGATGAAAAAGATCCCCATTTTGTCAATCTCTATTCTAAGGAAATCGCCGATGCCAACTACTGGATTGGCTATTCGGAAGGCCATGACCTGAACAGAGACGATATTCGTAATATTTGCGGCCACATTTGCTCGTATGTGCATAGAACACAGGGAAAGGTGTAATGGCAGATCATAAAGTCAAATATGGCGGACGGATAAAAGTACCTTCTTTTTCAAAGGCTAAAGAATCCATAAATCCCGCCAATATTTCCAATCAGGATTTTACGATAGCGGTTTTTGGCGCAATGCATGAGGAAGTTTCTGCTTTGATATGTTCAAAACAGGGCAATCCCGAAGAAGGTGGCTGGCCAGCAAATCGCGCTGATGAAGTATCGAACCTCTGCATTGATACAAATAACAATTACTTTAATTGTTCGTCATTTCAGGTTATCGAAGACGGAGGTGTTAACGCAAAAAAAGAAAACTTTTCTGCCTGTCATGCTCTGGTCCTTGATGATGTTGGTACGAAAATACCTATTGATGATTTAAAGGGGCATCACTTTTCCTGGAAGCTGGAAACTTCACCGGGTAATTACCAGTATGGTCTGATCTTTAACGAGCCGGTCATTGATGGTGAGAAAGTTACATCGATACTGGATGCTTTTATAAAAAAAGGTTGGTGTGATGCAGGCGCTTCAGGGCCGATGAGTCGCTGGGCCAGATTACCTGTAGGCATTAACGGTAAGCCGAAACACAAGGATGATGGAGGCAATGCGTTTAAATGTCGACTCACCGAGTGGAATCCTGATAGACGCTATTCGCCGGAACAAATGATCGAAGAATTTCAGCTAGTTCTGGTAAAGGAGTCGGTTCGTGATTCTGGTGGCTCAGCTGAAGCGCAGCCCAGTCCCGTCGATATGACGGGAGACGTCTATTTTCCGGTCAATGTTGAAAATCCGGTGGTCTCCAGGCTTAAGGAAAAGGGACTCTATAAAACTCCGTTTGGTTCAGGAAAACATGATGTAACTTGTCCCTGGGTCGAACAGCATACCGATGCCATTGACGGGGGTACGGCCTATTTTGAGCCGGATGACCGTTATCCCATGGGTGGGTTCAGCTGCATGCACTCGCACGGGGATAAATACCATATCCAGGAATTGGTCGATTATCTCGAAGTAAAACAGGAGGCTATACGTCACAAGCCGTTGATTCGCATGGTGGCCGGTGAAATGCATCGCGTCATTGATGCCTCTGAAATGGTCCTGGCTACATACGGTCGCCACTATCATTCCGGCGGTTTGATCTGTTCGGTTATCACCGATCCTGAAACAGGTAACCCGGAAATATTTCCCACCCCTCTGCAGTCTTTAACCAAGGAATTGTCGATGGCGACTAACTGGGAAAAGTTTGATAAGCGATCAATTTTATGGGTACGCTGTGACCCGCCCGCCAGGCATTGCAGTATTCTCTATGACCAGAGAGACTATCAGCACTTTCCGCTGCTGAAAGGTGTTACGCGTCAGCCCTATTTTCGTGATGGTGAACTGGTAACTACACCAGGATATGATGAGCAGTCGAATTTGTTCGGTGTATTCGATGCGGGACTGTTTGTGATCCCTGAGATTAACGCTGAAACCATCAATGACACGAAAGGTAAATTAGATAGATTATTTGATGAGTTTGATTTTGCCAGTGAGTCTGATAAAGCTGCAGCACTTTCAGCCATCTTCACGGCAGCGGTTCGTCCTACATTGCCGCATGCGCCTGCTTATCACGTTAAAGCCCCTATTTATGGTTCAGGTAAAAGTTATCTCTGTGAGTTAATCGCACCATTTGCCGGCCCCGGTGATTCCCTGAAAGTCAGCTACCCGAAGACGGCCGAAGAAGCCACCAAGTCCATACTGTCACTGTTGATGAAAAATCCGGCCGTGATCGAGTTTGACGATATGGATGCAGACTGGACCCCGCATGGCATCATCAATCGTATGCTGTCAGCTGAGCACATCACTGATCGTATTTTGGGTGTTAGCAAGACTGCCACCGTTAGCACGCGCTCATTGATTCTGGGATCAGGTAATAATGTCGGGCCGGTCAGGGATCTGTTACGACGCGTCATAACGATAAACATTGATTCGAAGACTGCGGTTCCCGCGACGAGAAAATACAAGCATGATCCTGTCGCATTGGTGAAATCGAATCGTGAAGAGTATGTGACGGCTGTTCTGACTTTAATTACTGCCTGGCAGCAAGCTGGTTGCCCTCGTGCCGAAGTGGAACCGATAGCCACCTACAATGGCGCATGGTCAGATTATTGCCGCCATACGTTGATCTGGCTGGGCTACCCCGATCCCGCCACCACGTTGATCGAGCAGCTGAAACATGATCCCGATGCCGAACCGCTCTTGAATCTCATGAAGGCATGGTATGACTGCTTTGAATCCCAATTGACGACGGTTCGTAAGGCTGTAGAAAAAATCGAGGCGCTTAATGCGAGTGAATCTGGCAAGGAATTATCTGAGGCGTTGAAAGAGTTTCCTGTTGTCGAAAAAGGTTCGTTCAATCGATCGAAAATCGGCTGGATACTCAAAAAGAACGCGGGAAGAATCATTGATGGTTATCGATTTGATCGCGGCGAGGCGGAGGGTCGTACGGCATGGAGAGTGGTCTGTGACCGATCCGAATAAAAACATCGGACGGGTGCAATGGCTGACTTTTTCTGGAGCGTGGTCCTTTGAAGGTGGTAAAGGTGGCGAAGGGGGGTGTTTACCCCTTTTACCGGCTTTACCACCTTTCCCTCGACCGGTTCGGAAAAATGTCGACAGCACCGTCAGCGGCACGGTCACCCCACGTCCCAGTAAGGCGCCCTAGGCATCATTAACTTAAGAGGTTTATTTAGATATGAACACAATGCAAAAAAAGAAACCTGAAGGCAAAAATCCGCAAGAGTGGATTGAGTACCACCAGTCCGCTCCTGGAAGAGTTCCGGATTGTGAAATAGTGAAAGCAATCCGTGAAATGGCGGACTACATGCGTCCGTATGTAAGCAGTAGGGATATATTTATTTCAAACGATTTGTGTGTCGACATTTGGGAGGAGTACGGTCATCAGCACGAAAATATTGGTGTCAGAATCACACCTTTGATTAAAAAATACAAACTGCCTATCCGGCGGGTCGGAACCCATAACAAACGGGCTCTGTATTCAATCGTATTTGAACCCGTCCATTAGATATTAACTTTAGCCGGTGACCTTCGGGTTGCCGGTTTTTATTGGAGTATAAATTATGAAATTAAAACTCAATCAAAAACTGGCGGATCATTTGCCGCCCATACCGGAAGGTAAGAAATCAATGGAGTATCGAGATATTGATATACCTGGATTCCTGATCGCTCAGTATCATACTAAACCTGAAGTCGGCACCTACACATTGCGTTATCGTGATGAGCACGGGCGGCAGCGGGCGTTGCGTATTGGCCGCAGCACCGAACTCAGTCTCAAACAGGCTAAAGCGATTGCGAAAACCAAGAAAAGCGAAATAGCACTCGGGGGTGATCCTTCCGGTGCTGCCGAAAAGAAGCGCGATGAGATGACCTACGGAGAAGGGATGGAGCAGTATTACCTGCCTGACGTAGCGCAAAGACTTAGGCGTCCTGAGTATTACAGGAAGTTATTCGATGGTCGTATTAAGGCCGAAATCGGACACAAGAAGCTCAACAGTGTAACAAGGGCAGAAGTCCAGGCTTTCCACAGTAGGCTAATCAGTGAAGGTCTTTCAGCTGCCTACGCCAACAGGCACCTTCAGATCATTAAAGCCAGCTATAACTTCTTCATCAACGTGCTGGAAGTAGCCACCATACGCAATCCCGCCGTGGGCCTGAAGCTTTACACTGAAACCGCCAAAGATCGCATCTTGACCGAACAGGAAGTGAATAGTTTGATTCCAGTTCTACTGAAGGCGGAAGGCCAATACAAGGTCCCAGCGTTAATCATTAGGTTTCTACTGGCCACCGGCCTGCGCAGTGGTGAGTGTTTCAATTTACGATGGAAAAGTTGTGACACGGTGAATAAGCGACTTCATATCGAAAGCACTAGCAGTAAAAATAAACGCAGTGACGCCATTCCCATTAACGCTGCCGCCGAGGAAATATTAGCTAAATGCAGCAAAGAGACTGACTGGCCGTTCGCCAATCCCGCCACAAGCAAGCCCTACACGTCCATAAAGAAAGCGTTTAAGACTTTGATGGGTCGTGCCGGTATCGAGGGTGTGACTGTTCATGATCTACGCCGTACGGCTGGCAGTATGGTCTTGAACGCAGGTGGCACGCTACTGGAAGTCCAGCGGTTACTCCGGCATTCATCCCCGGTGGTCACGGAAAAGCACTATGCTCGATTAACAACTCAGACCCTGCAGAAGGCAAGTGACTCCATTTCAGATCAGCTTATGAAAGCCGCAGAGCCTGAAGAGGATGAAACCGAAGAGGTAAGCAACGTGATTCCACTGGAAAAGGCTTCCGGTGAAAACTAATATAATCTCCTCATGATTCCTCTCTCATTGTCCTATACGGGCTTTGAGAGAGAATTTCCCCATTTTTTTTTGCTTTTTATCCGATGAACCTATTGTTACACCTGTTACTGGTATACGATATTTTTCATGCTGTATTACCGGTGAATAATGTTGTTTCGCTATTGGTGTTATTCAACACCATATGGCAACAATCATCAGGAAAGCTGCCACTCTCGATCTGGATAAGGAGTTGATTATCAACGACGCTGACGTGCCAACTCCTGTTGTTCATGGTTATCATGCGACTGACAAGTCTGTTGATAAAGCGGTCGTTGAGTTGTTCGGTGCAATAGGCACGTTGGTGCCAGAAGTTGTCATTACGGTTATGAAATAATTTAACGTGACTCTAATAATTTTTTGCTCGGGAGGCCATGTATTGAAGAACAGTCGACGAATTAGCATGTGCTGTAGTAATTATTAGAAAGTACTGGGATTTGACCACTATTTACCTCTAAGAAAGGGTATTTCGAAATCGCGTTCAATAGACGTAAACACTGAAAGGCGATTTAAATCCAAAAAAAGTAGCAATTACTAATAAAAAACACAAGAAGAGATTGTTCATCGATCTCAATTTATTGTTAATAAGTACCCCATTGTTTGCAGACAAATTTGTCTGTCAATGCAAGCGAAAATTATTTAAAAAGGTTTGACCTGATGTTATAAACGGAACCATCGGATTGCTCCCACACCGCGATCGCGTGGCCGCTATCATCAAGCGCGACTCGAGGATTTAATGCATTGCCGGAGTTGTCATTCTCAATCAGTTCGGGTGTACCCCAGCTAGTGCCATTAAAACGGCATGCATAAATACTGGAAACGGCACTATCGTATACATGCCATATTGCAAGAGCATTCCCGCTTTTATCAAATGCCACTTGTGGATAAGGCTCTTCAACATCATCCCCTGAGTTAGTTCCAAGCTGTTTGGCGATACTCCAACTAATTCCATTAAAGTGGTTTACCCAAATATTAAAAATGGCTCCTTCATTTTGCACCCATACAACAACAGCATTACCACTTGTATCAAATGCAACTTGTGGGCCATTGGCATTCCCTGAATTGTCAGTCTCTATCAACTCTGCAGTACCCCAATTCGTTCCATTAAAGCGGTTCGACCAGATGCTAGAAA
>CALCSG010000505.1 GCA_937894085.1 uncultured Gammaproteobacteria bacterium | reverse complement strand
CTAGATTCCGCAGTAGACCACTATTAATGAGCTGTAAGCCCATGAAATAAATAGATATTTTAATGAGCCACAGTTCACCGTATGGGTTTTGAGCATGGATGCTCTTATTTCGCATATACAGGAGTATAGGAGCGTGAAATCGCTACAGTAGCCATATCGGCCTTGCCCGTTCGCCTGGCTATGCTAAACACTGCTCTTACACATCCCTGTGTTCGCAGTATAAGTACTTCCATGCTACAAAAATACGGCAAGGGGGCAGCCATTACCTTAATTTTTTGTATAGGGATATACTTATGCAGCGGGTGCAGGGATGCACAGGAGCGTATTAGCTACGCCATGCAAACGGGCAAAACCAATCTGAATACTGTCCAACTGCGGATTCTAGGTTAAAGCAATATTTTCTGTTATTCCTGTTAAATCAGCTAAAGTAATTATTGAATTGGTCGATATTAGAATTAGCTTAATTAGTTAAACTGGCACAGGGAAATATTATGAAGTTATCCGTAACCAAAAAAATCGGGCTAATTACCCTGTTAATGTCACTTTTAATTGTTGCTGCAGGTCTGGCAGGATTAAATGGTGTAAATACAATGGAAAAATCTTTGAATTTCATTTCCACTCAGGCCTGGGATGCCGCCGATGGTACGATGGAATCAACGATTGAAATTCAGTCGGAGTTATTGATTTCTGAAAAAATATTATCAGGTTCTGTCAATGTAGACCAGGGAATGAGACAAATCGAAACCGCTAAAAGAAGTGCATCTGCTGCACACGACTTAATGATCAGTTCAGGTTTATTTGAACAGCAACAGCTTGATAAACTGGATGAGAAATTAAAAGCATTTCGCACTATTCGCGATAAAGCATTTGATATTTACAATCAATTATCTGGAAAAACTTCCGGGAATTCTGATTATCTAAACATAAAACGCGAAATGGATGTGGCATCCAGTCAGTTATTAGACTACCATGTTATTCTTGAACAAAGCAGTGACGCCAAAGTGGTAATCGAGAAGGAAAAAATAGCTAAGGCACAATCTTCTGCTTACTCTAACGTTATCATAGCCATAATAACTGGAATAATTTTTTCAATTCTCAGTTACTTTATAGCACTTAAAACAATCGTCAATCCGATCACTAATGTATCACAAAATTTACAGTTGATTGCTGAGCAGGGTGGAGATTTGACACAGTCTATTAACACTACGGGTAATGACGAAATCTCAGACCTGGCGAAAGCTTTTAACCTTTTTATCGCATCCACCAGAGATATTATTCATCAGGTAAAAAAATCTTCTGATGACATTTCAAATGAAAGCAATGTTTTAAATAAAATAATCGATGATACCAATAAAGGTGCAATCAATCAGAAAGCCGAAACCGAACAGGTGGCTTCTGCGGTTAGTGAACTGGTGGCCACCGTTTCCAGTGTCGCAGCTCATGCTGAAGAAGCAACCCAGGTCTCACAAACAGCCAATAGTAATACTCAGCAAGGCCGCAAACTGGTTCAGGAAACCGTTAGCAATATAAAAACTTTATCCCTGGATATGGATCAGGCAACCAGTGTAATCAATGATGTACAGGCAGGAGCTGAAAAAATTGGTTCTGTACTTGACGTCATTAAAGGCATAGCCGAACAGACAAACTTACTGGCGTTAAATGCCGCTATTGAGGCTGCCAGAGCCGGGGAACAGGGGCGTGGCTTTGCGGTTGTAGCCGATGAAGTAAGAACACTGGCCAGTCGAACACAGGAATCAACGACTGAAATTCAGGCCATGATCGACGGATTACAGGAAGGCACCAGGAATGCGGTCAATGTAATTCTTAAAAGCCATGTGCAAACCGAAGAATCTGCTAAAAGCGCATCGCAGGCAGATGAAGCACTTGATGCCATTGTTAGTGCCATCTCAAGTATAAATGACATTAATCATCAAATTGCAATAGCAACAAAAGAGCAGCAGATAGCATCCACTATGATTGGTAGTAATGCAGAAAATATCTATTCAATAGCTGAAAGCACTGCAGAAAAAACCAATGATGCCCAGGCGTCTACCCGGCAGTTATTAGCTAACTCCAGTAATATGGCTGAATTAGTATCGAAATTCAAAACTTAAACCTGAAAAGTTAGATAAGAAACCACTGACATTTGCTGCTTGACAAAAAGCCGCTTTCAAAGAAAAGCGGTTTTTTTGATTACCAGAATTGACGAGGTGTGGATTTATTACAATTCCAGCAGATTTTAAAATGGTTAGAATTAGTTTCACCACAATCAGAACAAATCCATTCGTCTCCTGTTGATGAGTCGTTCAGAGTATCCTGAATGATTTTTTCGGCCTTTTCTAATTCAACTTTATTTTCAACCCATATTTCAGGCCAGGTTTCAAAAGGTGCCAGAACACCCGCACCACTGCTCGAATATTCATTTTTAATTGAACATTCAATGCCACTATCTTCCAGCACATTTTTCAAATTGAAAACTATCAGACTGTTTTCGTGAGTAAATGCCTTTTCCATTAACTGGATAATAACTGCTCTAAAACGCCTTATTCAAAACGATAATGCTTTGAAACAAACTCTATAATTTTCCAGGTACATGACATGTCTTTTGGGAAAGTTATAAAATCTCCTCTACCCAACTCAAGTGGCTCTCCGCCATCAGGAGTTACAATAAATTTGCCTTCCAGTATGTAGCACACTTCCTGGCGATCATAAGTCCACTCAAACTCGGAAGGTTCTTTTTCCCAGATCGGCCATTCTTCTACCCCTAAAACATCCAGTTTTCCGGGTGCGGGATTATGTTCATATAAAATATCAGTAATCATATTAGCCTTATCTCATGTCTCTGGATTGTTTAATTTGTTCATATGCTTCTTTGATCTGCTGCGTCTTTGCCGTGGCATCCTCAGTCATTTCTTCCGGCAACCCTTTGGCCACCAGCTTATCAGGATGGTGCTGAGACATCAGACGACGATAAGATTTTTTCACTTCAGCATCACTCGCCGATTTATTACTACCCAGGATACGGTAAGCATCTGACAGACTGGTGGTTCGACTGGTTTGCGCTGAAGATTGATATGAACCCTGGCCGAATCCGGCTTTTAACATTTCTTCGAGGCGATTAAGTTGTGCGACAGGCACACCTAAACGATTACAAATATGATGCAGTAACTTTTCTTCCGCCTGATCCAGTACGCCATCTGCATAAGCCGCCTGTAACTGAATTTCCAGAAACATCTGTAACAGGGTACTGCGTCGATGCAATTCTTTTCTGAACTGATCCAGCACCTCATCCAGCGGAAAATCATCGGATTTGCCTTCATTAAATAAACGTCTGGCTGATTCACGCACATCGGCCGTTAAACTCATATGATCCATGACGGCATTCGCCATCGCTATTTCATCGGGGGTAACCTTACCGTCGGCTTTGGCTATATGCCCCATCACTGAAAAGGTAGTGGTAAAAAAGACCGCCTGTACTCTTTGCTGTTGTCCTGGTTGAAATTTTTCACCGGACATGACATTGCCCAGGCCTTTATCGAAATTATGTCCGAAACCTATACCAATAAGTGCTCCAATCGGGCCACCCAACATAAAACCGAATGCGCCGCCTAGCGCCTTTCCCCACCATGCCATCTTTAACCCTTGTATTTCATAAAGGCGGAAAATTTCTCGTTGAGTTCCGCAATCAACATATTAAAATTTATGTTTTTCATTTCTTACTGTTAAAGTGCCAGATCCTTTATAAACCACAAGGTTTACTACCCTGCCTTCTGTAATAAATAGAATTTGTAAACCTTGTATTTGGCAAAAGATTCCGCATTTCGTTCACCGCTCAGATATTTGTAATCAATTTTGTCCAGTTTTTTTCGAAACTTCCAGGTGAAGATTTTAGATAACCAGGGTCGGTTGGTTTTAAAAGTATAAGCCATTAACTTCATGGTGGGCATCAGCAAGTCCCGCCCCATCTGATTGACCAGATCCAGATTCGGTGCCGCTTCTTTAGTAATGTCTTTTTCTTCCAGTACTTTTAAACCAGATTTTTTCAGCACCTTCTGAAATTTATCAAATTTATGTCCGCCTCCGATAACCGATTTTCCTTTAGCATCGGTTTTGAAAAAATCACAAATCACAATATAACCACCGGGTCGTAATAAAGACTGAGCTTTGTCGAGTACCATATCTAAGGTTATATATTGAAAACTTTCACTGAACATTACCATGTCAAATTTCACATTAACCGAAAACTCGACATCTTCAAAACGACCATGATGGATTTTAAAATTTTCTCCTGCCTGGTTTTGTGCAGCTTCAGAAAGTAGCGGACTGGGTGAAACACCTTCAACCTGATAACCCCGACTGAGTAATTCGGTGGCCAGTCCACCAGCACCGCACCCCACATCCAGAATAGTCTTAACATCTTCAGGAAAATGACTGATTAAAAAATCCGAATATCGTTTTTGTGCTTCCGGTAAGTTCTGGACCTTCACTTCAAGGTCATCAGTCCATAAACCATAATGTAAATCTTTAGTGCCCAGAAAAAAATTGAACAGGTTTAACCCAACAACCAGTCCTACTTCTTTTGAGTCTACTTTTTCTGTTTTAACCATCTAATACTCTATTATTTATGTCATTCAAAACAACTACTCATGGAGTAGTTATAATCCATAATATTGCTTTAATTCATCAGCAGTAATACAAAAAACACCGCCACCACCATGCTCAAACTCAATCCACGATAATGCTAGTTCACTATATTTTTCCATTATAGCCGATTGAGAATTACCCACTTCAACTACCAGTAATCCATAATCACTAAGGTATCCGGTTGCCTGTTTTAACAGTCGATCTACAATTTCAAGACCATCCACTCCGGCCGCCAGACCCATTTCAGGTTCTGCTTTAAATTCATCGCTCAATTCATCCATATCTTCAGCATCAACATAAGGTGGGTTTGACACTATAAGATCGAATTTCTGTGGCGGAATCTGTTCGAATAAATCGGATTCATACAACGTCAGTTGCTGCACCAGACCATGATTTTGACGATTCTTTTTAGCGACCTCAATGGCATCACTGGATAAATCAGAGGCACTAACCCTGGCTTCAGGAAATGCGTATTGACAGGCAATTGCAATACAACCACTACCTGTACACAAATCAAGAATATTTGCAACTCGCGAGGCATCTATCCAGGGTTCAAAACGATCATTTATCAGCTCCGCAATTGGAGACCTTGGCACTAGCACACGTTCATCAACATAAAATGGTAACCCGCAAAACCAGGCTTCATTAGTAATATAAGCAGCCGGTTTACGTGAAAAAATACGTTTTAGCAGAATGCTATGTACCATTTCACGTTCCAGTTCGGTTAATTTTGTATCAAAATAACTTTCTGGAAAGTCCCAGGGTAGAGAAAGCGCGTGTAAAACCAGGTACACTGTCTCATCCAGCGCATTGCCAAAACCATGACCAAAGGTCAGTTTCTGTCGATAAAATTCACTGCATCCCCAACGAATATAATCTCTCAGGGTAGCCAAAGATTCTGTTAACTCTTTATGTTCCACTAGGTTTAAATTCTTGATTCAAATATAATGCTGCTGATTTTACATGGTTTTCAATTTCCATTCTGACTTTTTCAATTCATCAAGCGACTAAAAAATAGTGAAAAAAACACTGATTATTATTACTGCACTGGCAATTATCCTCGGATTTACCAGTGCCCTGTTTATATTTAAGTCGAAACCAGTGCAACTTCAGGCTATAACCTGGCTTGGCGATCAGGCTAAACCATTACCCGAGTTTGAACTGACTGATCACAATAATAAACTTTTTAACAA
>CALCSG010000504.1 GCA_937894085.1 uncultured Gammaproteobacteria bacterium | reverse complement strand
CTGTAACGCACAGGGAGAAGACAGTTTCGATGTCAATATCAGGGCAAAAAATGTATCGGCCGGTCTGTTTGGTGACAGCACCACTCTTGATTATATAGAACTGGGATTTATTCTGGCCAAAGGCGATATTCTGGCTTATCAGCCGGTTTCGGTATATGGCGGACTGGGCATTTCAGAGCCAGTGGAATATGCCGGTTTTAGCATGGAACGCTTCAATTTTACGGCAGCGCTAGGGCTGGAAGAAGTTTACATAGGCGCTGGTGGAGGTGGATCTTTCAGCGATATGGCGATGGATATGAGTGCGTTTTTTGGACGCACCTGCGATGACACAAGAGTCTCTGAAATTGATCCTCAGTCAGCACACTTACTGCCCTTCGGTACAGATGTGCCTTCGCCATTTACCGGACTTTATTTACGCGGTGAAGTGAGTGCTCCGATACCGGTACTGGATTTTGGTTGTGCTTTGCAGATCGGTTTTCGCGGTAGTGCAGGTAGCTGGATCACGCTGGAACCGTTGGCACAGGTCGGTGGCATTCTGGGTGGCGCAGCACTGGGTTCTGTAGCCTGTGTCGGTTCGGTACGGGGTCAGGTGAATACGGTGGGCGCAATCGATATCAATGGTAAACCTTATTTTGCCGGTGAAGCGTTTGTCATTGCCGGCGCAGGTGCCGACTGCGACCGATGGACCTGGACCGATGTGGGACGTTCGCGTAAAGACCGCTGGTGTGGAACCGGTGATTTTAAGACCGGCGTGAGCTATGAAAATGGAGACTGGTCCTATGTTCCGGGACTACCGAGCGTACTGCATTAGGAATGGGAGCCTGAAAAATGAAATATAGTCTAATGTTTTTGTTATTGCTGGTCAGTGGACTGTTTTCCAGCCTGGTTCAGTCCGAAGGACAGTTTTACTTTCTCGCGAAGCCTGCTAACACTGCAGCTGCAGCGAAATCTGTTCAATCGAGTCTGGCGGTTTATCTGCGTTGGGATGTTCTGGAAGGTGAGTTACCGGTCGATATTGAAGAGCTTCGCCTGGAACGCAATGGAGTGATACTGGAACAATGGGACATAAATTATTTACCGTCGATTGACGAAATTAACCGTATTTATCATGAGCCTGCTCAACAACAGCGCCTGATGCATACCCTGACTCTACTAAAAGAGATTGAACTGGCCGAAGGTCATGATTTTACTCCAGATCAGTTTGCTACTGTATTACATAATCGATTAGCCAACCCGGATAACGATTATTGGAGTTTTCTCGCTTCAAGGCAGAACTTTAATATTGCGCGGGCGCGAAAACGTGCCTATCTGGACACAGCGGTTAGCCCAGATACAGAGTATGTTTATACTCTGTATGCGATTCAACTGGATACGCAAGAGCAGGTCAAGCTGGGCCAGGCGACAGTGAATACGGGCAATCATCACCAATTGATGCCTGTGCAGGATTTAAAACAACTGGTCAGCAGTTGTGACTCATCCCAGGATCATTACACCGTAACATTGGACTGGTTGCCACCCGGTGGCTCGACCACCGATCGAGTGGCTAACAACGCTCAGTTGGCGGGTTATGAACTGTATCGCAGTACTCAAAATCTGGAGGACAATATATTAGAGGCTCCGGTAAGATATCTAGCTTATGACGCATCTAACTTGAACCATGACGGACGAGGCGAAGTAGTCTTTAATGGCCTACAGCGAGTAAATCGGCAATTGTTAACGCTGGATGGTGATGGTGATCCGACCAGCTTTGAATTTATCGAAACTGCCAATGAATTACAAAAAGCCGGGCTGCTACCGGGTGACCGACGGGCTTACTATGTGGTGGGACGGGATTTCAGTGGTCATTATGGTGAAACCGCAGCACTGGTGGTGCAAATTCCAAACCGGCTTTCTCCACAGGCTCCGTGGGACTTTGAAATTTCTTTTCGCGGGGGAGAGCAGCCCGGCCTGGTATTAAGCTGGGATCAGGTTAGCCTGGATAATTACCTGTTAAAATACAGTGATCGGGTAGTGTGTAATCCACTACAGGTTGCCAGCACAGGTTTACTGGAATATGCGGATAGTAGTAAAACCTGCGGCTCTCCCTCGGTCACTCGAATCGATGTCACTAAATACCGCCTGTATCGTTTTGACGATGCGACGCAGGCTCTCGGGTTTAAGGATAGTGACGGTGATGGTGTGTCGGATCGTGATGAAACTGAGGAAGGCTTGCAATGTGACTCAACCAGCCAACCAGACGGTTCTACCAGTTATGCTGTTGTGGACATGACGGATTTAGCGCTTGGAAACGGAGAACGCATTCGCATCAGTGTGCGGGATAGTGGTAATCACCTGGTTGAAGATGAGTTTTATCACTATATGCTGGCTAGTGGTACCGATGATGGCAAGTTCAGTTACCCTGTGGGTCCTTTTCGGGTGCGTTATCCTGATACCACTCCTCCAGCGCCGCCAACTTATGAACATGTGCGCCATAGCTCCACGGCCTGCTGCAAGCTACATGAGCTAAATGTGGGGCAATTAGAATGGGAATTTAGTGATGCAATAGGAAAATATGACACACTTTCTCTGGCGGACAGTGAGTCTCAGACCAATCCACTTTTTATGAGTCAGTTTGGCCTGTCAAGCTCTGAACTGTGTACTGAAGAGTCAGGTGGGATCAGTGACTTCTGGGGAACAGGAAAACCACGTCAATTGATATATCCGGGGCAATATACCGAGGATAGCGGCTTTGCAAAAGGTAATTTACCGGTTTATTGTGAAGTAGAGGTTCCTGAAACAATGAATTTGTGCAAATCGGGTAACTGGGAGTTGTATGAAACCCAATGCGCTGATGAACAAGTCGTGACGGATGGTAGTTTTGGAGCCGGTAACGAAACCTTAACCCTGACTTCAACCGATGGTTGTATCGAGTATTACAAAAACATCGCCGGTCAGCAGAAAAAAGAAGCGACTTCCTGTGGAACTGACACACCGTTTGAGCTGCAAGTAGAGTTTCTAGGTGGTGAGGTTTGTGGTTATGCATTGACAAGGGATAGCAGTAATAACAGCTCTGAAGCGGTACACATACCCTGTAGCGTGATTCAGACAGATTTGACGGCTCCGAGCCCTCCGCAAATTATTTCGCTGGATGCATTCAGTGATCATCTTGAGTTTAAGTGGCGCTCTCCATTGCAACCCACAGCTGCCACGTTGATTGAAATTACCTCGGATGTGGGTGATGAAGATACTCAGGTTTTATCATTCCCAGCGAATAACCAGCAACCGGGTTTCGAATTCGAAGAAATGGCTTCGGTACATACCCTGCTGGGCGCGCGTGACAAGTGGTGCATACGTGCGATGGCGGTGGGGTTGGCGGGTAATAATCAGGCTGCTAAACAATCAGACTGGAGTGGTAAGCTGTGCCGTTTCCGGCGCGAGAATGGTATCAATGACACTGAGTACCTGCCCTGGCCTACCATTAGGTCACTAGATGAAGGAGTACCTCTGAACGTTGAGCGAGCTGTTGACTATGTTTCTTCGTTGCAGGGGGAAGCTCCCGAAAATTTACCCTTGTTGATTCGTTTTTCAACCTTTAATAATCTATTTAAAGCGGCTGATGACGGGGGGGGGCAGGGCATTGTTTTAATTATGAGGAAGTGTCTGAGCTGAACCCGGACCGGCACCATCTACTCGCCGTGGATTTTGAATGCAGGGACTCTGGTCGGCACATGATTGACAGTTCGGTTATTAAACCATTTCTGGTTTATCGTCAGGCTCGATCACCTGAGGGTAGCACCGGATCCTGGGTTCAGGTGAGTTCACTGATTAAGTCCATTTTTTGGGAAAGAAGCGGAATTAAAATTTCAGCTAGTATTTTATCTGACCCCTATTTTGCGATGTACCGCCATGAATATTCGTTAGACAAAGAGGCCATTCCCTGGCATCTCGCTTTTGTCGATCGCTATCCTTATATCCAGGGATACGACTACCGCTACCAGACGGTGACTTTTAGTGAGCCGCAACACGCCATTAAATCCTGGCATCTGTCCGACTGGGTTTCGACGACTCCAGTCAATGAATAAGGAGTATTGACATGAAAAACTGGCTGTTACTCATAGTATTTATCACTCAACAGGCTGTTGGCAGTGCCCTGTTTAACCAGACAAATGCGAATTTCTGGTTGTTTGAAGCCAATGGTGATATCAGCAGTTATAGCTATGGGAACTGGCTGACTGAGTTTAATTACACGGTGTATACCCTGCCACCGGGATCCGAAGATACTGTGCTCATTAATGAAATACCAGCCAGTTCGACTGCAATGAATAGTCAGTTGTCACCACTCAGTCTGCAAGGGTTGGGTGATGCGAGTCCGTTGGCTACTGCTGGTGGTGAACCGTTACAGGTGGAGCCAGTTGCTGGTGTATACAATGAAACTATAGAAGTAGTGATGTATGTCGATGCCAGTGTAATCGACACCTATGGCTCGGTGACACTACTCTGGAAAGTGGGTGAAGGGGCATTCAGTTCAAATGTTTTAAATGCCGAAACTGAATCGATAGAGGGTTATTTCGAGAATCATTTTTTTCTGGTGAAAGATGGCACCCATCTTGTGCATGTCGAATTACTGGATAATACGAATACTGAAATCAGTGTCATGAATCGCAGTTACAGCATTAGTACGCTTAACCATCCGGATGGTGAACGACGCGATACTGATCTGGATGGATTGCCCGACCTGGTGGAGATGGCTGTTGGACTGAATCCTTTGCAGGATGACTGGCAAACCGATAGCAATGGAGATGGCTGGGCTGATTTTGATCAATGGCTGCGTTCTGCCAACTCCAATAAAAATGAACTACCAGTGGATACTGATGACGATGGCTGGAGTGATGTTGATGAAAGGTGGCGCGGAACTTGTGCTGCGGATAAGGTAAATAATCTGATAACCATGGATATTGATTATCCTGCTCCAGAGCAGGGTACCCAGTCATACCGTGATACATTATTATCCTTTAAGGAACACCCTGCAGTTCAACGGCTTTACGAGGTTGAATATCAAGTTTCAGCAAGTAAGCAACCGGCATTAGATACTCTGATCTGGAATGCTTCTGCCAGAAGTTATACGCTGACAGGCAATACACGCTTTGACAGTGATTCTCTACTGTTAGATGCTCAGTTGGCATGGGCTGTTGTTGTCGACAGCGATGTCGAGCCTGTAGTCGACTGCGATGCTGGATCTGTTGAGGACAGCCTTAAACAATCGACTTTTACGAGCAGGTTGGCGCAAGATCAGATAGCTGAGTTTCGAGTTGCTGCATCTCTTACACAGGTAATGGATGTTATTGCCGATGAAACTGTTCAGTTGAATCCCGGTACAGCAAATGAAATCTCAACTGTCAGGCGCTGGCATTATCGAACATTATTACCATCTTCTGCCGATCTGACTCCTGCCCGGTTTATTGCTGATGATAGCTGGTTAACGGCCGAAGACTGGAAACAGCAGTATATAACCTTTCTTGGACTTAATCTGGTGGTTGATCAAACACCTGCACTGAGTCTTGATCAAAATCTCTATGTAGAAGCACTACAACTGCTGTTGGCTTATGAAATAGGTTTACAGGGTGGTACTGGACTGTTCTCCTGGGATCAAATGCAGTTGGCACATCAGGATATTATGCATCAGCTTCAACAAAACCTGTCAAATCGCGAAAATGGAAGAAATCTCTGGCTGGTTTATGAAGACCTGAAAAACATGCTGGAAACCGGTGCATTAACCCCGACTTACAACTGGTTACAGACTCTGCAGGCTAGTAGTACTATTGACGTACTGGATATCAGCCAGTGGCTGCAACAACAGGCTTTGGCATCCGGCAATGCTGACATGGAAAAACTGCGTTACCTGGGTCGTTTTGCGCTGTTTACGGACGGTTTGAGTCGTTTGCAGACTGAACCTGGGCTTGAGCAGACGGTCGATACTAATGGTTATGGCATTGATACGGATGGTGATAGCATTGATAACCGAATTGAAGTCGATCAACCATTTGTCACAGCAACCTACCCCTGGGCTTCTGATACGGATGAGGATGGGCTCTATGATGGCGTGGATGACTGCCCGGTTGCAGAAGGAAGTGATTGTTTTCAACCCGCATTACTACAGATAAGCACTAGTGCTATCATCAGTGAACCTTATCCAGGGCAAACACAAAACCTGTTAATCAGCTTTCAACTGGACAAGGCTCAAGATCAGGATGTGAGCTTTAGTTATGTGGTAACGGCTACGGGCATTGATACGGCTACTCCTGATATCGATTTTACGGAAATGAGTGATTCGCTGGTTATTCAGGCCGGGCAGCAGGTTGTAAGTATTGCTGTGCCTGTGCTTGCAGACAGTGATTTCTCAGAAGGCAGCGAAAGTTTTCATGTAGAGCTGTCTAATGTGGTGAATGCAGTCGTGCCAGTCAGCTTGTCTACAGTCACTATCTCCCCGGCGCTTAGTTTAGCTTCTAATGCTGATTTGACTGCGCTGACGATTTCAGCCGGAACGCTGGATCAATTGTTTCAAATCAGTCAACTAAATTATACCGCCTCGGTCAACTATACCGTGACCAGTACGACGCTAACCGCTACAGCTTCAGATCCGGCAGCGACCTTGAAGCTAAATGGAAATCCGCTGGATTCGGGATTACCCAGTGACTCAATTGCGCTCAGCGAAGGGCCTAATCTGATTGAAATTGAAGTGACCGCTGAAGATAGCTCGACACAGACCTATTCGATAACGATTAGCAGGCAAAATGCAGCTTCCTACGCGCAGCAGGCTTATATCAAGGCTTCGAATACCGGAGCGGATGATCAGTTTGGTAAAGCAATTGCCATTTCCGGAGACACCCTGGTTGTCGGTGCCTACCAGGAAAGTGGTGATGTGAACAGTGCTGACGGATCATATAACGATGATGCGCTGTATGCAGGAGCAGTTTATGTATTCACCCGAACCAGTGGAGTGTGGACGCAGCAGGCTTATCTGAAGGCATCGAATGCCCAGTCGGGTGATGAATTTGGCAAATTTGTGGCACTCGACGGCGATACGCTGGCTGTCGGGGCACCGGGTGAAGACGGTGATTTGAATAGTAGCGTGTCTGCCTATAACGATCTTGCGGTGAATGCAGGTGCTGCCTATATCTTTACTCGTAGTTCCGGAATCTGGACTCAGCAGGCTTATATCAAGGCCGATACGGTACAGACAGAGGATATGTTTGGTGAACACCTGGCGCTGGATGGAAATACCCTGGCGGTAGGAGCGGTTGGAGAGGACGATGGAGGAAGTTCTTCCGGGGCGGTGTATGTATTCACTCGCAGTGGCAGCAGCTGGAATCAGCAGGCGAGGCTGAAGGCATCCAATGTTCAGGCATCCGATCAGTTTGGACGATCGCTGGATATCGATGGTGATACGCTAGCTGTTGGTGCTATTTTTGAAGCTGGAGATGCGACTAGTATAGAGGGTGCTTACAATGAAAATGCACCACTTGCCGGTGCGGTTTATGTATTTACCCGTAGCGTCGATGTGTGGACACAACAGGCGTATCTAAAAGCAGAAAATGCAGATCTTCTGGATTACTTTGGAGAATCGGTTGCCTTGTCCGGTGATACACTGGCCATCGGCGCTTATGGTGAGGATGGTGATGTACTTAGTAGCCAGGGGTCTTACAATAATAGTGCCCCCGGGTCGGGTGCCGTGTATGTGTTTACCCGAACTTCCGGCCTGTGGACACAGCAGGCTTATATCAAGGCGCCAAATGCGGAAGCCGGTGACCAGTTTGGGCAGAATGTCAATCTGGAATTGGATTCACTGGCGGTGGCAGCCACGCTGGAAGATGGTGATACTACCAGCAGTGTTGGCAGCTACAATAACAATGCCTTATCTGCCGGTGCAGTGTATTACTTTGCTCGCAGTGGTTCTAACTGGAACCTTTTATCCTATATCAAGGCATCGAATGCGGAAGCCAATGATCGTTTTGGAACTTCGTTAGGCCTGTCGGGTGACACTCTGGTCAGTGGAGCTTATGGCGAAGATAGTGCTGCCACCGGTATCAATGGTGATCAGTTCGGTACAGGTGCGACAGATTCGGGAGCTGCGTATGTTTTTCAGTAAAAGTTTTACTCATTAGGCATGAAACAACTGTTGTATTCGAGATTCGTAAAGAAGTTGTGATATTTAACTACCAGTATTCATTGTCGCCATAATGGATACCTAAGAATCTTTTATTGAGTCTGAGCGCTTGTACACTCAGATCTTGAAACTCTACAATTGTCGACTCAAAGAGTTTTGTTTTAATCTTGTTCTGGCAGCGTTTTTAAAGACTCCAGTTTGACCGTAGGATTTTCCTGCGCTGTCCCCCTCAGGTCGTTTATTCGTATGAGGAAGCCATCGATAAACTCTCCATCTTTAAGTTCTGTTTTTATCAGGTTAACCCTTGAATTTTCCTGCTTTAATAGTGGATTTTGAGACAAGTCAAGACTCAGTCGACTGCAAATTGTTTCAGCACCTGTCTTATCTGTATTGGTCAGGGCTATCCAGTAACTGCTATCCGGCCACAGGCCAAAAATGTCCGGTTTCCGAATGTGCTGTAGGATAATGTCTGCGATAAGGTCCTGTACTTTCTGAAACTGAATATTGTCATTTGGCCTGGTTTCACGCTGAAGCCCATCAATGTCGATCACAATTATGCTCAAGGGGTTATCATACCGATTAGCCCTATCAATATTGTGACTCAACATTTCCAGGAACAACGTAGCGTTATAAGCACCTGTGCGCTGGTCACGAAACGGTGTGGGTGTAGAGGCTGACAAATTGATCAGGTTGTTGGCAATATTGTTCAGATTCTGCAGCAATTTTACGGCCAGACGGGGGGAGCCCCGGCCGATATTATGAATAGACTCGGCACGTAATCGCATGATGGTTGAAGGTATGATGGCCACTATATCGGCATGACATTGTTTTTGTTTCAACCCTGACAGAGCACCAAAAACGCAACCCGGCTCTATACCTTCGAGCATATAGGTGGAGCCGTCAATCTCTCTACGCCAGATTTCAACACTACCGCTTAGCAGCATAAACAGGTGCTCAACCGAATCGTCCTGCATCAGGATGGCTTCATCCTGCCGGTAGACCAGAATTTCACTCAGTGTAACTATCTTACGAGCCTGCCAGTTAGACATGTCTGCAAACAAAGGACTGGTCTTTACCACATCACGTTTGAGGTCCAGGCTCAGCATGTCCCACACGGAAGTCAGACTAACATAACGCAGGAAAAGTGGAATGATGATAAAAGTACTGATCAGGGCGAGCAGCATGACAAGCGCGCTTAACTGCCCAAACTTGGCTAAAGGTGGAAAATTTGACACCGTTAACGCGGCGAAACCGACCGCTAGTGACAGGGCGGTTGCCATGATCGGCATCGATTCCAAACGGACTGTATGATCGAGTGCATCAAAGCGTGATACGGTAATTTTTGTCATGCGTTGATAGCGCACCATGAAATGCATCGAATGATCTACGCAGATGCCCAGTGATATAGTGGCTACCATAGCGGTACCGGTATTCAGCGGGATACCGAAAAAACCCATCACACCAAATAGAATGATGATAGGGAACAGGTTGGCGATGACGGCAATGATTCCTGCCCGACTATTTACGAAAAGAACCGACATCAGCACAAAAATAACCACTAACATCAATACCAGTGATTGCGCCTGTCCACGCACCATGTAATCGATCGCCCGACTGTTAAGATAACTTTCGCCGGTCACCTGGACATCGATCCCTGGTTCTACTGTGTTATTGACATATAGATAAATCGCCTCAACCGCACGATTAAGTTTATCAGAATCGCTGATGTTATGACGTATGATGATTTTGGTCTGACTATAGTCAGAAGACACAAAATTCTGGGCCACCGTGTGACCCAGAAAAGCCATATAACCTTCCACTATTTCATTCTCGTCTGGTAAGTAAATATCACCCGGCCTTTCACCATCCAGTCCGCTGTGCACCACGCCAATGAAATCGGCAAAAGAGAATGACTTGTCAAAATAACCCATATCATCGATATGTTCCTGTATCGACGACAATTCTTTAATGTATGGCACCTGTAAAAAAGTACCCGATGTACCCGTTAAAACCAGTGATAAGGTTTGAATACCGGACAGGTTCTGATGCAACAGACTGGATTGTTGGATAATTGTAGAATTGTCGTCAAAATAATCCATCACATTATTATTTAAACGCAGGTCGAGAGCATTATAAAGCCAGAGCAGAACTGAAAG
This sequence comes from uncultured Gammaproteobacteria bacterium, assembly GCA_937894085.1. Lineage (GTDB taxonomy): Bacteria > Pseudomonadota > Gammaproteobacteria > JACNJF01. Next base: position 31,152 of record CALCSG010000504.1, on the reverse strand, counting down.
TAGCAACACCGCCATGACCTGATAGCGATACCTGTCGGTCATGATTAATAGCAGGCTGGCAAGCCTGGCATACCGATGATCTCCGTCCATGGTTTTTTGAGTTGAACTGAAACGTCCACAAAGTTTTAAACTAGCAGGTACCAGCAGTACTGTTATCAAGAAATTTATCAGCAGTCCGGTAGAGGTCAAAATGCCGAATTGTTTTATCAATTCTAGGTCGTTAAGAGCGATTGACAGGAAGCCAACATAAGTGGTGACGAAGGTGAGTATGACCGCCATGCCCATATTATCCGACATTAATTTTATTGCCTGGTCTCGACTAACACCCTGACGATAACTATTCAGATACTCTGACAGCAGGTGGATATCTTCGGTTGAGCCAATGATGATCAGAAGCGCAGGGATAACTGAACTCATGATATTCACCGGGATATCGAGTGCTGCCATCAGACCCAGAATCCAGATCACGCTGAGTCCAGCCGTGAGTAAGGGAATAAGCGCTGCTTGCATGCGTCGCAGACTGATCGCCAACGCTATGATAAGGAGTAAGATAGCTCCAGGTAAAATCATCTTCTGATCGTCATGAATACGCTGCGAGATACCGTTTCTTACATAAGGATCGCCCATGAAGAATACCCGGCCAAGTTCCGCTTTAAGTGGTTGGAGAATTTGCTCTAACTGGCTTGAAACTTCCTCATCGAAACCTCTAAAATAACGCTTTGTAGCAAAGTGGACATTGATCGCCATAACGTGTCCATCTTCAGACAACAGGTTCTTTTTGATCAACGGGTTGATTAAGGCGGCCTGTTTCAAGACTGCCGCCTGTTCACTATCCTGCGGTATGGAATCAAGATATGGTGATGTATAGGTAAAGTCATCGATCGTGCGCAAATAACGAATACTGAACAGGCTATCGGTTTTTTCCACCAGAACCATCTTGTTGAGCTTGTTAACCGCCTCTTTAATAAGGCCTAGCTTGTGCGCATCAAACAGATTATCGTCCTCAAGATAGACGATGGTGACATTGTCAGAGCCGAAAGAATTCAGAGTGCGCTCGTAGAATAGTCTTGCAGGGTCATCCTTAACCATCATGCCTTCGGCGGTAATTTCAAGGCGCAGTCCAGGTAGAAAGTAGAGGGCAATCACCGTCAATAATACCAATAAGGTAATGACTGCCCTGGTATGATTTACACCGGTCAATAATAATTTGCCCATCTTTCCTTGAGGCCTCATTATTTAAATAATATGTGGCTTGCTTCTTCTCTTTAATGAATGAAAAAACATGGCCATGTATATAAAAATTGATAGATTATCCGATAAAAAAACTGCCCGATTTCTATGGATAATTAAGGTAGAGCCAGGTAAAGGATAATGTGGTGGCTATCTAAGAAAATATTCTGAGATCATCATTATGAATTACCGAAAAAAGGTTACGAATTTATTGATTAAAAGACATACAGTATTTGACGCTTTAACAGGCAACAAATCAATCATCAAAGTAACTTATTCAGCACCTATAGATTTTGTTCCAGAAAATGCGAATATAAGTCATATGTAGTCATTTGAGTATGGGATTCTGGGTAACAATTTTATATATCAAAATTCATTAATGACCGGTAAGTCCACAGCCTGTATGAAAACTATTTCCGTTAAAAACAGTAAGGTAAACACTGCTCCTGTCAAGTTTAGAATTCTACTCTCACAAGTTATTAAATGTTTCTGCTCCCAGAATTCTCAATATCAGATTGAGAGTTCTCGAAAGGAATTTTTGAACCTGAAATACTGGCGTGGCTAAATCTATTCTACCAACTTACTTTATACACTGTCCTGGGTTTACGGCAGAGAGAACCTGGATTGTTTTTTCTGAACTATGAAATAAGGAATAAGCTTAAAAAAACTGAACAACTATAGCTCAGTGCAGGCCTGCAAGATGTAAGCCGTCAGTAAATTTTTTCAATTCAGCCGGCTTGTTGAGAGGAAACGATTTTTCCATGCGTGAGACTGTAAATTCCGGGTTGGATAGAATAACCTGCTCTGCCTGCCAGCTGGCGTTCTCGATGTCTCCCATCAGTGCGTAGGTGGCAGCCATCCAGATATGTAATTGTTCTGAACCGGGATTGGAATCAAGACCTGACTGGAATGCTTCCAAAGCTTGCTGGTACTGATGCAGCAAAAAATATGCCTGTCCAAGGTGGAACTGATAATTGAATGGGTGATGGGGGTTTATCTTAATGGCTTCCCTGAGCCACTCCAGGCCAAGTCTGGGCCGGCCGGCATGAAACAGCAAGGTGGCATATAAAACGAGGCCGTTTGCATCGTTCGGATTGTATTCGAGCAAGCGTTGAGCTTCTTCGAGTGCCTCGGTGTACTTGCCCTGTTCGCGGTAGGAAAGGCCCCGCACGAAATAAGAAAGTGCCAGATCGGGTTGTAGTTTGATAGCCCTGGTCGCCATTTGCTCCCCTTTCAGCAGTGACGAAAGTCGATCATCAACCCAGCCGTTGATCGCTTCAAAGTCGTAGGACCAACCGAGTAGCGCATAGGCCAGTGCATATTCAGGATCCAGTTCAATGGCACCTCGAAACAGTTTTTGTGCATTGTCGATTTCTGCTTTACTGGCAAACTGATAGAAACGATAGCGGCCCAGCTGCAGGTAATCATGAGCCAGAACACGCTTGTCAGGTACCGAAATGGGAGAGTGCGAGTGATCATCCGGATTCCTGTTTAACAACGAAGCGGTAATCCTATGTGCGATATTATCTTCGATCTGTAAGATATTATTCGCAGGAAGTAGATATTGCTCGGCCCATATGTGGGTTCCTGAAGCAGCATTGACCAGTTGCGCGTTTATAACCAGTTGATTGTCGATTCGCCGAATACTGCCATTCAGGATATTTGCTACATTCAGTTTTTTAGCAATGCTGTGAATATCCCGGGTTGTTTTTTTATAAAAAAAGGACGATTCCCTAGCGATAACGACCAGTTCAGGATTTTTAGCCAGTAGCGTGATTATGTCGTCGGTAACACCGTCGGTAAAGTATTCCTGATCCGGATCCTGACCAAGGTTATCAAACGGTAATACGACAATCGAAGGTTTTACTGCCGGGTCGACCGGCCTGGACGAAGGGAATAACTCCTGTTTTTCAGTACCGACCAAAAACCACAGCGACAATATTAATAAGGTGATGGTTATTGCGCCGAAAGCTAGCCAGTTGCGACGATCATTCTGGCCGAGGTGAGAGTTAAGTTCGTTATTATCTGGCCCTTGTACAGGATTGAGCTGTTTTACCTCGGCGATCAGGCGATAACCGGCTTTCGGGATGGTATCTATAATTCGCGGGTTCTGGAAGTCATCGTTGAAGGCATTACGTAATTTTTTGACGGCGTTCGACAGGGCTTCATCACCAACGATCATCCCCGGCCAGACTTCCTCCATCAGGGTTTCTCGCCTGACCGTTTGACCCGCATTCGCCGCGAGGCATGACAGCAGTTGGGCAACTCGTGGCTCAAGTTTGACGATTTCATCCTCTTTCTGAAGTTGAAATTCGTGGGCTAAAAATGTCCATGGCCCAATTTGAATTGCATCGGACTCTATATTTGAAAAATCTAGAGAATGCTTGTTCATGCCTAAAGTCTATCCCTAACCTGAATATTTCAGGCATAAAAAAGTAATGCCCTGATATTTCGATATTATTCAGTTGTTTATACTACCACTGGACAATGAATCGCCTATGCCAAACTGTACACAACAATCATTCTCATTTCCAGCTTTAAAACGGCGCAAATTTGAAGCCGAATTTTCAGGTGATTATATCGCCAGTGAAGGTGATGTCCTCTTACTTCGTCAGGTGGATAAACGGCTAGGGTTATTGGCTGTTAGCGATAAAGTTCTGCAGGAGTCGAGTGATCACTTTAAATTAAGACTTCTTCGTCAGCTGGTTTACAGTATTTGTCCGGGTTATGAAAAACTCAATGATCAAAAGCAACTTCGTTAGGCTCCGGGGCCACAAACGGCAGTTGATTTAGACAATGTGCTGGGCAGGCAGTCCACGCTTTGCCATTTTGGAGACTGCATGGTTAGAAAAGTCATGATCAATATTCAGAGGGTTTCTCCGGATCAATTTATGGCCTCTTTAGATCATCGTCTAAGGACTGATTCTGGTCTTTCATGAAGGTATAAATTTATACCTGAATGTTTATTTTTTTGGGTGGAGACCTTTTTTTGCGGCCTATGAACATTCAGGCTAACGTTCTTATTTTGAAGAAGGTAGGGTTTGGTTAGTAAAACGATAGTTATTAATTTGTATTCGGTCAGGTGTTTATTTTAGCTGGAGCTTATAAATCTACCTGAATACAAATATAATCAGGAGAAAGCGAAATGGATAGTCAACTGTCAATAAATAGTAATGAATGCCTGGGTAGATTCGCCGGCAAGTTCATTATATTCCTGTTTCTGGTAATGTCATCACCCGTCCACGCCGATGATCCATACCTGTTAAAGCAACTGTTTAATCCCGGTCGCAGCGTTCAACAGGCTGAAGCAAAGGGCCGCGTGATGATTTACGATGGCATGAAAAGTGATACTGTTGATGCGGCTATGAATTTACAATTCAAACGAGTCGAAAACATGATGTTCGTTCGTACCCAGTATGAACAGGAAAACGGAGAGTATGAAACTGAAAATGATGGTTGCGACTAGTCATTTGTAGGGCTAATTTTTAATATCATTAGCTAAATCAAATAAATTTGGCCGGGGTTATATCTATTGTATCCTGGCCTTTCCAACTTCAATTCAGTTTCCTGTGATACAGGGTTAGAGCACTATTTTCTTATTCATCTAATTCAGCTATACGAGTGTTAGGCATCGAGGCTGTCAGAATAAGACTCAGCAAGTGAATGTGAAACTAAAAATTGACTGATGTAAAGCATGTTTTTTGAATGTTTCTCTCCCTTGTAACTAATTTTTCACGGGAGTTGCTTTTACTTTCCAGATTTTATCACAATAGTCCTGAATAGAACGATCTGAACTAAACTTACCCATCCTGGCTACGTTAAGAATTGACATTTTATTCCAGTGGGAACGATCCTTATAAGCCAGACTGACTTCATCCTGGCATTCTACATACGCCTGGAAATCAGCCAATACCATAAAAGGGTCATGCCATAGCAGGTTTTCGGTAAGCGGCCGAAATAATTCGCTATCGCCGTGAGAAAATACTCCACTATTGATCAGATTTATTGCATTGCTTAATTCCAGGTTGTTCGTGTAGTAATCATGTGGTAAATAACCTGCCAGTTGCTTTTGCTGGACTTCGTCAGCAGTGAGTCCAAACAGGAAAAAATTTTCTTCTCCAACTTCCTGCCTGATTTCTACATTAGCGCCATCCAGCGTACCAATAGTCAAAGCTCCGTTCATTGAAAATTTCATGTTACCGGTGCCTGATGCTTCTTTGCCCGCCAGGGATATCTGTTCAGATAAATCCGCAGCCGGATACAAACGTTGACCATTTTTAACATTAAAATTAGGTAAGAAGGCGACGCGTAAGTACCCGTTTATTTGTGGATCACGATTGATTACTTCTGCAACCGAGTTAATCAGTTTAATGATCAATTTAGCCATTGTGTAGCCGGGAGCCGCTTTGCCACCAAAAATAAAGGTGCGTGGTGTAATGCCCAGATTCGGATCAGCCTTGAGTCGTAAGTAGAGTGTTATTATGTACAACAGGTTAAGATGCTGTCGTTTATATTCATGAATTCGTTTGGCCTGTACATCAAACAAGGTTTGTGGATCGAGCTTAATCCCGGTATTTTTTAACATCCAGTTGGACAGGTCGCTCTTGGCGGCTGTCTTAACTGTTTGCCAGTCACTCTGAAAAACACTGTCATCGGCAAAAGGTTCGATTTTTTGCAGGCAGGCCAGGTTATTGATCCATTCTTCACTTTGACAGGAGTCAGTAATTAATTTCGCCAGTCTGGGATTACTGACCACCATAAAACGTCTTGGAGTAACGCCATTAGTTATATTATGAAATTTATCCGGCCATAATTCATTGAAATCTTTCATGACAGTCGATTTAAGTAACTCGGTATGCAGTGCTGCAACACCGTTTACAGCACAGCTACCAATTGTCGCCAGGTGTGCCATGCGTACCCGCTTTGTACCCCGATCATCGATGATTGACAGGCGAGAGATAAGTGAGTCATTATTCAGATATTTAATTCTCATTTCATCCAGAAACTGCCTGTTTATTTCATAAATAATCTCCAGATGACGAGGTAGTAAACGTTTGAATAGCGGTACTGACCAGGTTTCCAATGCTTCAGGTAGTAAAGTATGATTGGTAAATGAAAAAGTATTACAGGTTATATTCCAGGCTTTATCCCAATCTATTAAATGGACATCCATTAGGAGTCTCATTAATTCAGGAACTGCGATAGCAGGATGAGTATCATTCAATTGGGCCGCAAATTTTTTATGGAATTGTTCAAGCGGTAATTCACTTTCAAGCTGTAGACGTATCATGTCCTGTAATGAACATGAGACAAAAAAGAATTGTTGTTTGAGCCGTAATTCCTTGCCAACTTCAGGTTCGTCATTTGGGTATAGAACCTTGGTGATATTTTCAGCGTTAACTTTTGCATTCACTGCACCGTAGTAATTTCCAGTATGAAATGCCTGTATATCAAATGACTTTGGTGCTTCTGCTTTCCATAAACGTAACAGGTTAGCATTACCGACACCGTAACCTAAAATAGGCGTATCGTAAGCTACTCCTTGCACTACCAGGTCAGGGTTCCATCTTACTTTCAATCTGCCGTTATCCTGATAATGTTCGGTGCTTCCACCAAAACAGACCGTGTAACGGAGTTCAGAACGAAACAGTTCCCATGGATTGCCATTGCGTAACCAGAGGTCACTAATTTCCACCTGCCAGCCATCTTCAATAATCTGGTCAAAAATACCAAATTCATAACGAATGCCATAGCCAATTGCGGGGATTTGTAAGGTTGCGAGAGAATCCATATAGCAGGCGGCAAGACGACCGAGACCACCATTACCCAGCCCGGGCTCTTCTTCCTGTTCAAGCACTATGTCATCAAAGTCAAGTCCCAGGTGTTTACCGGCTTCGCGCGCTTCATCCATGATGCCTAAATTAATCAGATTATTGGCAAGGTGCGGCCCCAGCAGGTATTCAGCAGAAAAATAACAGACCGTACGGGACTGCTCTCCCTTAAAAGTACGGGCACTTTTAATCCAGCGATTTAGCATTCGATCTCTAACAGTATAAGCTGCAGACATGTATAAATCGTGAGGAGAAGCTACTTCAGGAAAGCGGCCCTGGGCATATAGCAGGTTATCAACGAAAGCCCGTTTCAAGCCTTGCATGGTTAAACTGGTACGCGTGTGATCATGTTTTTGAGGAGACGCAGTCTCTTGTTTTTTACCCTTCATATTATTTTTATCTCTTAGGTACCGTCGTTATGTCACGGACAATAGCAGTCTTAATATTAACAGTGAAAAAGTATCTGGATATATATCGTAATTCACCGGTGTTAAAGCATTATTACATTATTACAGTAAATCAAATTTTCGCTGTCTGTCGTTTTACGGATTATATCAATCGGTTAGCGTTTTCAAATAGTTTCCCAAATTCATAGAATAATGAGTTTACAGATGTAAGACGGTCTTTTAATTTCTGGTATTATTTTCTTTAAGCTTACGGGAAGAAAATAGAGGTCAATTAGTGTAATTACTGCCTGCCTGATATTAATTATAACAAACTCTAAATTAGCTCAGCCTTAGTATAGATCAACTCCGGTAATAAGAATCCTATGAGCAATTAAAATACCTTAATGAATTTATAAAACGACTTAAGCTTTTTTCCAGTCAATTTTCTCGGACTTCAAACCGATGTTCATGCCGATGGAAAGTCGATACTTTAAAGAGTTATTTTTTGACACCAGGTGTGGGGTTTCTGGATCGAAGAATATGTAATTTCCATTAACAGGCTTTAAATTGATTTCGCTGTTTCCAGTTTTCAAAACCAGTTCCCCTGAATCTTCAGGAACCGTTAAATAAACCACACCGGAAATTAATTCATTCAAATTATCATGTGTATGTAAAGTAGTCACATGACCCGGAGCCATTAAGTTAAACCAGTAGCCGATATCCAGCTCATCTTTGTTAACGTCTAAAAGCTCGGCACAAAAATCCAGGCTTTCATCCATCAACCGGTTTAGATCTTTATGGTCACAGTTTTCAAGATATATATTTTCATATCTATCATGAAAAAAATGCGTTTTAGTGAGCTGAGACGAATCTTCTCTGAGTAATAATTGCAGGTAACTATCGATGTTTGATAAATCGTTTTCAGTTAACCGGGTGATACGCCTGATATAGGTTGTTTGTTTAAAAATTTGTTCAGGAGATAAAACCATGACAATCGATCATGTCAACAGAAAGTGAACGGTAGGGAGAGTAATAAAGCGGGTCCGATGGAACCCGCTTTACAAACTAGCAGAGGTTACTTCCAGTTTGCGAAGTTATCTTCACTCTTTTCTGCGCCGTCTTCATAACCTGCAGAGTAGGCATCATTAACTTGCTGCTCTTCTCTTTCCGGGTGACCCAGGTAACCACCTTGCCAGCCGATAATGTATTGTTCCTGTACACCCATTTCTTCCATTTTAGTAGTAGCGTCGCGATAAGCTTGATCCATAACAATTTCCTCAAATCAGATAAATAAATTAGACCAGTATGTCATGTAATACTTTGTAAATTAAATTATTACATGCCTTAAAAATGGTGCGTATTATACAAGGTTATTAAAAAAATATTATATCTCTATTGGGAGAATAGAAAGAGTCCTTATATTACGTTCCATTAGAGGTATTCGAATTTCTTCTAAAAATGCTTATCATTCCACCCTTTGATCCGAGAACTGTACATCTGTATACCGCATCTTGCATCAAGCTTTAAACAGGTAACAATCATGATAACCGATAATGATATGAACTTTACAAGTGGTATGTCCGCTTTCGAATCTAAAGAATTTGCCCGGGCAGTCCAATTTCTGGTGCCTTTTGCCGAAAAGGGTGATCCGGATGCTCAGCACCGTGTAGCGATCATGTATCAAAATGGTCTGGGTATGGTGAAAAAAGAAAAGGAAGCCTTTGCATGGATGAAAGCCGCAGCAGAGCAGGGTCATGCAGTCGCTCAACATGGTCTGGGTTTCATGTACATGGATGGGGACTGTGTCGAAAAAGATGGTGCAAAGGCCGTTGAGTGGTTTACCAAAGCCGCTGATCAGGGACTGGTTGGTTCTATGACCACACTGGCCATGATGTATGACAGTGGTGATGGTGTTGAAAAAAATCCCGAAAAAGCCAAAGAGTTGTATAAAAAGGCAGGATTTTAATGCGTCCTGCCTATCTCTCTAAAGTACTTGAAGAAGAAGTTCTCGGAACTCTCAAAGGACACCACACCCCGGTTATGCTGTGGGGACCTCCTGGCATAGGAAAATCACAGATTGTAATGCAAATTGGTGAAAGTAATGACTTGCCGGTCATCGACATTCGTCTGTCGCAGATGGAACCGAGTGATTTGCGCGGTATTCCGTTTAAACAGGGCAACAAAGTAGAGTGGGCAGTGCCTTCAATGCTGCCGGATAAAGATATTCACGGCAGTTCGGGCATATTGTTTCTGGATGAAATAAATTCAGCTGCACCGTCCGTATCAGCCGCTGCCTACCAGTTAATACTGGACCGTCGACTGGGTAACTATCAGGTTCCAGAAGGCTGGGCTATATTTGCAGCAGGTAACCGCCAGGGTGATCGTGGTGTGACGTATGCGATGCCCGCACCACTGGCTAATAGATTTTCGCACTACGAAATAGATTTGAACCTGGATGACTGGGTAGCCTGGGCCTATAAAAATGGCATCGATGAACGCATTATCGGCTTTTTACGCTTTCGTCCGGAACTGTTATTTGATTTCGATCCTGCGCATAATCCGGTGGCTTTTCCGTCGCCGCGTTCCTGGGAATTTGCACACCGGGCATTACACAAATTCATCGACCACCCGCATTTATTATTAGGTTCCCTGCAAGCCTGTATCGGTCAGGCAGCTGGCATAGAGTGTCATGCGTTTATCGAGAGTCTGGATCAAATGCCTGATCTGGATAAAATTTTAAGCGGTGAAGATGTTAAGGCTCCAGATGAAATCGATTTGCAATATGCCGTTGCATCGGCGCTTGTGGGTCGGGCGATTCGTGCCCAGAGCAGTGAAAATGCCAGTACAGTGTTTGGTAATATCCTGAAGTATGCGAGTTGTTTTGCACAACGTGAAATGGGCGTTATGCTGGTGTCGGATATGCACAGGGCAATTGGCAATGACCTGTTTGAAGTGGAAGAGTTTGCTAACTGGGCCGATTCTATTGCTGATTTGATTCTATACAATTAAATGTTGTGACAGATACTTCGTTGGAAGAGATCGAAAATAAACTGAGTGCTGCACGCACTCGCCTTATTCTGGATAAACCTTTTCTGGGTGCGCTGGTATTGCGTTTGCCACTACAGGCAGCTGACCCTAAATGGTGTCCAACGACTGGCACGGATGCTAAAAAATTTTATTACAACCCTGAATACATCCAGGAGTTGCGTGCTGACGAAGCGCAGTTTGTGCTGGCACATGAAGCGCTGCATTGTGCTCTATCGCATTTTGCGCGACGTGAACACCGGGTCAAGCACCGTTGGGATATAGCCTGTGACTATGCAATAAATCCGATCCTCGTCGATGAAGGTCTAAAGCCTCCCCCAGGCTCATTGATGCTGAGAGAATACCGTGGCATGACGGCGGAAGAAATTTACCCGATGATCAAGGACAACGATATGTCCGAGACCCTGGATCAGCATCTTTACGATAAACAGGAACAGGCCGAAGGCGGGCAGGATAAGCAGCAAAACCCGCTGGATCAGAAAGATCAGAAAACCGAGTCTGGCGGTACTGGCGATGTAAAACTGGACGAGCAGCAACAGTCGAAAGGGGATAAACCTTCACAGCAACAGGGTGAAGGTCAGGATAATAATCAGGATCCTCAGAAACAGGAATCGGGTCTTCCTCAACAGAAAAGTGATCAACCGCCGCAATCCCAACCAACTGACCCGGTTGATGATCCTGCGCAAATGGCACAACCTGAACCACTCACCGAGTCTGAGAAAGACGATCTGCATGTGCAGTGGCAGCAGCGCCTGGCAGGTTCTGCTCAGCAGGCGCAGCAGGCTGGTAAACTGGGTGAAGGCATGGCACGCATGATCGACTTCTTCCTGCAGCCTACTTTACCCTGGCGTGCTTTACTGGCTCGTTACATGAATAGTGTCTCGCGTGATGATTACAGTTATACAAGGCCCTCCAGTCGACGTGGCGATCCGGCCATTTACCCAAGCTTGCGCAGCCCGCAAATGAATATAGTGGTAGCCATTGATGTGAGTGGATCAATTCATCGTGATGAACTGAATGAATTTATCGCAGAAGTAGATTCCCTCAAGTCTCAGGTTCGCGCTCGAGTCACCTTTTTAACCTGTGATTCAAAAATTACCGGTGATAGTCCGTGGGTATTTGAAGCCTGGGAATATTGTCAGTTACCGGAGCGTATTATCGGTGGAGGCAGTACCGATTTTAATCCGGTATTTGAGTGGATAGAATTGAATGATGTGCGTCCGGATCTGCTGGTTTATTTTACCGATGCGGAAGGTGTGTTTCCCGCATCAGAAGCCAGTTACCCGGTTACCTGGCTGGTTAAAGGAAAAAAGCCTGTGCCATGGGGTGACAGGATTCAATTGAATTAAAATATTTCACCGCAAAGGACACAGAGTTTTTCTACGGTATATTATTTTTATAATTTATAGTAAAAATATGGTTGTTGATGAGTACTAAACAGTTAGAAATATTTAACTTTAAGTGTGAGAAAACATTAAAAATCTCTGTGATCTCCGTGTCCTCTGTGGTGAAATCTTTTTTATAAACATAATTATGCAACTCTCTAACGAAGACAACTTACGTTTAAACGTGTTACTGGCGCAGGATTTAAAGGCTGTGCGTATCGATGAGTCTAAAATGATCGTGTATGCCTTATCCTCCAAAGGTGATGCAAAGATTCAACTAAATCCCACCTGTAAAGATGAGAAATATATTCGTCTGGTGAAGGAATTATTGTCCAACAAAATCACCGGGTCTCCGGGTGGTTATCCGGTTTATATCAAACGCTGGACCCGTATGGGTCAGGATAGACAGGAAGAGAGTCTGGCTCAATTGTTATTATTAGGCGAGCCGGAAGCAGTTGTGGCTGTTGTGCATGCTCCGACTTTAACTCCCGATATTGCCCGCCATGCCTGGTGGGCTTATCCATCTTCAGAAAATGCCCGTCGATTACTGGATAAAAAGGAAATTGCTGAATCCGATCTGGCGCGAGAACTGGCCGAATTTTTACTCGAATTTTTACCATTTGAAGTGGAACATCTGGATATGATCGATTCGGTCAGGTTATGCCTGCAAACCGACCTGTTAACTGAGGATGAAATTGCCGATTTATGGAAACGGGCGAAACGCAAACAGAGCCTGTATGTCGGTTTTCTGCATTCCTTGCCGGATGCGTTGCCTTAAGCACTGAATCCCCATATGTCCTATCAAAAAGTCGGGCAAAAGCTATCTGAATTAGAGCAGGATGGTAATATATATGCGCCTCTATTGCTTCGTTACCTGTCTGAATCCGGTCAGGTGTTTTTGAAAACTATACTTCGTGTTTTTGATAAAGCTGCCAGTCAGGATACCATTGTCTCCATGTTTCAGGCGCTTGCTGCTTATAATGACAGCATTCCGCTTGCTGAAGTTAAGCAAAGAGATATTAAAGATGCTGAACAACTTGCACAGGTCTGGTTAACCAGTAAGGATGATGAACATCTGCAGGCCTGTCTTAATGTCTGTCCCGAGTGTCGTGAACGGTTCAGAGCTATTCTGGTGATGGCGCAAATGGGTGAAGTAACGTTATTTCCAATATTTGGCTTAACAGATGCACTAGGTTCGGTGATGCGCAAAAAACTTAAACCACTGACCGATCCGTTACAAAAATACATAGGGTTACTGCTGGAATAAACTTCTCACTAATCACAGCTATCCTCCTCAACTACAATCTCGCCTGTTTCGGGGTTAATAACGGCGTCACCACTATTGTCTGTGACAATTACGCTCGTGAACATCATTGATGAAAGGCGATCAAACTGTTTATCCATAGCATTTTCGACAATTTTATCGGTCAGTCCATGATAAATAGTTACACTGCCATTTTTTTCACGTTGTAACTGGGATTTCGATGGAGTATTTAACGTGTTGATTTGCCAGTTTTTATCTGTAAGTTCCGCATCCGCCAGAGCAAGGGTTATGACACCCATCATTCTGATGAGTAGAGCGGTTAAAGCTTTGTTCCTTATACTATGATGTTTCATCTTTCATTCCTTTGTCGTGTGATTAATTGATCTGACCAACCAATTAAATCAGCCTTTAAAACTTTAGTTTTACGTATTTTTAACGGTGATGCTCAGGTTGATTGCTGGCTAATCAAAATACTACAGGGGGGTGGATAGTTATCATCAGGTTTCCGACTACCCCCTAAAGTAGGAATCCTGATTTCATGAGACACACTTTTTAATTACTCAAGCGTGTTTCAAAGTTCATCATAGAATTTTTATATTCTTCATAAACGTTTATTAGTGATAGCAATAATTTCACTCTAACTTCCATCTCGCAGTAAACGCACATAATGTTCAAAGCCTGCTAAATCTTTATATGACCATCTATTTTCGCCATATTCAAAATGCATTGTCGCAGCCGTAGTGGTAGTACCATAAGTGGTAGACGACCAGAAGTGATCAGAAGCCGTATCGGGAAACAGGTTAGGATTGATTGCTGGACTATGGCATTTAAATTCAACAATGGATGCCAGTTCCTTGATATTGGGTACACGCCAGTCGCTAAATCCAGCAAAACCTCCCGCGCTGTTTAAGTCGGCTGCAGATAACAATGCGCCCTGCCAGTTGAAGGTGGTGTCCGTTTGTAATTCGCAGCTATCATCACTGTTAAACGAGGTGCTGTTGTCATTCAGTGTGTAACCCACCGGACATCGTTGCCAGCGCAGACCGGTGCGGGTATCACTAACCGTACCATCGCCATTGTCGGCAAAGCGATAGTCGGGCGTTGTTGCATTAACCGCATTGTTGCACTCTTGCGCCATCAGGCTTGAGGGTGCCAGAGTTAGCATCAAAATCATTCCCTTCGATTTAATCATTGTTTTTCTCCCGAGCTAAAACTGAATTCACGAACCGCCACGCACTAAACGGACAGGTGTCGGTGATGCTTTATCAATCTGGATGTTTTGCGGATCTGGCGCCTGGAACTCCAGGGCCCAGCTCGATAACGCGACGTTGGCGGCGGTGTTCGCGCTCCAGTAGGTATATCCCTGTGACAGGCTGCCATTGACTGCGTAGTTATGCGGGAAGTAATTGCTATCGAGACCGCGACTGGTTGAGACACTGGGTGCAGCGCTTACCGCGAGCGTATATAACTCATCCACTGTCGGCAGGCGCCAGTCGTTGAAACCGCACAGGCTGGCCGCATTGATGGCTGCAATATATTTCTCCGTGTCACAATTCGTGCTATCGACGCAGGCGCCGCCATTTTCTGTTCCCGCATTACCACCATCATTCAGGCCTGTGCTGTTATACCAGGTGTAGGTCCAGTCATAATTACGCAGATCTGCAATCACATCGGTTTTTATCTCCCAGGCTAACCCGGTCACCTGGTCCTGCACACAGTCCCAGATGTCGTATGCCGGACCGGCAGGAAAATAAGTATATTGATAAATCGCGGCCTGATTGACCAGCGGCACGCCATTACTGTCCAGTTTGGTAAAAGAAAAGCCTGCTATTCCGTCACTGTCGTCGTTGGCGGTTGCGTCGCGACCAGACTCGCCATCCTGTTGTGGAAACCCAGATTGCGGGCAGGATAATCCTGTCGCGGCGGCATTGGCACAATAGGTGACACCGCTATCATTGAGTGCCTGATAAGTCGAGGCGGCGTCGTCATTGATGATGATAGCCATTGCCTTGCTGCTGGCGGGGTTGATGTCGAGGCTGGCGCCACCGATCACATTGCTGATGACGAGGTCAAAAATTTCGTCGTTTTCAGGCTGAGTGTCACCATGGATAACGATCATGATCGATACCGAGTCTTCACCCGGGTTGAAGTTCAATGTGCCACTGACCGCATCATAATCAACGCCACCAGTAGCTGTGTTATCAACCGTGGTGTAGTCAACATTGACCGCGCCTACGGCCGGTTTGTCGAGGCTGACAACAAACTCAAAAGTCTGCGTACCAGTATTATTACCTTCGACCAGTTGCGGCATGGCAGCTGCGACACTGACAGTCGGTTCATCATCAAAAATAGTACCGATTGAGGCGGCCCTGGCAAGATAAACACCCGCCGAAGGCTCACTCAAAAATAGCCAGAAAGTTTCGTTACCTTCTGCAAAAGTATCGCCATTCACCGTTACGCTTATAGTGCCGGCCTGTTCTCCAGCGGGGATGGTTAAGGTGCCTGTTGCATTGACAAAATCGTCGATCCCGCTCGCGCTAAATTCCTGAGTTTCGTATTCGACACTCACATCAGAACTAGAGGGGCTTGATAGTTCAATCCTGAAGTTCATCAGGCTGCTGCCAGCGTCGCCTTCAACGAGACTCGCATTACCGGCGACTAAAGCCGGCGTGGGTAGCACGGGGATTGTGCCGCTATTACGCACCAGTCGAACACGGTTTGTTTCGGTCTTGCGGTCAGGACTGACATCGCCGCTGGCGAAACTGACTTGCCAGGCCTGGTCACCGCGCGCTGCCGGTGTGGATGTCCAGAAAGGGACGGCTGGCGTGGCGGGAAATGACTGCGTATCAATCGTTGGCGCATAACAATTCAAATCGACCAGAGATTCCAATTGCTTGACGTTGGGTAACTGCCAATCCGTGTAGGTCGCCAAACTGTCACTTGACGCTTTTTGCAGCGCCGATTGCCAATCAAAGCTAACGATTGTATTTACTGTACACAGATCATCACCGAGATCTGCAGGCGTACCATTCTCGTTAAGGGTGTAGTTCAGTGGACAGCGTTGCCACATCAGGCCAGTGTTCGCATCGGTGACGGTGCCATCGTTGTGCACTTCAAAACGGTAGGGGTCCAGTGCACGCTTACAAATGTGGATATTGCTGGGTACCCGTGTGTGGGTCGTATTGAGGGTTATGCCACCTAAATCCGCATCCAAAGGATCACCCAATAATGCCTTGGCAATGTTTTCGTCAGCGTCCTGGCCAACTTCAACTTCGAGCTCAAATATAATCTTATAATGTTCCCCGATAGCAATATCCCAGGTATCCGCCAACCCGGTTTTCACTTCTGTAACAGGGTGTTCGAGCGACAGGGACACTGGGCTTCCTGTCGTTTTGATTAAGGGGACATCTCCTAGTAAATTTGACGTCTTAGCAGTAACTACCTGAATTGGGAAATCCACGTGATCGAACGTTCCTGCTATGTGTGATTCATGTTGATACAGTTTTACGCAGTCAAAATCACCGCCGCCTACGCCCTTGTGAAGGTAGCCACAAAGAGTAATCGCGATATTCATCTTTGCAAATGGCGGAGTCAGAATACCGGCCCTGTTAAATAAAAAATCAGGCCCTGGCTTATCTGCAAAGAGCTCCAGCAGGCTTAGATTGACAGTAGACTTGGGATCGCTGCTATCGCTTCGAATGTAATATCCATTCCAGAAGATCTTTGCATATCCGAACTGGGAATACGCGAAACCAGTACCAGAATCATCAATTCCATAGGCACCGGTAGTAGCATAGGTTCGCACACGACCCTCATTATTGGCGTACACCCACATGCCTGAATCAGGCTTAACAGGAAGTTCCCAGGGCGAGGCAGTTACATCAAGTGGCAACTCATAATCGGCATCAGGATTTCCATTCGGACCAAAATAAAATTCCCCGTGTTCAGGATCAGGATCCAGACTGGTAGTGCCGTCCATTTCGAAAAACCCCGAGACTTCCAGTGCCGGTTGAGCTGCGTCGGCCGGATAGGTGCCGGTAAACATCAAAAGGCATATGAGTAGTATCTGGGGGAGCTGTCCCCAATAAGGCTCGACCAAATCCCCATTTTTGATGAAATTCACCGTGGCTGTTTTCATGATCAGTCCCCACCTCGTACCAGGCGCACGGCAAAGGCCTGTGAGCGACTCGAGGTATGCGCGCCAATATCCGAATAATTTACATAGGCAACGTTGTTGTCAGTGGCCGGTGAGCTACTCCAGTAGGGCAATGCTGCATGATTTACAAAATAGTTGCTGTCGATATAAGGCGCAACGCTCGCGCCAAAATGCATGATCGATAACAGTTCGCGGCGCGTTGGCAGGCGCCAGTCGTCAAATCCGCAGAGCTGAGCGTTATTCACCGCAAGCATTAGTTTTTGGGTATCACAGTTACTGGTATCGACACATAGCCCCCCGTTACTGAGTCCGGTATTGCCACCATCGTTGATCCCGCTGGTATTGTGCCAGCTGTAGGTCCAGTCTTTGTCCTGCAAGCCATCGTCGTCGGCTTTCACTTCCCAGGTCAGACCGCTAATTAAATCTAGCACGCAGCGCCAGGGCGTGGTGGCATAATCGACACTCTGGTCAGCGAGCGGGGTGCCGTTGTTATCGAGTTTGCTGAACACAAATCCGGCGTGGCCATCGCTACTGGCGTTATTGGTGAGGTCACGTCCGTGCTCGGCATCCTGCCCGGAAAACTGATCCGTTCCATCGCTAGCACTATTGCAATCAAGGCCGTTAACAAAATCATCACTGCAAGTGGTTACTCCCGTATCATTAAGTGCCGAAGATGACGGAGTGGGTGGTATGACAACCACATCATCATTCAAAATAGTAGCCGTGGCGTTTGATGTGGCGAGCGTAGCATTAGAAGTGATATTGCTAAGATTGAGCATGAAGGATTCATCACTTTCGACTTCGGTATCGCCGTTTATGGTGACAGTGATAGTGCCCGAAGTATCTCCTGCCGGAATTGTCAGGCTTCCACTTAGTGCGACATAGTCACTGACTGCGCTGGCGCTATCATCGGCCGTGACATAGTCTATGCTAACGTTAGCATCATCTATCTTATCCAGGCTTACTGTGAAGCTCAGTTGTGTTGTGCCGCTATCACCCTCGCTTTGGGCAGGGCTATCGATGGTTAATGCTGGCAGTACAGGTGGTTCGTCTTCTGTAGAGCCACCACCACAGGCCGATACCAGTAAACTCAGAAATAAAATCCCGCTCGATTTATTCATCTCAGCAACTCCTTTTTTGAGGGAATTTTTGTGACCGCCATTCGCAAGCTTCGTGGTAAAGTTTTCATACAGATTTTCAGAACCAGTAGTAATGCTGACCACAACAGTAGTTGCAGGCCGGCACCACCAGTCCCGTTTTCGGTTTCCGGTGCCGGATCCTGACCTGCATCTGAATCTAAAACGGGATCAGGGTCAGGAGCTGGATCGGGATCGGATGGACCGGTATCTGTATCAGGGTCGGGATCAGGAAAGCTATCCGTGTCAGTTTCAAGCGGATCGGGAATCAGGTCGGCTTCAGGTATAGCTACTGCACAATCTACGGATTCGGCAGTATCTGCGCCCGAGTGCGGGGTCAAGCGGGTCACGCAGACATTGTCGGGTACATCCATCAAGTCAGCGATATTATCGAGTTCATTGATTGCCAGATTGACCGTGCTATAAACAATAGCCGTATTCAAGCCATAGTCCGCACCCGGGATGCCGCTAACAATAGCGGGTTGCCGATATTGAATTTTCAGGCTGGAATCAGAGCGAATATTGCCGGGGCGACCCTCGAAGGGTAATTTAGCCAGTATCAGGCTGTTTTTGTTATCGCTACCATCTTCGATGGGAATCAGGGACTTACTGACACCACTGGCAAACAGGCCATCACCCGCATAAGTTATGGCGTTGATGGTTTCGTCTCCGGGACCATCTATGGAAAATAGCCATTCGACGCCCAGTCGGTCATTCAGCCGCAGCACCCAGGCTTCCTCACCGATGCCATATTCGTGCGCATTTAACACGCCAGTGATCACGACACCTCTGGCTACTGACTCTATCGCCAGTCCTTTATCGAGCGGTGAATAACCTGCCAGGCTGGTCAAATAGTTTTCGGCCTCTACTTCACCGGGGAAAAACAATGCACTGTCGGCGCTCTGCCCATCAGCAGCCAGGTGACTGACCAACATCGCACCGTCCTGGGTGACTATAGCTCCACTGTAGCCTGTCAGGTATAAGGACCCATCCTCGGCTTCACTTATATCGGTGAATTCTCCACTTCGATAAACGTTTGGCAGGTCGATACTGCTGCTCCACAGTGGCTCACCGTCTGCATCAATTTTCATCACAAGTGGGCGCGAAATCGCGGCTGGTGTCAGTAGCGCTTCATAACCTGCAAACACGAAACCATCATCACTGGTAGCATTTACTGCATACAGTTTTCCGCGTAAATAGCCCTCCACACTATCCAGTGGAATTTCACGTTGATAGGTTTTCGCCCACAGCACAATACCGTTATCATCGACACGTGCAGCACAGGGTTTGTTAACACCAAAATGCATCCAGCCGATGAGCAGATAGCCACTGCCATTAGTGCCGTAATCAAATCGGGTCATATCTTCTATGTAACAGACAGCGGATCCACCACTGGCATCTGTAAAATCATAATCCTGTGACCAGCTCAATGTGCCATCAGCAGAATGTTTTGCTAGCCATGAGGGTTGGCCGGCTACCGCCAAGCTATCATCATCCAATGCTGTCACGGCAATCGGCTGACGACCGTTGCTATATTCCTGTTGCCATACTAGTTGCCCGAGCGCATCGAAACGTAACAGCGGGTTGTCGCCTGTGATGGCGGCGTAACTAACTACAGCAGCACCGCCATCGTGGGTCGCGCTCACGGCGGTTCGCTCAAATCCGCCCCCTGGATAGTCGGCATCCTTATTTTCAACTGCGATGAGCCAGCGTTGTTTTTCTCCATCTTCTGCTGTGTCGACCTGTTTCGCGGCACTGCGATTTAATGATATCCGTTCAGACGGTGTCGAATTATCCAATTCAGGCGTCAGCTCTTCACTGCCCGGAAAACTTACTAGTTCTGCATCCACCGTGGATCCAATATCGATTCCCATAATATTGAATTCGAGTCCGGCTGTTATCTCAGCTTCATGCCCCAATGCCCATCGGGGATTATTTGCCGGGTCCATGCTCAGGCCCACCGCCAGTTTCATATCCAGATAGGGGCCGGCTCCAGTTTCACATGCCGGGTATATCGACCCTAGTTCGAGATCGGTTGTAAAGCGTGACCAGACACTGGCAGTTGCAGCAAGCCCATGTGGCAGACGGGGAGGGGTGAATTCGACGGGTGGACTCTCTCCCCAGTGCTCACTGTCAAATACGCCGTCGTCCCATTCCAGCGCATAACCAGCGGAAAACTGTTTTTCGATGCCGGTAGTAACACCAGCTGACAGTTCGGCGTTAACACCGATGTGATGCGCCAGGCGCAATGTCCAGGGAATCTGGAGTGGTCCAAAATTGAGCGGTGGCAGTGGAAAGCAGAGCGCGCCAATCTCGATTTCCTGGTCCAGTATGGAAGCCTGACCCTGAGCAGTGAGGGTGACAGCCATGTTGACCTTGTTATCGATTGAAGTTCTTATTTTTACACTCGATTCATCACTGCCAGCGAAAGGACGTATACGCAATTCGATACCGGGTTTGAGTACATAACCCTGTAGCTGGCCACTAATTTTTAAGTTGCCGATCAATACATCATTGAAATGAACGGGTTGAGTGTTGCTGTCGGAAACTTCTGCCGGGATGTCATCTCCTTCGAAAGAAGAGGTGCGAGTAGTAAAGACAGGCGGGTCGATATAATGTTCTTCACCGCTGCAAAAACTGCCGGATTCGACCAGTTCGGTGAGCGGATTCGCCGGAATTTCTGCATCGATAGTTGCGCCGATTGAGCTGCTACAATCATCGGTACCGTCGACCAGAGGAATCCGCTCTAAACTGTTGATTTTAAGGTTACGCCAGGCGAATGGAATGTTTTCCCATTCGAAGCTATTGTCGTCATTCAAAATCCACTGTTCACCGGCTGCGGGTGAAATTGAACAGTTAGTATTAGAGGCAGAGACGAAACCCGCTGGTAGTGAAACGGGCGTGGAAGCGGGGTTTATCATACCGAACCTGACTGACGTTCCCGGACTGTAAGCTGGCTCCTGACCGCCCGGCAGCAGAGCAAAAGCATCCATCCATGGCTCCCAGCCCTGTACCACTACACCAGGCTCCAGCACGACATTTTCATTAGCCGTTACGTCAACAGGTATAATGCCTGTCGACAGGCGCAGCATCAGTTCATCCAGCTTATCGGCATCAACCTTAACAGTCAGGTGTTGATTCGCTAAATCACCCTGTATAGTTGAGAAGGGAGAAACCGGAGGAAATGTCATCGGCTGTATAATCACGGCATTTAAGTCACTCCGTTCGTGAAAACGAGGTGTCACGCTAAGGCTGGAAAAACTCCCGGCCTGTGTGTTTACGGCATCTGCCTGTAACACCACTTCCAACTGGTTATCGGATAATATTGTGGTAGATACAAGGCTGAAGTTACCAAGGGTGAATTCGTCACTGACATTAGCGTCAGGGCAACCTGAAAGTGCATAGATTGGAGGGCTTAAACTTATCGACACTACTAATGAAAAAGCAGTGACTGTTTTTCCTACAGCAGTAGATTCCTTCATGCTGATCTCCTTTAGAATGAGTTTTAACGGAAGCAACTAATTTTGCTTAGCTTTCCCTGGCAACATAAACAAAAATATTATGTAAAGTTTATTTAAAAAGATATTCTTCTTACGGAGGAGGTTGCATACTTTAGGACTAATACTTATGGCGTAGTTGTCGCCATAGATCAGGCAGTCTATACTGCTAATTCTGTTGGTTTATGCTGCATGGATGAGTGAATATGAACATATTAATTGTCGATGATCATGCTCTTTTCAGACAGGGTATGACATACATTCTCAATGAAATGAATCCAGACGTAATTACTCTGGAAGCTTCAACTTCAAAGCAGGCCATTCAAATAGCGCAGGATGATCCGAACCTTTCTTTGATCCTTATGGATTTGAGTATGCCTGACATGGATGGCATTGATACCATGCGAGTTATCCAGTCCAAAGTACCTACTATTCCGATTGTCATGCTGACGGCATCAGAAAGCTTGTTAGATATGAAACAGGCACTGGACTCCGGAGCTATGGGTTACATCGCCAAAAGTGTCACAGCATCGATAATGATTAGCGCAATAAAGCTGGTACTTTCCGGCGGAATCTACATCCCTTCGGCAATGGTACGAGTTAACCAGAATGCCGATATAGATCGGTCACAGCACTATCTCACCCCACGCCAGACAGATGTCCTGCGATTACTTCTGGACGGACAATCCAATAAACAGGCTGCGCGCAACTTAAATCTTTCTGAGTCCACCGTAAAATCGCATATCGCTGCCATATTTAAAGTGTTGAATGTAGCTAATCGAACCCAGGCTGCATTAGCAGCGAAAAAAGCAGGTTTGTAGAATCAGCTGATCCGCTTTAATTTTGCAACTATGAAAATTTAGTGAATTAATGACAGAACTCTATTTTTAGTCAACAGAAACTTTGTTTTTTACATTTTCAATAGAGTCTTGGCGTGTAGTGGGTGGATGAATGGCATTTCGAATAAAAGCTCGAATTTGTGCAGGCTGAAGGGGTTTATGAAGCAATGTGTAACCACTGTGTTTGGCTTCACGTAATCGTTCAGGGGCAGTATCACCTGTAATAATTAATGCGGGTACTTTCCTGCTTATTTCATGGTATACCTGATGTATGGCATCGACACCATTTTCCCCATCCTGTAATCGGTAATCGGATAGTATAACTTCAGGTTGCAGTCCCAGAGTTTGAATTTGCTCAACGGCATCTTTACCCGATGTGGCGATAATAGCTGTGCATCCCCAGGTATTGAGTGTTTTCAGCATACCGGTTCGTATTTCATCTTCATCATCAATGAACAAAACAACCGTCTGTGGAAAAGCATATTGACTGACGGAAACATCTTCTAATTTTGTTGTAACCACACGCTCGGGGTTTCCTTCAGCCAGAGTAATGAAAAATTTCGAACCTTTTCCCGTGATGGATTTCAGTTCTATGTCATGTTTCAGGAGTTCACTTACCCTGCGTACTATAGCCAGTCCAAGCCCAAGGCCTTTTGCGCGATTTCTTGCAGGATTAGCGAGTTGATGGAACTCCAGAAAAATTTCCTGTTGTTTAGATTTCGGGATGCCGATGCCTGTGTCGGCAATTTCGATTCTTATTTGAGGGTTCTGCGAAGTTTTTTCTAATTTTTTCACCAGCAGGCTGATGCCACCTTCATTGGTGTAATTAATTGCGTTACTGAGTATATTGCGCAGAATGATTTCCAGTAATGCGGGATCACTGCGGACGACAGAATGTGTGGGTTTGTATTTTAGATACAAACCCTTTTCCCTGCCTTCCGATTCAAATTCGGGTAAAAGATGTTTGAGTAAGGTATCCAGTTCAAAATCACGCAGCTTGGCTTCGACTATGCCCGCATCCAGCTTGGAAACGTCCAGTAAAGTATTTAACAGGCTGGACAGTGCAGTCTGCGAACGGTTTATTTTAGTAATCAAATCTTGCTGCCTTTGTTTGTTATTTTCAGAATCCAGCAGAGCAGTAAACAAGCTCAAAGTGTGTAAGGGCTGGCGAAGATCATGACTGGCTGCAGCAAGGAATTTCGATTTTGCATGATTAGCCTCTTCGGCTGCTTCTTTCTGAATTTTAAGCTGTTGAATTAAATCAAGGTTTTCAAAGCGCAGGCGAATGCCTTCAAGCATAGCTTTATTGGTGTTTTTGGCTATTTTCACACCAGAAATAAAAAATGCAATCGTGATCAACGTGAGTCCCTGATATTCAAGGTTACCTTCCATTAACAGTCGAATTATAGTGCCTAAAAACACAGGAGTAGCTACTAATAAAAAGCTGGGTAAATAATAGGAATTTACAACCAGAGAGCCGACAGTCATACCGATGGTTATAGCGAGCAGAAATACCTGATTGATTACCGACTCAGATACAAAAAACAACAGCGTAGCACTGCCCCATATTGTGCCGTTAAACAATGAACTGGTCGCATAATATTGAGCCCAACGATGAGCTGTATCGATTTCTTCACGCTTTTTTAGATAGCGAGAAACCAGAACATAGCGCCCGAAAAGTACAATGGCACCGGCAGCAAACCAACTGAACAGTAGCATATGATTTGCCTGTTGCCACATTGCAACAAGAACTGTAAGTTGCATCAATATCAAAGTAGCTATAACGTTGAACTGGTTGTGGTATATAAAATCTATTGCCTGGGAAAATACCCGTTTTTCCATGCTCGAAATCGCTTTAATGGAATCGGTTGGAGATGGGGACTTTTCATCACTTAGATCTTCATACAAACCCTGATTTATGGCTGGATTGTTTTTCTTATTTACGGATTTATCCATAGCAGTTGCCGCTGTCAGATTTCTCAATCAATTGAAACAGGTTCTGTCCATTAAGATCGAAGCTCCTCCTTATTATGCATATTTAGCGATAACAGGAAAGTGGTGTTGACGTAAGGTAAAGATTAACCAAAAAATTAGAAACAGACCAGAATGGCTCCAGGTTAAACGAAATCTATGCCATACAATGTCAAGGAATTGGCTGAAAACGATAAAATTATAATTAATTTCATCAAGCGTTGTGGGTTATGCGTCTCAGTTTTTCTATCAGTGATTAAAAAAAATCTATACAATGGAATGCTTATATTGAACTTGAATACGTAACTTCAGGTTGTAGTTAATGTTTTTTTGAACGGGGCACTATGAATTACTTACCAATATTTTATGATATAAAAAATAAATCCTGCATAGTAGTTGGTGCAGGTGGTATCGCATCACGTAAAGTTGACCTGTTAAACAAGGCTGGTGCTAAAGTTACGGTTATTTCACCCATACTCGGCAATGAAATGGCGCGCTTTATGGATGATGGGAAAATAATCTGGATCGATAGAACTTTTCAGTCCGGTGATCTGGTCGATGCCTATCTGGTTATTGCCGCAACCAGTGATAAAGCCGTTAATGAGCAGGTAGCTGAAGAAGCAGAATCGTTAAAAATTCCCTGCAACCGGGTCGAAAGTCCAGAACAGGGCAGTTTTATTATGCCATCAATTATAAATCGCGATCCGGTGCAAATAGCCGTTTCCACCGGTGGAACGTCACCGGTACTGGCTCGACTGATTCGTACCAACCTGGAAAGCTGTACGCCTTCTGCCTATGGACAACTGGCTAAACTGGTCGAAAATTATCGGACACAGGTCAAACAGACATTTACTAAGGTTGAAGAACGACGTAAATTCTGGGAATCGATTCTGGAAGGCCCTGTGGCCGAGCATGTATTTGCCGGACGTAATAATGATGCCAAAGCTTTACTTGAAAAAATGATCGAAGAAGCGAATGCTGATCCAAATTATAAGGGCGAAGTGTTTCTGGTGGGCGCAGGGCCTGGTGACCCGGACCTGTTAACTTTTCGTGCATTACGCCTGATGCAAAAAGCTGATGTGATTGTGTATGACCGACTGGTCTCAGAACCTATCATGGATCTGGTACGACGCGATGCAGAAAGAATTTATGCGGGTAAAGAACGTTCTAATCATGCGATACCCCAGGAAAATATTAATCAGTTACTGGTTCGCCTGGCCAAAGAAGGCAAACGGGTATTACGTCTGAAAGGCGGCGATAACTTTATCTTTGGACGTGGTGGCGAAGAAATTTCTGAACTGATCGATGAAGATATCCCGTTCCAGGTTGTACCTGGCATTACTGCTGCTTCCGGCTGTACGACCTATGCTGGTATACCTTTAACCCATCGTGATTATGCCCAGGCCTGTATTTTTGTCACAGGGCATCTGAAAGATGGTAGCAGTGATTTGAACTGGGAAATGTTGTCACATAAGAATCAGACAGTGGTTTTTTATATGGGACTGAAAAATGTTCAGATGATATGTGATGAGCTCAAGAAGCACGGACGGAAAGCAAGTACTCCGGCCGCCTTAATTGAAAAAGGAACAACACCTGATCAGCGTGTTTTTATTGGTGATCTGGATACTTTAGCGGATCTGGTGCTGCAGAATAATGTTAAGGCGCCAACTTTGATTGTGGTTGGTGAAGTAGTTGAATTACACAAAAAATTACACTGGTTCAAACCGGGTGAAGAGATCAAATAGTATTCTGTAAAAATTTACCACCAAGCTCACGAACGCCTGCAGGGGTGCAGAAGGTAAGGCGACACAGGAGTTCAAGCCGAGAGCACGAAGGTAAAAATTATCTGCGATGGCCGTTACATTCATGCCTGTCTACTTTCAGGCATGATCTAATATTATTGAAATATCTTCACAGAAAATTACGGATAAGATCTCTATTTTTTTGCCCGACAAACATTTAGAGGTGCTAAAATCCTCGATGATTATAAAAAACGAATAATTATTTAATAATACTTATATAAAACAATTAGTTCTACTAATTAGTTAAAGTTTATTCTATATTTATGCGATAGCTATAAATCTTATGCAATGGATTTCTGTATCGTATCAATGAGCAGTGTTTTGTGAAGAAATTTCTGATTCGTGCCTGTTACTTAATATATTTTTAATGCCTTTCAGTGGTTTAGAATCGTCGTCTGAAACCTGGATTTAAGGTTTATAATATTAGCAATTGTTAATATAATTCGTTAAACTCCCCCGTTTTTTTTAAGCTCTATTAAGGCAACTCTATGTTTCAGCTAACCTGTCCCGGAAAAACTTGTGTAAAAAATGATGTACTTTCCGGGCTGACTGTAGCATTGGCACTGGTGCCTGAAGCCGTTGCATTTGCTTTTGTCGCCGGTGTAGACCCACTGGTAGGACTTTATGGTGCCTTCATGATGGGAATCATCACCGCCATTTTTGGCGGACGCCCAGGTATGATTTCAGGGGCTACCGGTGCTATGGCCGTGGTGATGGTTTCACTGGTGTCGTTACATGGTGTTGAATATCTTTTTGCTGCCATCATTCTGACCGGGTTGATCCAGATGAGTGCCGGTGTACTGAAACTGGGTAAGTTTATCCGGCTGGTACCTTTTCCTGTCATGCTGGGTTTTGTGAATGGACTGGCAATAGTAATATTTTTAGCCCAGCTCCAGCAGTTTCAAACGACGGGTGCTAACGGTGAACTGGAATGGATGTCAGGACAACCACTTTACGTGATGTTCGGTTTAATCGCACTGACCATGGCGATAATTCACTTTCTGCCTAAATTGACGGTAGCTGTCCCCGCCTCATTAGCCGCCATAATCATTGTAACTTTATTAGTAATCGGGCTGGATCTTGACAGCAGATCGGTAGTGGATGTATTACGTGATATGTCGGGTAATGCCGAAGCGACAATAGCAGGTGGTTTGCCAAACTGGCATATACCTATGGTTCCTATGAACTGGGAAACATTGATGATTATACTGCCATTCAGTTTTATTCTGGCCGGTGTAGGTCTCATCGAATCTTTACTGACCTTGCAATTAATCGATGAGCTCACCGAAACACGTGGTCAGAATAATCGTGAATGCCTGGGGCAGGGACTCGGTAATACAGTGAATGGACTGTTCGGAGGCATGGGAGGCTGTGCAATGATTGGACAATCTATGATCAATATTAATTCGGGTGGTAAAGGTCGTCTTTCCGGTATCAGTGCTGCTTTGTTTTTACTTGGGTTTATCCTGTTTGCTTCCAGCCTGATAGAAATTATCCCGGTTGCTGCACTGGTTGGTGTCATGTTCATCGTGGTGCTTGGGACCTTTGAATGGGCCACTTTTAAAATGTTTGGCAAGGTACCGGTTGCTGATATTTTCATCTCAGTACTGGTGGCAGCGGTTACCGTAATATCCGATCTTGCCATCGCTGTTATTGTCGGTGTAATTGTCTCTGCACTGGTATTTGCCTGGGAGCATGCCAAACAGATGGGAGCAAAGTCATTCATCAATGAAGAGGGAACCAAGGTATATGAGTTAAATGGGCCATTATTTTTTGGATCAATTCGCGCCTTTAGTGAAATATTCGATCCCAAAAATGATCCGGATGATGTGGTGATCGACTTTTACGATTCAAAAGTTGCGGATCACTCAGGTATTGAAGCCATTGATAACCTTGCTGAACGATACAAACGACATGGAAAAACTTTGCACCTGAAACACCTTAGCCAGGAATGTAAAGACTTACTGGAGACTGCGGGTAACCTGGTTGAAGTTAATGTCATGGAAGATCCGAATTACCATGTAGCAGATGATCGTTTAGGATAATATTTTCCCAGCGCAATCATATTTTTCCTGATTGGCCAGGAAACTCTGCACTCGCCAAAAAAAAAGAAAAACAGGTTCTCGCAAAGACGCAAAGAACGCAAAGGGAAACCGGGCCAAGCCACAATTAACTTGAAGCAGCCTTTGCTGGCATTCTCGCGTTCTGGCGGGAGTAAAGCTTTTCTTTAAATTCAAAATGATATTAATTACCGAATCTAATGGGTAATAAAGAATAAATTTACTAATAGTTAATACCTATATATCTAAAAGAGTTAAACGATTATACAAATAATAATTTCAGTCCATACTTTGCTCTACCGAACAGGATTCGGCTTTTTAACATGAAAAATTAAACAGGAGCAGGAAAATGACTGATAAGAAAAAATTGACCATGACAAATGGTTGTCCAGTTGCCGATAATCAAAATGTCTTAACGGCTGGATCGCGTGGCCCGATGTTGTTGCAGGATGTGTGGTTTCTGGAGAAACTGGCACACTTCGATCGCGAAGTTATTCCTGAGCGCCGCATGCATGCTAAAGGTTCAGGTGCCTATGGTACGTTCACCGTGACGAATGATATTTCCCGCTACAGTAAAGCTAAAATGTTTGCAGAAGCAGGAAAAAAAACCGAAACCTTCGTGCGTTTTTCGACGGTAGCCGGTGAACGTGGGGCCGCAGATGCCGAGCGCGATATCCGCGGTTTTGCTATTAAGTTTTATTCCGAAGAAGGTAACTGGGATATGGTGGGTAACAATACTCCCGTTTTCTTTTTACGTGATCCATTAAAATTTCCGGACCTAAATCATGCTGTTAAACGTGATCCACGCACCAATATGCGTAGTGCACAGAATAACTGGGATTTCTGGACCCTGTTACCCGAGGCATTACATCAAATTACGGTGTTAATGAGTGACCGTGGCAATCCGCGTACTTATCGTCATATGCATGGTTTTGGCAGCCATACCTACAGTTTCATTAATGCAGACAATGAGCGCTTCTGGGTTAAATTTCACTTCAAGAGTCAGCAGGGTATACAGAATTTGACGGACCAGGAAGCAGAAGCACTGGTGGGTCAGGATCGTGAGAGCCATCAGAAAGATCTGTATGAAAGTATCGAAAAGGGTGATTTTCCGCGCTGGGATTTTAAAATTCAAATCATGCCTGAAAAGGATGCGGACAGTTACCGCTTTCATCCCTTCGACCTGACTAAAATCTGGTCACATAAAGATTACCCGTTAATTGACGTTGGAGTTCTTGAGCTCAACCGTAATCCTGAAAATTATTTTGCTGAAGTTGAACAGGCGGCATTTAATCCAGGCAATATTGTACCGGGAATTGGCTTCTCACCGGACAAGATGCTGCAGGGTCGCCTGTTCTCTTATGGAGATGCACAGCGTTATCGGCTGGGGGTTAATCATGCGCATATTCCGGTGAATGCACCCAGGTGTCCGATGCACAGTTTTCATCGTGATGGTGCTATGCGTGTCGATGGTAACTATGGCAGCACCAAAGGCTATGAACCTAACTCTCATGGCGAATGGCAGGAGCAACCTGAAAGTATGGAACCACCACAGGCAATAGAAGGTGCTGCCGATCACTGGAATTATCGTGAGGATGATGCAGATTATTACACCCAGCCAGGTGATCTGTTCCGCCTGATGACTGCTAAACAGCAACAATTACTATTTGAAAATACTGCCCGTTCTGTCGGTGGTGCTGCTCTCGAAGTGCAAAAACGTCATATCGGTAATTGCATGAAAGCAGATCCAGCATACGGGGCAGGGGTTGCCAATGCACTGGGTATTAATCCGAATGATGTTGCAGGGTAATTTGACGATTTAAGTTCAAATATCCAGATACCAGGATTCAGCGGAATTGAAATTTTTTTCCTGCTGAATCCGGGTATTATTTTATCAAACGTAATAAAGGTCATATGAAATGAAAGCATATTTAATTACCCCTGAAAATCAGTCAATTGAACTGGTAGAAGTCAGCAGTCTGAATGACATAAAATCCATTATAGGCTTCGATACTCTTGAGTCGGATGAAATCGATAAAAATGGTGATAGATTATTTTTCGATGAGGAGTGTTTTTTACGCGGTACCAGCGGACGTTTTCAAATTGATAAAATTATTCCTGTATCCGGCAAGGGTGTCGTAGTTGGTGTTAAGGATGATGAGGTTACCTTATCTGATGTTGTGACAGGTATTGATGATCTCAGGCGGCGTGTTAAATTCCTGTAGTCCTTAGATTAAGAATAAGCCATTGCACTTAACTAAAAAACTAACAAATCAGAAAATTGATGCACTGATTGCTTTCTTAAAAACGCTCACCGATCAGCGCTATGAACAGCTGTTGGATTAATGTCAGTTGATGAGCAAAAAGACTCAGTAGATGATATTGAAACCATTATCCTAGAAAAATCGTTTGAGCGCGAAAAAGATACGTAAGGGATTGATGTGCATGGTCTAAGCCATGGATGGCTGTAGGTAGAGCAATGCAGGAGCAATTGCCGGGTAACCTGGAAATGGTTGCCTATCGAGAGGGAATCCGGCGTAGCCGGATAAG
>CALCSG010000503.1 GCA_937894085.1 uncultured Gammaproteobacteria bacterium | reverse complement strand
ACTCCATCAAGTAGTATGAACATGAGGTCATCAATTATCGTGGACACGCTCAGTATTGTGCAATGTTAAAGTTCATGGTTTTTATGAAAGTAAAAAGAATTTTCACGATCGTTCACTGGAAATTACCGTCACTGATGAAACGGGGCAAACAGTAGAGCATGTATATGATCTACTGGGTGGAATTGAAAAATTAATGGACAGCAATCACAAGACAACAATTTTTCATTATCAGACAAACGGCTAAAATGGGATTGCACTATAGAGAAGTATGGCCCTAAGTATTGGATAATTAATTTTCGTAGTATCGGATCATCTCTCACTAAAGATATTCAATCCATAGTCAAAAAGTTGTCCAATGGAGTTGAATAAGTAGTATTCTCTACAGAGAAGTGAGAGCCTGAGAGCTCATCTTTCTTGTGTTAATCCGGTGTGTACTTTGATTGGTGAAACTGCCGAATATTGCTGAGCCTGGTTGTTAACGCGAAATATTTTTCGCACATTTTAGATGGTGGTTTCCGAGTTGTTATGATGAGTTTTCGAACTTTATCTATACAAGCATAGAGGAGAGTCACCATGTAAGATGATACCAAAACATTAAACAAAGAAGTGTATATCGATAAAGGCCGAATACAGGTTCACCCCAGTGAACTGGTCTGAACATCGGTTGAAGAGACCCTAAATGCTATGCTCGATGCAGAATGTACCGCTCACATACTGGAGCGAATCAAAGAAGAATTACAGAGTCACTATAAGCTTCCATCAGTCGACCGTGCTTTACTGATGTCAATTCAAGCCTCCAGTAAGAACGATTTGTATAAGTGTATCAGTAACCATGTAGGGCAGGTTTAATGGACTACAACACTGAAAGAAACCGATTAGTTGAATGGCTTCGCCGGCAAATGATTGGCCCTGCCCATTCAGGCGAAACTTTATTAGGTATCACTCCACTGGAGCGATACCCCTGTGCCAAACTGTACCCCGTCATTAATGATGAAGAAGGGGTAGACCCGGCAGCGGAGGCTGATGACGAAGAGGATTACGCACCCCTTGGTGAAGCGGACAGTACGGGTGATGCTGTTCAGGAAACCGTAAAGCCACGTCGTTATGTTGCCCCATCCGCGGTGGGTTTTTCATTTTTTGCTCACGGTGACATTCAGTTCCATGTGCGTTGTTCGGCGGTACGTTATGCTCGCATTGGTGAACGTAATGAGAAAGGGCAATTTTCCGGCTTCGAATTTGACCGGATTAGTCTCGGAGGTGATGAGGAAGCCGTTACCTTTACTGCGAAAAATCGTGTTGATGTTTTGCGAGATCAAAACGGAGATTATCTAGCGGGTCTGGACGTACAATGGCGGCCCTATGCCGATGGCTGGATAATTACGGTTTCACTGTTCAATAAACAGTCATGGTCTGAAATTGACGACTGGGATGAACGCGCTAACCGAACTTTGTTTGAGGTGAACCTGAATTGTTTTATTGACCAGGGTACCGTAGGTGATTATCCCCGGGTTGAATACAGCCTGTTAAATGACGAAGAGCAAGAAATTGAATTGCAATACAAACACAGGAAGATTTATGCCATTGGTCATGGCTCTGCGGTCGATTGGCGGGAGCAGGACAATATGGTAACAGAACTTTTCTCCGATTTTATGCCTATGGTGGAGGTGCCACAGGTGACAGCGGATGTGGCGGACGATGATAACAAGATTTTACAAATGGCTTATCTGGCGACATGCAAACAATCTACAACTGAGGTTGTCAGTGGTCTAGAGCAGTTTGTGGCAAATTATGCACAGTGGCTAAGTGAGCAGCAGTCGACCATAGTGAATTTGGAGCCCCATGAGGCAACGGTGGCCAATCGCATGACGAGCCGTATGGAAGAAACACTCAAGCGGATGCATAGTGGCGTCAAATTAATCGCTAAAGACGCTACTGTGGCCTTGGCGTTTTCCCTGGCCAATCAGGCTATGTTTAATCAGATGCACCAGGTGGATGCGGTGAATGGTAAACTTAAAGCCGATGAGTATTATGCTTGGCGTCCATTTCAGTTGGCATTTATGTTGACGGTAATGGAGTCGACTGTTAAGGATGATGATGAATTTCGAGATATTGTTGATCTTATTTGGTTCCCCACAGGGGGCGGTAAAACCGAAGCTTATCTGGCTTTGATTGCCTTTTTAATAGTCTGGCGCAGACTCACCCATAGCAGTTCGAGTGGCGGTACTGTCGTGTTGATGCGCTATACCTTACGGTTATTAACGTCACAACAATACTTGCGGGCTGCACGATTAATTTGTGCCCTGGATATTATTAGGCAACAAACACCCGCATTGGGCGCTGAGTCTATAACCATTGGTATGTGGGTAGGGGCAGCAACCAGCCCCAATACTTTTAGAACTGCTTGCGAGCATGTGGACAAAATTGCGGCGGGTAAACAATCGGCTGCGCGTAGTTTGGTATTGGATAGTTGTCCCTGGTGCGGCCACGCTTTTGAGGGTGTTAAACACTATATTGCTAAGCCTAATGATTTTAAGTTCTGTTGCACAAACAGTGATTGCCATTTTGGACAGTCATCGCTGGGGATCATTCCTTGCAATGTGGTGGATGAAGCTTTGTATAAAGAGCCCCCCACATTGCTGGTTGCCACCATCGATAAATTTGCGCGACTTGCCTGGGAGGAGCGTGCAGAAACTTTCTTAGGGGGGCGTAAAAATAGGCCACCGGAATTGATCATACAGGATGAATTGCATTTGATCGCTGGAGCACTGGGTTCCGTAGCCGGGGTTTATGAATCTGCTTTATATACGGTGTTACAACAACGGGGCTGTTTCCCTAAGTATGTGGCATCAACCGCTACTATCCGTATGGCTGAACAGCAGGTTAAGCGTATCTATGGTGCGGAACTGGCTGTGTTCCCTCCGCCAGGCCTGAATTGTGATGATTCCTATTTCGCCAGGACGGTTGACCTGGCTGTACGACCAGGCCGTTTATATGTTGGCTATTTTGCGCATTCATTAGATCAACAACACTGTATGGCGCCTTTAGCGGCTGCACTGTTGGCTGCGCCTGAGGCTGTGTTTGGCCCTGGGCATGAGGAGCGTGAAGCGTTGCTGGAAGCCTGGTGGTCACAGGTTGTCTACCACGGCAGCTTGAAAGGAGTGGGTAATAGCCATAACGCTTTCAATATTGATGTGCGCGAAATTTTTGGACGTTTAACCGAAGAGGCAACGCTTACTAAAAACCAGGTGGCAAGGCCCCTGCCGCAGCTGGCTCAGTTAACCAGTGTCTCTAGCGCGGAGCAAAATGCTCAGACATTTTCTCAGTTGGAGTTTACTCGTGAGAATGAAAACTGCCTGGATGCTGTTCTGGCAACCAATATGGTGTCGGTTGGCCTGGATGTGTCGCGACTAGCCTTGATGGTCATCAATGGCCAGCCTCTGACAACGGCGGAATATATTCAGGCGAGTAGCCGGGTAGGGCGAAGTACAGTCCCCGGTATTGTGTGCATTAATTATTACCGCAACAGTGCGCGAAACCAGTCACATTTCGAAAATTTCCGCCCCTACCACGAATCATTTTATCGTTTTGTTGAACCCAGTAGCGTCACGCCCTATACCTATCAGGCACGGCTTAGAGCGCTGCATGCTGCGTTGGTGATTTCGCTTAGGCACAGTTGTCGTTTTCTGTTGGAAAATGATCGCGCAGGCCACTTTGACCCCACAAACCCAGCGGTACAAAAGGTGATTCAAGACCTTAAAACACGCTGCGCAATGGCAGACTCAGAACGTAAAAAGGACATTGCCATTCACATTGATAAGCTGGTGGAAGAATGGGCAGGTGAAGTGAGTTCCTGTATGTCGCAAAAGCGCCAACTCCATTACCAGGCAGGTGATAAAGAAAAAAATAATGAACGTTTACTGTATAACCACAATGACAAGATAAAAGGCCTTTGGACGACCTTGCAGTCGATGAGGAATGTCGAGGAAACCGCATTGTTGAAATCAATATGAGCGGTAAAGAGTATTTGCCTGTTCGGCTTTCACATTTATTAAGGCATTGTTCAGTCGGTGCCGTGGTACGTGGGCCCGAATATCTATTGTCTGTCATGGATATTACTCACTGGACGGATAGATCAGGGCATGTGGCTGCGGAGGAAATTACTTACGTCGAGCAGGTAAAGTCTGCATTAGGTATTACTCAGGTACTACGTAAACCTCCCGTGGCCCAAGAGAGGGATAACGGTGAGATAGATGGAGTTTGTGTACCTGCGGTTCGCTTTCCTTTATGGATGAGTTGCCCCCGCTGTGGCCTACTTCATTATAAACCGTGGCACGGACTGGCTAAAGATGAAGCGCCACGCTGCCTCGAAACCGATACTAAAAAATGTCCGACTCGACCTCTGTTAGAGCAGGTACCCTGGGTTTTGGTCCATGAGGAGGGGCACCTGACGGATATACCCTGGCATTTTCTTGCACATAGAGAATCGGTCAAAGCAAATCAGAAACAGTGTGGTGCGGATTGGGCTCAAGCCTATTTGCGCCTGTCGAATAATAAGAGCAAGAAACGGAAGTTACGTTGTGAGCATTGCGGGGCCACTTCCGTGTTTAATGACCGGTTACCGGTCAGTTATGGAAACAACTGGCAGCAACCCTGGCTCTCATTGACTGTGGGGGAACTGGATCAGCCTGCTTCAATAATCGAAATCAATGATGCACGAGTTCATTCACCGGTTACCTGTAACGCTTTGGTGATTCCGCCTGAATCGAGAATTCGTAAAGGCTCCGTGGTTGATCGTGTGTATTCAACGTCTCAATTACGCAGAAGGATTGATCAAGCGAGAACGCCATTGGCTAAAAAGTCGATTTTTCAAACAATTGCTAAAGAACTGCGTTGTAATGTCGATGAAATCAAAGATGCGTTAATTGAAATCGACAGAGGTTACCCCCTCTATGGAGCTGAAACTACACCTGGGCTATTACTGGAAAGTGAATACCAGGCGTTAATGTGTGAGCTTCCTGATCTATCCGAGGATGAAGATTTTGTTCCCGAACATTATACCGACGAGTGGAAGTTTCTAATAAATACGATTGATAATAAATCAAAACCTTTTTCAATTATTCAGTCTATTGACCAATTAGTTGCGGTTAACCGATTAAAAGAAATTATGGTCATGACTGCATTTCAGCGCATGAATGGCAAGATGGTTCCCCCTGATATATTAGGTAATAGTGATTGGTTACCGGCGCTTGAACTCTATGGAGAAGGCATATTTTTTAGTTTCAGTGAAGATGCTTTGACTGAATGGGAAATGAACCCTGTTATTGTCAAGAGAGCAAAGAAGGTCAGGCGACGATTTGTTAAAGCAAATATAAACTTTGGGCAATGCAAATCTATCCCGGATCCAAAAATTGATCCTCGTTTTATCCTGTTACACACCTTGTCTCATTTGCTGATCAGACAATTAGAATCACAGGCAGGCTACCCTGCGTCATCACTTAAAGAGCGTATCTATTCAGCTAAAGGTACTGGTGTGTCCATGGCGGGTATTTTGATTTATGTTGCTGTGCCCGATGTGGTAGGCTCGTTGGGAGGGTTGGCTGAACTAGCTGAACCACAACGTTTTTTGAGATTGATCAGTAGTGTCTTTGATCATGCCGAGTGGTGCTCAATAGACCCCGTTTGTGCTGAGCATGAAGGTCAGGGGCCCAATTTACTGAACCGTTCAGCTTGTCATGCTTGTTCTCTGGTACCAGAGCCAAGTTGTGTCTATGGGAATGTCTTGCTAGACAGGGCTTTTATTAAAGGCGATGCCGCAAAAGATATGCCCTCATTTCTGAGTTTCAGCAGTGAGTTAAGCCATGGCCAAACGTAGATTTCGATTACCCGGCATTCAAGATCTCAGCAAAGAGCAAGAAGATGCACGTGCTTTGCCGATGGAAGGGCAGCATCTCATAGTCGGTGGCCCTGGTACTGGGAAATCAATACTAGCCCTATTGCGTGCAAGACGATTGGCGCAGGAAGACACCCAATATGTATTTCTGGTTTATAACCATTTGCTCAACGAATCGAGTAGACAATTACTTGATGGCAAGCTGGTGAGCAATACGTGGAATAAATGGTTCATGGATTTTTATGAGGATATTATTAAGGAATCTATCCCGAAACTTCCACCTAAAGGACGAAGTAAGTGGCAAGAAATTGATTGGCAGACTGTGCTCGAAAAGTTATCAGCTATTGATCCCGAACAACGAAAACTAACGCTTATAGTCGACGAGGGGCAAGACATGCCGCCCGAGTTTTATCAATCGTTAGTGAATCTGGGTTTTGAGAATTTCTTTGTTATGGCGGATCAAAATCAAAACCTTAAAGATGGCCTGAATAGCACTCGGCAGGATATTGCTAACTCCCTTGCGATTAAAGATGAAAGGAATGATAGTGAAGTCATCGAGCTTAAATACAATTATCGTAATAAGTACTCTGTAGCGAGACTCGCTAGAGAATTCTACACCGGAGACCCAGCTAGCCCGCCCCCCGATCTTCCTTCAATGTCAATAAAATCGGTTAAAGTCCCGCTTTGCTATGGATATGCTGATCAGGATTTTAAAGGACTAATTCGGAGGATTTTAAAAACAGCTGACCTCAACCCATCAAAGCTCTTTGGTATCCTTACTTACAATAATGAAGATAGAAAAAAATATTGTAATGCCCTAATCGAGTGTAATGTCAAACTGGATAATCCAAAGCCAGTAATCAATACATTTTCATCGAGTGAGAGAAATGCAATTAGCTTCGATCAAGGTGGAATTCTAGTCATTAATGCTCAGGCCTGTAAAGGTCTAGAGTTCGACACCATTTTTATCGCTGATATTAATCATTTTAGTAACTATTCAGCGTAAATTATAGGAAAAACATCTTGACAGGGTTTTAGCGT
>CALCSG010000502.1 GCA_937894085.1 uncultured Gammaproteobacteria bacterium | reverse complement strand
TTCATGACTTACCATTCATTGGCGGATGGTTTGTATTTTTAAGTTATGAATACGCGTCTGTAATAGAACCAACAGTTTCTTTTTACCCGGAAAGCTCAGATTTACCGATTGCCTTCATCAGTAAAATACCTGCAGCAATAATCATTGATCATGAAAAAAACATCTGTACTATTGTCGCAGAAGAAAAACACAAAGAGCTTATAGCGCAGATAGAGCAAGATATCAAAGACACACCTTCATTTAGCAAAAAGTCACTGCCTGAGTTTACGCTAGAAGAAGAAGATCCTGATATTTATCGATATCAGCTGGATAAAATACATCAATATATTGTGGAAGGTGATATCTTTCAGGCCAATGTATCACGTCAGTGGATTGCTAATTATACTTCAGACATTGACCCGCTAAGTTTATACCACAATCTATATCTAACGAATCCCGCTCCTTTTGCTGGCCTCATTAAATATAAAGAGCAATATATTCTCAGCTCTTCACCAGAGCGCCTGATATCCGTAAAAAATGCAAAAGCAGATACCAGGCCTATTGCCGGCACTTATCCCCGTGGAAAAAATGAACAGGAAGATATGGAGCTCTCTAAAAGTCTTTTAAATCACCCGAAAGAGCGTGCTGAGCATGTCATGCTGATCGACCTGGAAAGAAACGATCTTGGTCGAATCTGTCAACCGGGTAGTATTTGTGTTACTGATCAAATGATCCTGGAAACTTACAGTTTTGTTCATCATATTGTTTCTGCAATAAACGGTATTCTGAAGAAAGGCATATCAGTTAAAGAAGTGCTACACGCTGTTTTTCCCGGTGGTACCATAACGGGATGCCCTAAAGTCAGGTGCATGCAAATTATCAGTGAACTAGAGAAATCCGCACGAGGAGCTTATACCGGTTCTGTCGGTTACATAAGTAACGACGGTCAAATGGATTTTAATATCCTGATCAGAACCATGACTGTTAACGGAAACAGCGTTAAATTGCGGGCCGGTGCAGGCATCGTCAGTGATTCAAATACTGAAAAAGAATTGATTGAAACTCATCATAAAGCGCGAGGATTGCTAAATGCATTGCACTCTAATTAGTGACCTGGATGAAGATCAGGAGTTAGATATTCAGGATCGTGGTTTACATTATGGCGATGGGTTGTTCGAAACCATGTTACTAAACAATGGCCAAATTAAATATTGGCCCGAACATTTTAACCGTTTATCTTTGTCTGCCCGCAGGCTTGATATGATGTGCCCTGAACAACAGTGGTTTGAAGAAAAGCTAAAACCTTATTTTGACCTAAGGCAGGGACTTATTATAAAAATTATACTTACCAGGGGTTCTGGCGGCAGAGGACTTGATTTACCGAAAAAAATGTCAGCTAATGTTTATCTGTATAAATACATAATAAATAATCCAATAGATCAACAGGTTAAAGCATCTATCTCAGAAGTCACTTTACCATTAAACAGGAATCTGGCTGGTCTTAAACATTTAAATCGACTGGATTATGTGCTGGCTACAAAGGAGCTAAAAAACAGAGCGGAATTTAATGAAGCATTACTCTTTGACAACAATGGATTCATTATAGAAAGTATTGTAAATAACTTCTTCTTCGTGAAAAGGAATACTGTTTTCACTCCAAGCCTGGAGATGTCAGGTGTTAATGGTGTTATGCGTAATTTGATATTAAAAAACCTGAAGCAAATTCAAAAAGAAGTTAAAATTGGATATTATTCTAAACATGATGTCCTGTCGGCAGATGAGTGTTTTTTATGTAACAGTGTGCACGGTGTGCGTCCTGTTATACAGATTGAAAACATCAAATTTACCACTGGTCCCATAACACAAGATTTACAAAAAATATTCTATGGCCATTCGGGCAATTAAAAAAATAATTTATTTTGTTCTGTTAACGGGATTTCTTATTAGCCTGTTTCTTGGCTATAAGTTTAATCAATTTAAGGTTCAGCCAATTAATCTTGATACAGAATCGGCTCTTTTCATCATCTATAGTGGCAATACAATTCGTCAGGTTGCTCAAAGTCTGGCGGATAAAGGCTATATAGCTGATCCATTAATGTTTATCGCACTGGCTAGAATTAATGGAGATGAAGCTCATATTAAAGCAGGAGAATACCAGTTAAAGGCGACTCATTCACCTGATGATCTCATCCAGTTATTTCGTAAGGGGAATTCTATTCTGTATAGTTTCACGATCATAGAGGGCTGGACTTTTGATCAACTATTAGAAGAACTTAACACTGACCCTGTACTTATACACACGATCAATACAGACAACATTCCGGCCATTATGGCTAAAATTAGTTATGCAGATGAACATCCGGAAGGACGCTTTCTACCGGACACCTATCATTTTCCACGTGGTACCACCGATATTAGTTTTTTAAAACGAGCCTATCGGACTATGCGACAAAAATTGGATAAAGAGTGGGAAGCAAGAGTACCGGGATTACCACTAAAAACACCCTATGAAGCGTTAATACTAGCTTCAATCATCGAAAAAGAAACAGGCGCCGCTTTTGAAAGACCGCTGATTTCTGCAGCATTTATTCAGCGCCTGAATAAAAACATGCGCTTGCAAACAGATCCAACCATTATTTATGGAATGGGGAAAAACTTTGATGGCAATATCAGATATCAGGATTTACGGGATGACACGCCTTACAATACTTATCTTTATAAAGGTTTAACTCCGACACCAATCGCTTTACCCGGTGAAGACGCAATTCATGCGGCTCTTCATCCAGCTGAAAGTGAAGCGATTTATTTTGTTTCTAAAGGTGATGGAACACATCAATTCTCTAATACTCTGGCTGAACACAATGCTGCTGTGAGCAAATATCAGCTTAAAGGGCGTAAACCCAATAGAAAGGCAGATCCCGGTTGAAACCACCTATGAATAAAATGATTGTGCTTGATGGGGTTGATGGCAGCGGTAAGGGCGTACAAACAAGACGTCTGTTACAAGCTATGCTTGATGCCAGCATGCCCTGTATATTAACCAGAGAACCTGGTGGATCTATAGCTGCTGAGGATATCCGCGAACTACTGGTTAATGGAGACCCGGATAAGTGGGATAGCATGACCGAACTATTATTAATGGTAGCAGCAAGACGGGCGCATTTGCGCGATACAATCTGGCCAGCCCTGAAACAGGGTAGCTGGGTAATCAGTGACCGATTTGCTGACTCGAGTCGGGCATTCCAGGGTATCGCCGGGGAACTCGGATTAGCAACCGTAGATAAAATTCATCAGATTAGTATTGGTGACTTTAATCCTGATCTTGTATTGATTCTTGATATTGATGAACATGTCGCTCTGGCAAGGGCCGAATCAAGGGGAACTGGTGAAGATCGTTTTGAAAAAAAAGGGCCGCAATATCACAAAAAAGTACGCAATGCATTTCGTGATATCGCCAGTTATAATACGGATAGATATAAGCTGATAGATGCTTCAGGTTCGATGAATGAAGTCACATCAAAAATTATTTCTGCTGTAAATTCTAAATTTTCTCTCAATTTATCATTTACTGAAGATCCAGATGAAAAATGATAATCCTGTTTTTGAACCGGTAAAAGTATCAGCCTTTGACTGGCAGCTTGCTGTTGTCAGTCAATTAGTCGCATTAAATACACAGGGGAAATTACCGCATGCTATTCTGGTTGAACTACGAACCTCAGTGGATAGCCGCTCATTTGGCTGGTTTTTAGCTTCGGCTTTACTTTGTCAAAGCCTGGATAGCGAGCATCCCTGTGGACACTGTCAGTCCTGCCAACTGATGATATCGAATAATTATCCGGATTTCACCTTTAGCACATTAACTGAAAATGAAAAAACTCATAAACTCAATAAAGATATTAAAATTGAACAAATTCGTCGATTAATACACCAGTTTTCACTAACCAATAACCTGCAGTCCGGTAAAATCGCTTTAATTTATCCAGCAGAAAAACTCAATCAATCGTCAGCCAATAGCCTGTTAAAAACCCTGGAAGAACCCTCTGCTGATTCCACATTGATATTACTAACTCATAATGCTGGGAGACTACCTGTTACTATTCGAAGTCGATGTCAAAAATGGGTTATTAAAAACCCACCGATGGATGAAGCCAGTAAATGGTTAGCGCAAAAGGAGATGCCATCAGACCAGATAAAAGACTATTTACACCTTGCAAGAAATGACGCACAACTCGCGCATCAATTATATCAACTTGAGTTCAAACTGCTGCAGGATCAATTTAGCGGGTTATTAAATAAATACCTGTCGGATCAGATAGATATTGTATCCATGGTTAAACAATTCAAATTTCCTGATAGTCAGCATTTACGCCTTGTTTTAAAAACAGAACTCTCTAATATGATCTATAATCTATTGCAAAACAAACTGACAATAGCGCTGAAACAAAAATTGGCTGGCTTGATAAACCTTTCAGCCGGATTAGATAGAGCTTTACAGGTTGAAGACAATAACCTTAACCTGCTACTACAATTTGAAGACGTGCTAATATCTTTAAAACAAATAGTAAAATAAGTAGTTAATTTAAATCGAGGAAATATCATGGCCGCAAGAAGCCAGGGAATACTGTCTCTAAATATCAAGGATAAAAGTGCTCTCTACGCAGCATACATGCCTTATGTACAAAATGGCGGGCTGTTTATACCCACAAATAAACAGTACAGCCTTGGTGATGAAGTATTTATGCTGTTAACTCTAATGGAAGACAAG
This sequence comes from uncultured Gammaproteobacteria bacterium, assembly GCA_937894085.1. Lineage (GTDB taxonomy): Bacteria > Pseudomonadota > Gammaproteobacteria > JACNJF01. Next base: position 3,094 of record CALCSG010000502.1, on the reverse strand, counting down.
GAAAGAATACCCGTTGCCGGTAAAATTATCTGGGTAACACCGCATGGAGCACAAAGTAACAAAGCTGCCGGTATCGGAGTTCAGTTCAGTGTGCAGGATAACGGTACCACCCGCAATAAAATTGAGGGCTTCCTGGCTGGGGCATTGCAGGCTGATCGACCTACTCATACAATGTAGTTTTAAATAATCTGGCATTAGTATCACTGGAGCTAAATAGATCACTGAGTATTGAATATGCGGAAATGGCATATAATTTAAAACTGCAAAAAATGTGGTCGCCCAGAAATTATTAAATCGGTTATCGTCAAAGTAGGGTTATGACACACAGAAAACATGCACTTTACTATCAATTAATTTGATAAAATGACAAGTTTTACGAATAAGTAATTAGTAGCCAATGTTTTTCGACTCCCACTGTCATCTGGATCGCATAGATCTGGCTGAATTCAACAATGATTTCGACCATCTTCTCGATTTAACCCGTGAACAACAGGTTAATGAAATGGTTTGCATTAGTGTCAATCTCGAATCATTTGAAGAAATGTACCAGAAAATTGAAACTAAAGAGGGCATATTTGCGACTGTAGGTGTGCATCCGGATTATGAAGAGGCACGGGAACCAACTGTTGAAGAGATAGTGTTATTGGCGGACAGGGATAAAATTGTTGCTATAGGAGAAACTGGTCTTGATTACTTCCATACCGAGGGGCCTGAATGGCAACGCAAACGCTTTAGAACTCATATCGATGCTGCTATTGAATGTGGGAAACCTCTGGTTATACATACTCGTCAGGCAAAAAAAGATACTATCGATATATTGAAGGCGCATCAGGCTGATAAAGTTGGTGGTGTAATGCACTGCTTTACTGAAGACTGGGAAATGGCCAGGCAATCGATAGATCTAGGATTTTATATTTCAATTTCAGGCATAGTTACTTTCAAACAGGCTGAAAATGTACGAGAAATGGCGGCTAAGATCCCCGATGATCGTCTACTTATTGAAACAGATTCGCCATGGCTTGCTCCTGTACCATTTCGTGGTAAAACTAATTTCCCCGGGCATGTTCGCCTGGTTGCACAAAAACTGGCAGAGATCAGGAATACCGATGTTGAGACAATCGCTGAATTAACCACCCATAATGCCCGAGAATTATTCAAATTATGAGCGTTGAACTATTAACACCGGCAGGAAGTTTTAGAAACCTGCAATATGCTATTGCCTATGGTGCTGACGCCGTGTATGCAGGTCAACCCCGTTATAGTCTAAGAGTCAGAAACAATGATTTTACACTCGAAAACCTTTCTAAAGGAATTCACTTCGCCCATGAAAATGACACTAAATTTTTTGTTGCCAGTAACATTCTGCCACATAACAGTAAAATAAAAACCTATATGGAAGACATGGCACCGGTAATTGCCATGAAACCAGATGCGCTCATTATGGCTGACCCAGGATTAATTATGATGGTTAGAGAGCGTTGGCCGGAAACCGAAATACACCTGTCTGTGCAAGCCAATGCGGTAAATTATGCTGCTGTTAATTTCTGGAAATCTGTTGGTATTAAACGGGTAATTCTCTCTAGAGAACTGTCACTGGATGAAGTTGCAGAAATACGCCAGGAGTGTCCAGATATAGAGCTTGAAGTTTTTGTTCATGGTGCACTGTGTATAGCTTATTCAGGTCGTTGCCTGCTGTCGGGTTATGCCAGTCATCGTGATCCTAACCAGGGTAGTTGTACTAATTCATGCCGCTGGAAATACGATGCACATGAAGCAACAGAAACTGCCGAAGGTAACTATGCAGCCATACAACCCGAAATTAATTTTCAAAAACCGACTTTAGGTGAGGGCAAGCCGACCGATCAGGTTTTTCTGTTACAGGAACAAAATCGGCCTGGTGAATATATGCCTGCTTTTGAGGATGAACATGGCACTTATATTATGAATTCTAAAGACTTACGTGCGGTTCAGCATGTAAAAAAGCTTATTGATATGGGCATAGATTCATTAAAAATAGAAGGCAGAACCAAGTCTCATTACTACGTGGCCAGAACTACACAGGTTTACCGTAGAGCTATTGACGAGGCTCTGCAAGGTAAGGACTTTGATATGTCATTAATGGATGACCTCGAAAAACTATCTAACAGGGGTTATACAGAAGGCTTTTATCGTCGTCATATTCATGATGAATACCAGACTTATGAACAGGGTACTTCAGTTGCAACCAAACAACAGTTTGTCGGCGAAGTAATTGCGGTCAATAAAAAACCGGGGATGATTACCGTTGAGGCGAAAAACAGGTTTGAAGTAGGTGATACTATTGAGTTGATGAGCCCTGCTGGAAATCAGCAAATAATCATTAACAGTATGGAATCAGAAAAAGGAGAGTCCCGAGATGCTGCACCTGGCTCGGGTCATATCGTCAATATTCCATTGGATACGACCGATCTCACCACCAAAACGCTGTTATTAAAAGAGATAAACTCGGCAATTCACACCTGATTATTTTCTGGATAATGAATCTAGAAGTATATACCCGGTATTTACAATATTTTTATTTCTTCCTACGCTCAATTTTAATTGAGCGGGTATCTTCTGTACTACACCTTCTTTCATCACTTGCATACTTAACAGGGTCAATTTTGAATTCATCTTCTGGTCGACCGAAGCTGCGTGCAGTGTAGGCAAAAACTAAAATTGAGAAACTCAGAATCAAAATTGAGAAAACTATGGCCAATATCAGATAAAGATGGAATTCATCAGTCACCTTTTGCATATCTATGACCAGATGCCTTGCTAATGCAGTGATAGCAATATATATCAAATATTGAACTGGTAAATTGTGTGTTTTAAAGTAGATTCCTACCATCGCTCCCAGTTCAAGGTAGATAAAAAGTAATAAAATATCTTTAAGACCGGCATATCCATGTCCCAGCATAATCATATATTCATGGGCAGCCGACCAGACGATAGTGGCACCTATGATGAATAACGATATGTAGTGAAAGATATTGCCTAATGTATCACCGGCTGCCTGAATAGCCTCTTCCTGCTTATTGAATTTCAAATTCATAGTTCTTTTTTAGTTTTTATT
>CALCSG010000501.1 GCA_937894085.1 uncultured Gammaproteobacteria bacterium | reverse complement strand
TGCTCATATATTTCATAGCCTTGAGAGTCTTTGGCATCCATGTATGGAATTTGATGATTTTTATTACTATCTTTAGCCATGACGTAATAACCATCATTAGTCCATCTATGACCAGTGACAATAAGTTTCTCTACTTTCCCGGCAGTAGGCCTTGTAACCGGAATCATCCACCCATAACCAGGAACTAACTCAGCATTTTTATTATCAGTCGTATCAGTAACAGGAAGCATTAAACCGTAACCTGGAATATTCTCAACACCATCCATGTTATTCTTATTTTGTTTACTAGCAAAAATCTCAGTATCAACAGGAGCACCTTGGCGCAACCATGAAGGAGGCGGAACCGGGTTTAATTGCATATCTAACTCAAGGTCGCTTAATTCCTTATCTGTTTGAGTTAACTCATTCTTTTGCTTGAATGGTTCTTTTGCAACATCAGACATTCTTTCCAGTGATTTAATATCTTTTGATCTTTTATCCTCAAGCTGCCCAGGGTATGCCGCCTTGCTTCTTAATGCTGCAGTCAAACTCTGAATGTTTGGCAAGTTTCCAGTCACAGGGACATCCTTTTCACCATTGTTTATCTTTACTGTTATCACTGGGTTTGGTGATAAGTTAGGCCATGACATAAAAGCATTTAGATCCATTATTTTACCAATAGGAAGCTGATCCATTCCTGTTTTGGCAACGGTTTTAACTATGTCGGATATGGCCTCGTCAGCCATATTCCGTTTTGTAATCCTTTTATTCCCTATTTTTGCAGAAAACCCATTACCTTTATTGCCCTCAAGCACATGATTAATATTATCTGCCATGACAGATGATGGAATTAATGCTTCATCAGCCCATTCAATAGCATTATTTAAAGCTTTAACCATCTTTTTCGCATCTGCTTGAGCGAACGTGTGCATTCTCTCGCGAGATTTAAGCTTTTCTATTTTCTTTTTTAGTTTTGCTTTTATTAAAACACGCGGGTCCCCGGCTGCTTCTGCAAAAGTTTCGAGCAAATCGCTTTGTTCTTCACTGGCCGAATCTCCCTCGATGATACGGCTACTGCTATTTGAGTTAAGAAATTCTTTGATGAATCTCTGTTTAATAGAAAGTATTTGCCAGCGTCTACCGTCCAGCCTGTCAGTAATGTATCGATATTCCAATACGGTGTTCCACTGGTTACCCTGTCTATGGCCTCGACCGTTACGCTGTTCAAGGTCGCCAGGCATCCAGGGCGCGTCCAGATGGTGCATTGCTCTTAAATTTTTCTGCATATTAACGCCAATACCAAGAGTGTTCGTGCTTCCTATCACTATCCTGATTTTTGACTTATTCATTGCGTCGGCTATTTGCTTCCGCTTCTTCTTGCTGGTACTGGCAGAAACAAGTGCTATCTCATCCCTTGGTATACCTTGCTTCACCAGTCTTTCTATAATGTCATGAGCAACGGAGAAAACTGGGTAGGTAACGTCTACTTTTGCGCCAACAGGACCTACACGCTTAGTCGCTGTCTTGCTGATTCCTATACCCATAAATATAGCTTGAGTTGCGCGTTTGTCTGATTTGTAAATCTCCAGAGCATTATCAATAACCCTGCTTGCTTTACTATCCGGGTGATCCGGAACATTGCCTTCCTGTCCCGCAAGCTCTTGAGCTCTCAGCAGCCTGATATCAAAACTAGCCTTTTCTGCCAAACCTTCTGTGATGACTGGAGATTCAGGACGACCATTAAGTATTGCTTGTCGTCTTGTTTTTCCATCCATATCACGCCATGAGCGAGCATACCCTTGTAGTGTTTGGAATTGCTCTAATTGATCAGGAGTTAAATCAGCAGACTTAATTATGATTTTTTTGTATGGACGGTCCTGCGCCCCCTCTGTTCTACCGTTTTCAAGCTCGTTACGTTCCAACTCTGTTAAGTCAGTTGAATCAAGCGTTTTACCAGACTCTTTTGTTTTACGAGGTTTCATTTCAAGCATATCGTCAGAGAACACAACATCCATATATTGCCCGGCCAGCTTGCGTAATTCTGGAACATTAATGAATGAAGCCAGTCGAGTGACGTTCTCGTATTCTGCCGCTGCGTTAAGCTCAACATCTGCTACTTCACTGGCAAACGATCCAAACCATCCATCCCAGTAATCAACTCCAACATCTGCCATGTTTTCTTCCATGATATAGCGCATCTGGTGGTATATCTCAGTGATGGTATTGGTTATTGGCGTACCAGTGAATAAATGAACATTTCCACCGTTATTGTTTGATCTGATATACCTTGTTAAAAACTGCAATGATATTGACTGTGTTGACACATCGGTGTTCAGCCCCTTCATTCGCATCTTTGTAACAATTGGCGGTTTCTTAAAAGCGTGAGCTTCATCAACCATAATCATGTCGATACCAAGCTCTTCAAATGAAACAGCATTTTCCTTGCTGGCCCTTTGGCCGTGTTTTTTAATTGTTTCGATGATTCTGTTTCTTGCTTTCACTAAATCTTTTGCTGTTGCAGACCTTAATTTTCCAAGCTCTTTGTCGTCGTCGAGCATTGCATCTGTGAAATCTGCACCATCATCCTCGGCAGCTTCCCTTGCTTCATTCTCTAATGCAGATATTTCCTCTTGCGCTATACCCATTAATGTCTCTTCAGTGAGTGACATACGGTCGATTAATGAATGAGGCATAACAATAGCATCCCAGTCATCATTTGCTATCTGCCTTAGCTTAAATTGAATTGTGGCCGGGGTAAGGTTATCGATATAAAGTATTTTGGCTCCAGGGTACATTGCCTGTATTTCAGATGCCACACTTGCGCTATTGGCATTATGAGCAAGTATTAACGGTTTTTTAGCAATACCATAACGGCGGGACTCAAGAGCAATGCCTCCAATAGTGAATGTTTTACCGGTACCAACTTCATGGGCATTCAATGACTTGCGATTAACAACTGCCTGCCAGATAGCGTTAACCTGGTGTTCACGTAAATTAAATGGAGAGTCACCAAACTGCAGGGCCATTCCCTCAAATCTTAAAAAAGATCCGTCAAAGGTAGGTGAAGACCATGCGTTTCTAACTTCATTGTATTCCTTTTCAAGCTCCACTCTTCTTTCTGGTTCACTCCACACCCATTCGCTGAAATGGTCGCGTATTTTGGCTATTCTTTCGGCTACCTCTGCCGTAGCACCTGAATCAACATACTGATTACCGTCTGAATCCATTCTTCTTACAGTGATTGTTTGATTACTAATTGCAGCATTAATCAATTTACTGAAGCTTACTGCACCGGTACCAAACCCGGTAACAGCTTCAGGGAGATTATTCATTCCATCAGGCAGCTTAACTTTCCATCGACCACCAATATAGGTAACTTTAATACCATCAACCGATGATCTGTTAAGCATGAAGCCAATGTATTCAGAGTAAACAGAAGGATTAACCCATGACGCGCCAAGTCTCGCCTCTATTTCATGGTATGGAATATCTTTTGGAATAACTTTTTCGAGTGCTTTGACATTTCTCTCAAGATTGTTATTTCCTGCTGCGACAGCTGCGACAGCTGTTCTTAGTTTTTCACGGACATTACCTGACAAATAGATATCAGTAGGTTCTATCCCGCCACCTTCTAACTCAAATACAGCACCAGAATCAATTAGTTCTGACCTTACCTGTGACTCGCTTTTCTTTGCCAGTTCAGCTATTTCTGCCAGATCAGGGCTAACTGATTTATTTCTTGCCAATACGAAAGCATCTTCAACTGTTGGATTTTTTATATCCAGTGACCCGCGTGACGTGCTTCTTGATAGTATTGTCGCCGGCCTCCAGTCTGGTTTTTTAGAGCTGCCTTTGTTAACTTCAAGAGCTGACAAGGTGTAGTAAAAAGGATCGCCTATTGCCTTCAGGTAACCAATACCAAAACTACTGTTGACTGGTCCATGCTTCTGAACATACGACCTGTAATTAGTATTTAGTGTCTTTCTATTTTGCTCCGTTAGTGCTGTATCTTCACTGCTTCTTTCAGACTGGATAAGTTTTGCATAATCAGCACGAAGCCCTATCAAATCTTTTAACTGATTCTCACGTTCTTCTGTCGGGATCTTATTGCTTTTAGCAACATGATATTTTTTAACATCATTGGCCAGTGCCAGATGTTCACCCTGGACAATATATAACTCACCATCCTTAAATGTTATTGCGCCCTGCCTGTCGTCAGTATGATTCGTGATGTAGCTAATATTTTTTGATATATCTTGCTTGCTATAAATACCCTTCGGCACTTTTCTAACAATACTTTTTAATTGCTTTTCCATATCATCAGGTCGGTGAACAACTAATCCTTTGCTGAAAGATGTTGTGCCGCTTCCGTAATCAATAGTTCCTATGACGTTTTTAGGGTTCTCATGATAATAGTTATTTACCTTTACTGGTGTGCCAGATGGTGTGTCATGGTCCTTTGATTCAATCCAGTTATCAGTAACTATTCCAATTGGCGCATCTCTTTTTCGTAAGATAACAATATCGGTTACGACTTTGGTACCAGCATATTCTTGAAAAGCTCCTGTTGGTAACCTGAAAGAAGCAACTAATTCGGCTTTTTTAGCCATGGCAAGGCGTATAGATGAATTAACCTTATCCATTGTTCCTTTTGATGTTATGCCTACAATCAGACCGCCAGGCCTAACCTGATCAATCGTTTTAAGGAAGTAATAATCATGTAGTAATGGATCTAACTTCTGGTAACGCCTGTCTGCAATATGAGTATTCTCAAACGGCCAGTTGCCAATTGCTAGATCGTAGAAGTTATCTGGTGTTTTAGAGTCCTGGTAGCCTTTAATACTGATATTTGCATCAGGATAAATAAGCTTTGCCATTCCCCCGGTTAATTCATCCAGCTCAATACCTGACAGTAAACTATTAGATTTAATATCTTTAGGCATTAACCCGTAGAAATTACCAATCCCCATGCCAGGTTCAACAACTTTCCCGCCAGTAAACCCCATACGCTTAACCATGTCCCACATTGCAGCAACAGTAGGAGGATCGGTATAGTGTGAGTTAGTTATGGATCGTTGTGCACTTTTCCATTCTGATTCGCCAAGATGTGAACGTAACCATTTGTCTCTTGCTTCCCATCCTGCTTTTGGATATGGCCTTGTCCAGTCACCCTGGAACAGCTCTTGCCCGAAAGATCCCCATCCAGTGTATGCGGCAAGTATCCTCTTTTGCGCTTCCGTCGCTTTTACACCAGATGTATTTAATTCGTAATACAGCTCTATGGCTGCTTTGTTTTTATCAAATCTTGCTACCTGACCGCCACCAAAAAGAGTTTCTGGTTTGGCAATATGAAAGTGCTTTATTGGCTGTAGACTGTCCTCTCGTGCCGGGCTGAGTTCAGCAGGTTTTCCAGTGTCGCTAGTTCCTGATTCGCTGTTGGTTCCTGCTCTTGATCCTGCTCTTGATCCAGCATCAGGCATTCTTTCTCCGCCTGCTCCGCTGCGTCCGTTGGGGGATATCCCTGATTGATCAGCTCTTCCTCCATTTCCTCCTTCTGCATCAACATTAGTTCCGCCATTCTCTCCAGTAAGCCCTTCGACTTCAGGTCTTTGTGTAGTGCCGGGCTGTTCGCCTGCCAGGTCCGGATTATCCTGCTGATCTCCTGCTTGCTCGCTGTCCAGTTCGGCCGCTTCTGTTTCGCCTCCCTGATTGACTGGGTTAACCACATTGCTGTCGGTATTTCCATTTTCATCACCTTTCGCTGTCTCTGGCTTTACTGCCTCTGGTTTAAGTGTACGCCCTAAATCATCAAAATCAAATGACTGGACAGTGTTCTCATCATCCATACCTTTAAATTCAGCTGCGCGAGGATCGTATTTAACGC
>CALCSG010000500.1 GCA_937894085.1 uncultured Gammaproteobacteria bacterium | reverse complement strand
CGAATTTCTGGTTGATGTACTTGCTCTTAAGTTAACAGATCTCGGCGAACCAACCACAATAGCTATACATACTTCCTGTTCTGCCCGACGCGAAATGCAGGTTGCAGATCGTATTGAATCTCTCGTTGCTCAACTTGTAAATGTCAAGGTATTACAGCAGGACCGTAAGGCAGAATGTTGCGGTTTTGGCGCGACTTTCAGTGTTAAACAATCTGATATCTCTGGTGCGATGGTGACGGATAAAACGAACGCTATTCGTAAAACCGGCGCTCAACAGGTAATCAGTCAGGATTGCGGGTGTCTGATGAATATTTCTGGAGCATTCGAAAAACAGGGCAATCCACCTGATGCTAAACATATTGCTGAATTTCTATGGGAGCGTACCCATGAATCAAACTGAAGCTTTTAGCCAACGTATAGACAAGGCCTTACACAACGAGCAGGCACGCAAAAATTTTCGTACCACGATGAGTGGTTTAATGTCGAAACGTGCAGAACAGTTTCCTGATAACGAAGAATTACAACAGATCCGCGATCAGGCGCGTGCCATCCGTAGCCACTCCTTAACTAACCTGCCTGATCTACTGGAAAAACTGGAACGGCAACTGGTCAAAAATGGTATTCAGGTGCACTGGGCAGAAACGGCTGAACAGGCGAATGAAATTATCTATCAGATATTGAAGACTGCTAAAGCTAAATCTCTGGTCAAAGGCAAGTCGATGGTGTCAGAAGAAACCGAGATGAATCACTATCTTGAAAAACGCGGCATCGAAGTACTCGAATCCGATCTTGGTGAATTCATCATTCAGCTGGCGCATGAACCGCCTTCTCATATTGTGGCACCTGCCATCCATAAAAACCGTCAGGAAGTCGCTGAGTTATTTCATAAATTTTTCCCTGAGCTGGGCTACACAGAGGACATAGATAAGATGACCCTGATGGCGCGTCAAATTTTACGTGAGAAATTTGAAAAAGCAGATGCTGGAATATCCGGGGTTAATTTTGCGGTCGCTGAAACAGGAACATTATGCCTGGTTGAAAACGAAGGTAATGGTCGGTTAAGTACCACTTCTCCGAATATTCATATTGCAATTACCGGCATTGAAAAGGTGGTAGAAAAACTATCTGACATTCCCCCGTTACTCAGTATATTGACACGTTCTGCGACCGGTCAGCCAGTGACGACATATTTCAATATGATTAGTCGACCTCGACAGTCAGGCGAAAAAGATGGGCCTCAGGCAGTGCACCTGGTGTTACTGGATAATCGTCGCTCTCGTATCCGCATGGATGAAGAATTGCTCGATACTCTGCGCTGTATCCGTTGTGGTGCCTGTATAAATCACTGTCCGGTTTATGTACAACTCGGAGGACATGCTTATGGCACCGTTTACCCTGGCCCCATTGGTACGGTACTTGAACCGCAACGAATGGGGCTCGATAAAATTGGTACACTGACTTCAGCCTGCTCCATGTGTGGGGCCTGCGGCGAAGTCTGCCCGGTGCGTATTCCCCTGCCTAAATTGATTAATAGACTACGTGCTGAATCGGTCAATGCTGAACGCTCAGACGCGCAGATACAGGGAAAAGGCAGCCTGCGCAAACTTACTGAAATGAATGGCTGGAAAATATGGAAGATCATATATAGTAACGCGCTATTTTATAAAGGTTTTTGCTGGTTTGCGACTCGTTTTCGTTTCATCACTCCCCCCGGTATTTCTGCCTGGACTAATTATCGAACAGCCCCCAAACCGGCTGCAAGGAGTCTTTCTGAATTAGCACGTCAGGAAGGGTTCGAAGATGAGTAAATCACGCGAAAACATACTCAACTACCTACGTAAACAACGTTCTTCTGTGTCGGAGTCACCCGATGTGTATCTTCCAGTACATAACTGGTCACAGCAGGAAAAAACATCTCGTTTCATAGAATGTATGCAGGCAGTACGAAGTGAAGTACATCAACTAAAAGATGGTGACTGGATCAGTTGGCTAAATAAAGAGTTACCTGAACGTAATTTACACAATGTTCTGGTGGGGCAGAATGAGACAGGGGAAAAATTCTGTCAACAGGCCACAAGTTCTTTAAAAGTTCAACAATATGAAAAACACATCGAGCTGTGGAAACATGAATTATTCCAGAAGATTGATGTTGGAATTACCACCACTCGCGGCGGTATAGCCGAAACAGGTAGTCTTATACTATGGCCTGATAATGATGAACCAAGATTGATGTCGCTGGTTCCACCGGTACATATTGCTCTGTTAGAAGCCGGCCACCTGTATGAAACCTTCGCTCAGGCTATACACGAGCAGAACTGGAGTAGTCAAATGCCTACCAATGCTCTGTTAATTTCCGGTCCGTCCAAAACTGCTGATATAGAACAAACTCTGGCTTATGGAATACATGGGCCGAAACAATTGATTGTTTTAATTCTGGGTTAACCCGTAACTTCATGCCAGTTTTTGGAACAGGCAGTTAATTACACAGTGGTAAAAAACATTCACTAAACCTGTCTACACCAGGGGCTGATAAAGTCGTCCACAGGTGAGGCACCCGGCCTGGAGCACCAGCTTTACAGCTATTACTAATAGAATGGCCATTCGCTGAGAGCAATGTCCTGTTCTGACTTTATCCTGAAGGACTGAATACGATATACATTGTTGCCGGGTAAATAACAGGCAGAAGTTGAAATCAGGGTCTATTATTACCCTGAAATGTCCTTGATTTAATGTGAGAGATTATGTATTCGGAATTTACCCAACAGTTAAATGTTCGCGAGCTGGAATCAATAAAGGATTCGCTTCAAATATCTACAGCAATTCATGTTCGCTGGATTTCAAAAATCAATCAATCGCTGGTTTGTCAGCAAGAGCATAAAGAATCACAATGCGCTGATAATAATCCTCCACACAGGAATTGTTCTTTCACACGATGGTACAGCAGCATTACCAACCAGTCTGTTTTGGACGATCCGTCATTTATAAAATTAATATCATTGCATGAACAGTTGCACCTAAAAGCCTGTGAACTGGTCGCCACTCTGAGCGCGAAAAAGTTAATTAGCGCAGATGAATACAGTAAATTTTCAGAAATAGAATATGAATTTTTTAATATTCAATCTTCTATTATCGAGGAATGTACAGAATCGCTTGGTACAGTGGATTCACTTACCAAACTACCAAATAAACGTGCCCTTCACGAAATCTTATTGCAGGAAGAAAATCGAATTAAGCGTAACAAGTTTAGCTCGATCATTTCGATTGTAGGAATAGACGACTTCAAAACGGTGAATCAGGAATATGGGTACATTGCCGGGGATCTGTTGTTGATACAGCTGGCTGCATTATTCAAAAATTCTTTGCGCAACTTTGACACTGTTGCACGATATTCCGGTGATAAATTTATACTTTATCTTCCTGAAACTGACTTGATGTCAGCTGAAGTAATTCTGGAACGCTTCAGACAGTCAATCGAAAATACCAACTTTGAAATTTCCGCTGGAATAGGAACAAAAATTACCTGCACATTCGGCTTAAGTCACCTGGATTCTGAGTTAAGCACAGAGCAGGGTTTGTCTAATGCATGGGACTCGTTAAACGCGGCAATATCAAAAGGCAGGAATAGCGTAGGTGCGGATGGCTCCAATGAGTAGACTCATGCCACTTCCTGCCCAAAGAAATTTATTTGCTGGTAACTGATATGAAACCGCCATTTTTTTTATAACAAACCTGAACGATAGATCAGCATGCTAACCCGTATCCTGCAGTTGCGGCAGTGTGACCACCAGTGTCGTTCCTTCCCCAATTTTACTGTGAATGTGTAATTCTCCAGCGTGGGCTTCGGCAATCACTTTGCATAAATAAAGTCCGAGTCCATAACCACCTGTCTGGCGTTGTCTTGAAGCATCGGTGCGATAAAATGGTTCCATCAGATGTGGAAGGTGTTCCGCCTCAATACCCGGGCCAAAATCCTGTATGCTTATCGTTATCAGGGTATCTTTTTTGTGCAGGGTTAATAACGGTGGTTTACTGCCTTGTGGGTTGTGCTGCAAAGCATTCCCGAGGATGTTTTTTAGCAACAGTTTGATGCGCGCACTATCCACCATGATGCTGATGATTTCACCCGGCATTTCAATAGTTACCTGCTGACCGCAAAATTGCTGTTCAAGTAATTCATTGATCAATTGCTGTAATAACGTCTCAGTCCTGTTCAGAATATGATGTCGGCTACTGAGTCGTTCAGTTTCCAGAATTTCTTCAATTAACGCTTCCATTTCATCCAGTTCGCGCTCAATTTCATGTTGCTGGGAGCTGTCATCTATCATCGCAGCAGCAACTTTTGCCCGCGTGAGGGGAGAGCGTAATTCATGGCTGATGGCCAGCAGTAGTTGCCGCTTGGCTTCAAGCATCTGTTCAATATCATCGGCCATGTCATTAATGCTGTCGGCCAGTTCGCCCAGTTCATTGCGCTGTTTGATATTGAGACGGTAGCTCAAATCACCGGCTCCTATGTGTGAAATGCCCTGTTTAATTTCACTGATGGGAGCAAATAATCGTTTAGTGGCGTGATACAGTAATACCAGCAATAGCATTATTGCTAGCAGCGGGATAAATCTTTTTAAGCCGGATCTGTCTCGTTGAAGTATAGAAAAAGCAAGGGTGTAATCCGGGTGTCGAGTTATAAGGTATTCACGGTCATCGAGGTAGCCAAACCCATATTCCACATCCTGTTGCAGGAACTGGCGGTGATAGTTAATTTCATCCAGTTTTATATTACTGTTATTGCTGCTCCAGTGCTGGTTTTTACCGGCATAGTGGATCTCAACATTTAACTGTTTTGACAGGATCAGGGCTTTTTCACGGTCTGGTGGCGTTCCGATGTCGCGCTGGATGTAATTTAGATACTGCGTCAGGTGAGGGCGGATATTATCCTGGAAATGGGCACGAAATCCCGAGCCAATAGTGATGCCGACAATGATTAAAATAAGGATAGTCATGCCAAGAAACAGCATCACCAGTCGACCTGACAGGGTGTGTCTTCTTTGTTTCCATCGGTCGATCATGATGACTTGCCGACGAAACAATAACCCAGGTTACGGACAGTACTTATATACTCTTCAGGCTTCAGCTTTGTGCGTAGACGACTGACCAGTATATCGATTGCACGGGAGTAAATTTCTGTTTCGGTGCCGCGCATCTGGTTCATAATTTCATCCCGGCTAAAAGTTTTTCCCGGATTTTTGACGAACAACTCCAGCAACTGGTACTCGCCACTACTGAGTTTTAGCGGTTCATTAAAAAGTGTTGCCTGGCGTAGCCCGGTATCGACACAAAGGTTGCCGAAACAGTGTGGGCTTTTATTGCTCGCTGGCTGGCTGCTACGTTTCAATACGGTCTGGATGCGTGCTACCAGTTCACGCGGTTCAAACGGTTTAGGCAGATAATCATCAGCGCCCAGCTCAAGGCCGACTATTCTATCCATCACTTCACCGCGGGCAGTTAGCATGATGATCGGAATATTACTGTCTCGACGGATGACCTTGCATACTTCAAAACCATCCATTTCGGGCAACATTACGTCCAGGATAACCAGGTCAAAACTTCCGGTTGCCAGTTTTTTCAGGCCATCGCTGGGTAAGGCGGAACTGTCAAAACCAAGGTCATAACGTTCAAAAAAACGCGCCAGTAATTCTGCCAGTCGCTCATCATCATCTATCAGAAGAATTCGAAACATAAATCCAGTTTATCTTTTTTTGTGTTTGATCACCAAGCCCATCTTTTCCATGTTTAAAAAAAATGGGCTGGTGGGGTTAATGGTAGCAATGTCGATGTGACTGGTGACCGACATATTGGTAAAGTTGCTGTCGTTGCTGTGGATTCAGGTTATCGATGAAATCAGCAAAGTTATCGACCATACCGTTTACCGTCTGCTGCATCGATAACAGGCTGTCCTGTAATACAGATTTAAGCTGTTCGCGATCTGTTTTTTTTCATCGCTGCCTGTCTGCAGTAGTAAGCTTAAAACCCGGTTACGGCTATTATTTCTGGTTTGTTCTATATCCCCACGATCACGCTGAAATTGATCGATAAAAGCCGTTAACTGGTTTTGTTGAGTATCATCCAGTTTGAGTTTTTTGCTGGCTCGTCTAATAAACCACTGTTGTTTATGTTGCCGGCATCCACCGAATATGCGTTGTAAAAATCCTGCTGTATTCATTTTATTTCTCCTGTTTAATGATGCCATCCATGAGAATGCTCTCTATGATCCTGAATTTTTTCGCGTATTTTAAGTTGCTGTTCAGGATTGAGACTGTCATAAAATTCGGCAAAGGCTGTAATAATCTGTGGAGCCTTATTGTTGATAGTATCAATCTTGCTTTGCAGCAATTGCAGTACACGTGGCTGGTCTAATGTGCTTTGGCTGAGCAGCTCATCGATTTCAGTAAACATAGAGTTACGATCAGACTGCATTGATTGGCGAACATTCATAATTTCATTTTTTAACTTTACGAGCTGTATAGTTTGGGCGTCGTTAAGCTCTAACTTACTACTGATTTTTTCAACGGCATACTCTGCCCGTGCCTGCGGGTTGCGATGATGACTGCACGCAGCTATGCCGCTGATTAGAACCAAACCACTGATCACAGCAATAATTATTTTGTTACGTTTTTTCATGTTTTTCTCCTATTGGGTTAACGGAGATTACATAATAATGCTGTATTGCTTTTGTTACCTTTCGCGCAGGTAACGAAATGTTTCAGTTTGTAACAGATAGAAAAAGTGTGCACCAAAGCTGACATTTATTGCCCATCAAAAAGTAAAAGTTATTGAAACTACTTAAAATTAGCTGTTCAGTCGGATGGATAAGTTCACTTCTTTCACGTTATGATGTCTATCCTTCAGCTGATATATAAAACTACAACAAGGTGACGCCGATGTCCGATTCAAAAAAGCTACCATTCAACTTTTCAATGACTATGAATACGCAAGACGGGGTGAGTGGTGAGCCATTACAGGAAAAGCGTGATAAGCCTTTTAGTATAGCAATGATGGGAGATTTTAGCGCTCATGCGGACGACGCTGGACAATCTACTATTGCTGATCTTAACTTTATAGAGATAGACCGTTACAACTTCGACGAAGTGTTTGCGTCGATGGCGCTTCAGTTATCACTGTCGCTTGATCAGGGTAGCGCTACAGTTGAAGTACCGTTGCAGCAGTTAAAAGATTTTCACCCCGACAATCTGTATAAAAATGTTGAAGAATTTAGCCAGCTGAGTGACCTCAGGAATCGTTTGAACAACCCGAAAACGTTTAAACAGGCAATTGAAGAGTTAGGTTTGCCGGTGCAAGAAGAGCCGGCTACTTCGCAGGATGAAGTCGTCACTTCAGAGAAATCGCAGATGACATCGAACACTGTTGAACTACCACAGGACCTATCCGGTGGTGGGTTGCTGGATGCTATTCTGGGGGAGACCGAAAATAACGCCGGCATTAGTAACAAAACATCAGCGGCTAACACTGTTACAGATTCAGCGAGTAAATCTCTGGTCGATGCCTTAGTTCAGCATATCATGGCGAATAAACCCGATACCGTGTCGCGTGATGCACGTCAGGATGAACTGGTTGCTTCCGTTGATGAAAAAATTACCTTTCTGATGCGCAGTGTATTACATCACCCCCAATTCCAGGCACTGGAAGCTGCGTGGCGCGGTGTGTACTTCATGGTGAAACGTATTCGTGATAACAAGGTAAAACTGTACCTGCTGGATGTTAGTCGCCATGAACTGACGAAAGATCTGGATAGAGATGATGTCACGCAATCACAATTGTATAATCAGTTTTGCGATACCGCGGTCGGTGATATCGACTGGAGCCTGATTATTGGCGATTATCGTTTCGGAGTTGATATTGATGATATGCTGGAACTGTCGCAACTTGGTATCATCGCCCAGCAGGCAGGTGCCAGTTTCATTGCAGCAGCCGATGAAAATCTGGTAGGTTGCAGTTCTTTTGCAGAAACTCCAAAAGCTGATGACTGGCAGTATGCAATCAGTGAACCGGTGGCTGAAGCCTGGGAAATACTACGCAAGTCTGCTGTGGCTAAAAATATTAGCCTCGCATTACCTCGATTTATGCTGCGTATGCCTTATGGCAAAAAAACGGCTAAGGTGGACGCATTTTCATTTGAAGAAATGACTGATAGTCCGCAACATGAGGATTACCTGTGGGGAAATCCTGCTTTTCTGAAAGCGGAGCAGATAGCAAGGGCGTTTTAACTAAGTGGATGGGAAATGGAATTTGCAAAGGTTATGAATACGGAAGATTTACCGTTGCACTTTTACCCGCAAAACGGTCAGACGGTTGTTAAACCCTGTGCCGAAATTTCACTAACTGATAATGGGGCCAGCAGGATGATTACACAGGGACTGATTCCGTTATGGTCGGTAAAAAACAGCGATAGAATTCATTCAGGTGATTTTCATTCGATTGCTGAGTAACTCATATTCAGGACATAATAAAGTTTTTATTTTACAACGTGACGGCTAAATGAATTCCTGCAGATACATGTCTCACAGCTAAAGATGAACAGCCATAAAAAAAATTGAATTCATTTTGGTTGTGAAGCACTGTTGACTCTAAAGTAACGACTTTTTAGCAGGTGAAAATTTTTTTCAGGTTTATCTACACCCAGAAACTCCTGGTTCTCAATCTAATTTGTGGTGATTTTAAAAATACAAAAAAGCTGTCTGAAATTTGGATTTACAAAATAAAAGTGAAATAAATCAACCTTAAAGTCAATATAAAGCAACTTTCTAAAAACTGATTAGTGGTAAAATAAATAGTCGTAAATTGATTAACCTTAATTTTATTTTACAGGGAATAAAAATGAACTACATAACCAAAATTATAATAGCAGTTTCTACTGCATTGCTGCTCAGTGCCTGTGGTACTAAAACAGTAGAGCTTGAATCGACAGCCGTGTTTGATAAATACAAATCGATCAGCGAGTTAAACCAGTTATTAGGCAAAGCTGAAAAAGCCGGCACCTCCTATCTGGCACCAAAAGGTTTCGAACAGGCTAAAGAAACCTATAAGGCTGCTTTTGATAAAGCGACTGCGCAACAGGCAGGTGCTAACGAGTTGGCTGCATCTGGTATCAAAACGCTACAAACAGCTATGAAAAATACTGAAACCAGTAAAGTAGTATTTCGCGATGTACTGGATGCCAGAACTAAAACGATGAATGCCGATGCACAGAGCATCTTTCCGGATCAATTTGCAAAACTTGAGTCCCGTTTAAAAGACGCATCGATGGATGTTGAAAAAGGAAAAATTGAAGATGCCAAAGTACAGCGTGCCAGTCTGATTAAAGATTATTCGACACTTGAATTATCGGCATTGAAGACCAATACGACGCAAAAAGCGAAAGCTAAAATTGCCGAAGCTGAAAAAAATAAGGCAGATAAATATGCACCTAAAACATTTAAGCTAGCGCAGGAAGAACTGTCTCTGGCACTGGAAGTATTAAGTGCTGGCCGCACACAGACTAATAAAGCACAGGAGCATGCGCTACTGGCTGTATATTATGCTGATAAGAGTATGCAAATTACCGAACTGGTTGTTGAATTTGACCGTCGTGATTTTAACGAAGAAGATACCCTGTTGTGGTACCAGGATCAGCTGGAATTGATTAACAAACCATTCAATAAACCTCTGTTGATGGATAGACCTAATTATGATGTGGTAGTCGATGTACAAAACCGGATTATCGGTATACAGGATGAGGTTAAAACCTTAACCAGCACAATAGCGCAAAAAGATAAGGAACTGACTTCAGCCAGTGAAAATATTGCGATGCTTGAAGGTCGTATTGATTCAATAGGAGCGCAGAGTAAAAAAGTTAGCGAGGAAAGCCAGAGGGCCGAAGCGAGATATAAGCGAATTCAGAACATGTTCACTGAAGATGAAGCTTATGTATTCCGTCAGGGTAATAATGTGCTGTTAGAAACGCATGCCTTTAATTTTAAGATAGGTGGTAGTGAAATTGATTCGGGTAACTACGGCTTACTGGAAAAAATCATGGATGCGATTAAGG
>CALCSG010000499.1 GCA_937894085.1 uncultured Gammaproteobacteria bacterium | reverse complement strand
TGCAGCCGTTCGCTTAGCTGAATTTAAGCAGTCAGAACAGGCCGGAGTCGACCCATAAGAGCCATTCCTTACAATCCGTAGGGACTGGCCGAAATGTGGCGTTACCGGTCATAACCCTTGACCAAATCAAGTTAGTACAAAGTGCCATTTGCGAACAACTTCTTTCAGTTTAGTAAATTCGCAATCGCCCGAGAATTTGTTGAAAGTGGACATAAAAACAGGGGAATAAGTAAACTGTCTCCGGAACTCCCATCATTTGTAGAAGTATTGTCAAAAAGTTTGTATTGAGACAGCTGAAAGCAAAAGGCAAGACCAGACCCCGTTATCCACTGCGGCACCGGCCATGTGTACAATTCCGGAACCAGCGGAGTCAGTAAAACCAAAGTCATCACCCAGGCTGAATAAACCAAACACAGATTTGCCGCCCCAGGTCCAGCTTCCTTCCATTGGATAGATAAAAGCCGTCATAACAACTGCAAATGCCATGAATGCCCATAATTTCATGCGCTCAGCAACTGCACCGGAAACTATCGACATAGCGGTAGCAACAAACACTACCTGGAAGAAAAAGTCAGACGCATCAGAATAAACGGAGCTTCCACCAAAGCCTTCTTCTTTAGAAGCGGCTAATGCAGCTGCCACCATCGCATCACCATCGACTGCGCCTTCATTAGCAATATTCGCCAGGAACATACCGCCGTCATACATAATGTCGTAACCCACGACCATATAAGCGGTGCAGGCAATAGCAAACAATACAACGTTTTTGGTTAATATTTCAGTGGTATTCTTAGAACGAACCAATCCGGCTTCTAGCATCGCAAAGCCAGCTGCCATCCACATCACTAAAGCACCACATATCAGAAAATAAAAGGTATCCAGTGCATACTGTAATTCAAAAATTTGATTTTCCATTTTTAATCCCCTTATAAAGCTTCAGGACCAGACTCATTCGTACGAATACGAATAGCCTGTTCAATATTAGTTACAAAAATTTTGCCATCTCCAATCTTGCCGGTATTGGCTTTCGTTGTAATAGCCTCTATCGTTTGATCCAGCAGAGAATCATCGATTGCCAGTTCCATTTTTACTTTGGGTAGAAAATCGACCACATATTCTGCGCCACGATAGAGCTCTGTATGACCTTTTTGACGACCAAAGCCTTTGACTTCGGATACTGTTACGCCTTGAACGCCGATTTCAGACAGTGCCTGTCGCACGTCATCCAGCTTGAAAGGTTTGATTATGGCTGTCACCATCTTCATAGGAATGTCTCCTGTTAATGAAAAAATAAAATTGATAGAACAGTTAAAGCAAATAGCTAACCAACTTACTATTTCATTTTAATTTTCAACAACTTATATAATATTAAATATTAAAGACATTTTCAGCAATTAGTGGCACAATCCTATGCACCAGTAATTAACGCACGCACTTTTTTGGTGCGCACATACCAGCCAATAGCACCAAAACAGGTCAACACTATGAAACCACAGCAAATCAATCACCTTGCAGACAAAATTGAATCCCTTCTACCCCCTGGAATTAAACAGGTAAAAGATGATTTCGATGAAAAGCTGAAAAAATTACTGCAACAACAGCTGACTAAAATGGATTTTGTCAGTCGTGAAGAATTTGATATTCAAAGTAAAGTTCTAGCACGTACACGCGCCAAGCTGGAGGAGCTAGAAAAACTGGTTGAGGAAATAGGCCAAAAGTAACTTATTAGCACTAAAAGCACTGACGTGCAGGTTATCCCGCCCGTCCTTGATGATTAGAAGAAACTAATATCAGCAGTCGTACGGGCCTTGCGAGCTTCACTAAGATATTTGTATTCTCTATTTTTAATAGTGTCATTATTAGTATTGGTAATTCTTTTTAGATAAACCTCACCAGACTCCGGTATGTAATAGATTTTCCGAGCATGATTACCAGCCGTATCATGACTTAGCGTTCTTATTTTTTCTATTTTCAGATATTTGGTAACAAATTCTATATTTTTAGCGCCTATGTCTGAAAATGACGTTTCAAACATTCTTGCTCCACCAAATATCTTCGCTTCAAAATTCTCCCTTTTACCGCCCATAGCTACAATTTTATTGATCAGCTGCTCCATTGCCAGATCACCATAACGGGTTGCAGCAGAGTTATAGTCATTCCACTCAGTGGCATTCTTGTTCTTTTTTTCGGTGGGCAATAGAAAATGATTCATTCCACCAATTCCACTTTTAGTATCTCTGATGCAGGCGGCAACACAGGAACCTAACACGGTAACCAGCATTTCAGGACCATGCACCACGTCGAAATCACCAGGCAGTAACTTTATGGTGTTTCGTTTAAAACGATGATCCCAATAGAGCTGTTCATCCTTAATACTAACATCAGAAATTCTGGACATCAGAGCTGCACATTCACCAGTTCGCTAAAACAAAAGATCATCCCAGTAGCTTAGTTAACACACCCAGCAATTGATCAGGTTTGAATGGTTTAATGATCCATACCTTTGCGCCGGCAGCCTGGCCTTCTTTCTTCATCGCTTCTGAGGATTCGGTGGTCAACATAATCACCGGGGCAAATTTA
>CALCSG010000498.1 GCA_937894085.1 uncultured Gammaproteobacteria bacterium | reverse complement strand
GGTCGGGCTTCTCGACAAAATTTAACACGCTATGCGTGGGCTGGTTCTGCTGAGCATCAAATTGAATATAACCATACCCCGTTTCCGCCTGAGTCGGCACAATACCGAAGGTCACCAGTTTACTATTGCCGGCCGCTTCAATAGCATGCTCAATAGAACGGTGAAACGCCGCTGTATCATCAATAACATGATCGGCAGCCAGTACCAGTAAAATGGAATCGTCGTCATTTTGTTGCAGATCGTAATATGCCGCTAACGCAATGGCGGGAGCCGTATTTTTACCTTCCGGTTCCAGAATAATGGTCGGATGAAAGATATCAATCTGGCGCATTTGTTCGGCGACAATAAATCGATGATCTTCATTACACACGATGATCGGATTATTTAATGCCAGACCATCCAGACGTCCGACAGTTTCCTGTAACATGGTCAATTCCGCATGCAGATTCAAAAACTGCTTGGGGTACATTTTACGCGATAAGGGCCATAACCTTGTGCCAGAACCACCCGAAAGAATAACTGGAGTTATTTTCATTTATTTTCCTGCTTTTATAGTTTACGACAGCACCAGTAACAAATTAAAGTGATTCAATCCCCAGTTTCAATCATGAACAATAAGACCAGAAAGACCAGAAATATTATTACCTGCTCCATGCTAAATTAGCCAGTAAATCAACTGACCCAGCTGTTGATTTCGAGTCAAAATTACGGCGCTGAACTTCTATAACATTGACAACTAATCAGGGCCGAGGCGAACTGAAGGTCAGGGACAATCAGGGAAATTTAACTTATAACTTTACCTGATTACACAAGAGCTTCAGCCATCTCAGGCTACAAAAGAAAATGATATCTCGCAAAGGCGCAAGGAACGCAAAGGAAAAAAGACTGATTTATATGTCTGAATAAACTTAATTGAGCCAAATCTTTGCGTTCTCAGCGCCTTAGTGTACAGTTTATTATACTGATACTTCAGCTTCGAATAAAAATTGATAAACGACTGAGTCTCAAGAGTAATCAGGTAACTTTATAAGGTTTATTAACAAAAATACCCACCAAAACTTATCAGTCAGACCATATTTTAGAAAAGTCTATTTTTGCCTTACACTCTAAAACGGAAAAATCATAGGTTTGCATGAAAAAATCACCTGCTTTAAGGTACTGACCATTAACCCACTCATAAATTTTTGCTTTTTTAATATCCGGATAAATAATGATATAAATTTTCACCCCTTCTTTTTGGTACAGTTCTAACTTTAAGTTTTCATCTCTTTGAACAGACGAAGGTGATACAACTTCAACAATTAATTCAGGTGCTTTTGTTAACTTTTCTCCTGAATAATCACAGGCAACTAATATATCAGGACGTACAACGGTATCATCCAGACAAAACCAGTCGAGTTCAAAAAAAACATTACACTTCACACAGGCAGATAAAGCACTTTTCAGTTGATAATAAACTTCTCCACTCAAGTTTTGATGTGAAATACCAGGAGATGGGGACATAGCATAAGGAGCGCCATAAATCAGCTCCCAGTCACCTTTCCATGACTCATAATCTTTCACTGTATAGTGTGCCAAATAAGCTAATGTCATTACACCTCAAATCCTGCAAGCAAGAATAAATAAAGATAATAACGTCAAAACCAGAAAAAAACTACCCATCAGGCAGGCCAACTAAAACCTGTGAGTAACGGACTATTCTTTAGACAGAGATCTTAGTTCCAGCAGTTTGCTATTTTAAACTATCCAAAAGGAATAATAGCCTAAGCAACACACTCTTTGTATAATCATACGAATTTTAAATAACCCACAGAAATCATGGTAGTAAACGTCAGGGAATCCACCTCTTTAACCGTATGGACACACCGCTTTCTGGATGCGTTTACCCCGGGCGTAATGCTATATATTACGGCCACCTTGTATAATAACATCTGGACTGAAAAATACCTGATATTAGCCATTTTAAGCGGCCTATTACTGCTGGTTTTTAACCAGTCAGCGGGGGTTTATTCCCAATGGCGC
>CALCSG010000497.1 GCA_937894085.1 uncultured Gammaproteobacteria bacterium | reverse complement strand
TAGCTTATCTAATCTACCCTTAATATCTGTTAACAATTGCTTCATACCTAATTTAGGAGGTTATATGAAGAACAAAAAAACTCTAGGTGCAGCCTTACTCTTGAGTAGTGTTGTATTCTCTGGTGCAAGTATGGCTGGTGGCGCTAGCGCTGAAGCTCTGTCAGTTACCTGTGCAGGTTGCCACGGTTACAATGGTGCTAGTACAGGTCCTGCCACACCAAGCCTTGCCGGCATGTCTGAAACCTACATCTCTGATTCAATGAAAGCCTACAAATCTGAAGAACGTCCTTCGACGATCATGTCTCGTATCGCTAAAGGCTATGACGATGATGATTTCGCTAAAATGGGTACATTCTTTGCTGCCCAGAAAATGCATATGGCAGATCAATCAGCTGGAAACAAAAGTAAGGACGGTAAGAAACTCCACAAGAAAAACTGCGAAAAATGCCATTCAGAAATTGGCACAGAAGCCAGTGATGATTCTGGTCAGCTAGCTGGTCAGTGGGTACCTTATCTGAAATATTCACTTGAAGATGCTCTTGATGGCTCACGTGATATGGGTAAGAAGATGATGAAGAAGCTGAAAAAGGTACATAAAAAAGGTGGTGAAGAATCCATCCAGGCTCTTCTAGACTATTACGCCAGCCAGAAATAAGAGAGGAATACAATAATGAGTAAATTTTCAAGACGTGATTTTATTAAAGCTGGTGCAGCTGTCGGAGCAACTTCCTTTGCTGCTGGCTTTACACCTTTTGCTATTGGTGGTGCTACCAAGAAAGTCGTCGTAGTCGGCGGTGGTGTAGGTGGTGCTACAGCAGCTAAATATATCAAAATGGCCGATTCTTCAATCGATGTAACCATTATTGAAGCGAATAAGGATTACCACACCTGTTTTTTCAGCAATGAAGTTTTAAGTGGAGAACGTGAACTGGACTCTCTTAAAGTAGGTTATTCCGGACTGAAGAAGCATGGGATTAACATTGTTCATGCATGGGTTTCCAACATTGATCCCAAGGGCCAGGTTGTAAAAACATCAGATGGACAATCATTTCCATATGATCGTTGCGTAGTTTCTCCAGGTGTTGATTTCAAATGGGATACTGTCGAAGGATTCGATGCTACTATAGCTGAAGCCAAGCCACATGCCTGGTTAGCAGGTGAACAGACAATTACTTTGAAAAAGCAATTGCATTCTATGAAACAGGGTGGAACTTTTATCATTGCACCTCCACCAAATCCTTTCCGTTGTCCTCCAGGGCCTGGTGAGCGTATTACTCAGGTTGCTAATTACTTTAAAGTTCACAACCCAACTGCAAAAATTATTGCATTTGATCCTAAGAAAGGTTTTTCCAAGGGTCCATGGTTTCAGAATGCATGGGAAAGATTCCACGGCTTTGACTCTGCAAACCCAACTGCTGATGGCATGATTTCATACCATGCATTAGATGGCGTCGTTGCATTTGATGCTGGCAGTAATACAGTTACAACTGCTTCTGGAAATAAGGTAAAAGGTGATGTGGTCAACATTATTCCTGCTCAAAAAGCAGGTACAGTTGCCACAGCTTCCGGTTTAACTAACGATAAGGGCTGGTGTCCAATCGATGCGCTAACATTTGAATCTACCATGCACAAGAATATTCATATTGTCGGTGACTCTTCTGTTTCTTCTCCGATGCCTAAATCAGGTTATGCAGCTAATTCACAGGCTAAAGTTTGTGCATTTGCTGTAGTTGCCTTATTGAATGGTGATAAACCTGGTCATCCTACTTATGTTAATACCTGCTACAGCTTTATTAGTAAGCATGAAGCTATTTCAGTTGCCATGGTATATGACTATAAGGATGGAAAAATCGTTAAAGTCGATGGATCCGGTGGACTAACCTCAAAAGAAGTCGATGCGAAACATCTGAAAATGCGTGCACGTGAGGCGGAGTACGCCCATTCATGGTGGAGCAATATCGTTGATGATTCATGGGGTTAATTGCTAACTCTTAACAGGAAGTAACAAAAAACCCCGCTTATGCGGGGTTTTTTTATGTCTGACTATTATCCAGGAATCCGCAGTTGGACATTGTAACTAAGCGAGAAACTTTATTAATAATTTTGCCTGATTACTCCTTAGATTCATCCATCTCAGGCTTAAAGAGAATGATTTCTCGCAAAGACGCTAAGCACAGGATAAGGCACAATAAGTTTATTAAGACTGATAAATAGGTCTTTTTCCTTTGCATTCTTTGCGCCTTTGCGAGAGTACATTTTTTATATTGATATTTCAGCTTCCAATAAAAAATGATAAGCGGCTGAGGTTCAAGGGTAAGGTAATTTCTTAACTGTACAGGGTGAATTTATCAATATTAACACTGACGAAAAAAGACAATATTTCCACTTTAGCTATAAACTTTATTAAAATAATAGTTTATGCTGATTTTTATTAACTAAAGCTTACATTCAGGGATAAAATAAGTTAACTTATAAGAAATACTATTATTCAATAAACGCTTATTTTATTACTCCAATAATATTTTTTATAAATAAACTTTTCATAAATCTTCTATTTGACTATTATCATATCGTTGAAAAACAATAAATCTCATTAACTTCATAAATCAGGTATAACTAATGAAAATATTTTCTAAATTAGCCATAGCTGCAACACTGGTAGCTAGCGGATCTTTAGCCATTCAAACAGAGGCACATGCATTTAATTTCGGCGATGGTCCATGGAATGGCTCCTGGAGCAGTAGTAATAATAGTAATAATAACAACTGGATGCCGTGGGGCGGTAATAACCGTGGCTGGGGCGGCGGTAATAACTGGAATAACGGCCCTAACTTTGATGGTGGACCTAATTGGGGCGGAGGCCAAAACTGGGGCAATGGACCTAACAACTGGGGTGGCAATAACTTTGATATGCCCCGTATGAACATGGGCAATGGCAATGGACCGGGTAACTGGGGCGGCAGTAATTTTGATATGCCTCGTATGAACATGGGCAATGGCAATGGGCCAGGTGGCATGGGATGGGGTTCTAATTCTGGACCACGTTTCGGAAATGGTTCGGGAATGCCTAATATGGGCTGGGGCTCTAACTCAAACTCTGGACCACGTTATGGTAACGGTCCAGGAATGCCTAATATGGGTCGGGGTTCTAATTCAGGTCAAGGTCAGGGCAATCAAAATTATATGGCTCCTCCACCACCTCCACCAGCACCAGCTAACTAAAATATCAAGCAGTTAAATATAAAGCGGTCATTTATTTAGACCGCTTTATTTTACATTGGCACCTATAAATAAACTTCCAAACAGGTATCAGTCTCTGTAGTTTAATTTAAAAATTATTCGCATTAAAACTGTTGTCCCCGTATCTTCTGAAACATAAAAGCTGCCAGCATTAAAATACTACCTATACCCATCAATGCAAAAACCTTATGCAGGTTGCCAAAATCATTCATGTCATACAACAGTACTTTTATCGCTGTTAAAAGATATAAAGCGATTGAAAGTTTTAACAGTCCTTTAAATTGTTGTGACAATGTCAGAAACAAAATAATAACAGCATGTATTAACATGGCGATGGAAATAGCCACTGCCCAGGGGCTGAATAGTAAATTCAACGAGCCAATATAAACGATTAACACGAAAGCATGGAAAACCCGATAAAGGTTATTTTTTGCAAAATATTTTTGACTGAATAATCTCAAAACAGGCGTTTGACGATGGGTTAATAGCCAGATACCACCCAGGCTAATAATACTGGTTACGATAGATATAAATGAATTACTGAGCAACAGGTTCTGTTCAAAAATATCAGAAAAAACCATTAAAGGAACTGCTGTTAATGATAGCCAGGTTAAAGTATAGGAAAAGCTTAAACTATCATGCATAACCACCCGCACTCTTTTATCCACAGTGATTAATAAAAAGTACAGTCCTGTCATCATTAGAGCAATCGTTAAATGATTTGAAATAGCATAACTTAATCCCGCAATGATAAATGCGTAAAAGTAAGGACTGCTGAGTTGCAATAGAACATATGGCGATTGTTTGATATCTGTCAGGGATAGAGTTTTCTCAACATAATGAAAAATACTGACAATGGTTAAACCGCCTATGAGAGCTATCAGTCCGGGTAATTGTTGTACGCCGGTCATAGCATTTAATGAAACCAGTACGGTTGCTGCAATCGCAATAAAAAATAATAGCGATAATTCTTTAAGTATGATTGCTATTTTAAGTTTTTTATACATAAGCCAACTGATAGTAAAAGAAGCCCACAAAGCTACTGCAAAATAATCAGGATATAGACGTAAAATTCGTGGCAGGAATAATAACGGAATCAGGCAATACACCAATAAACGAACTTTTGTTGCGAACGCGTACCCGCCTTTATCATGATTTAGCCGGTCATAAATCAGTTGCATGCCCCAGCCACTCAGTAAAACCTCGATCATTACTATTCTGACCGACCAGGGCTGTTCAGAAAAATGCAGGTTACCCACAGCCAGGTAACTCATCAATATGCCGGCACCCATTACAGCAAAGTGTAGCCAGGCCAGTTTTTCGGTGAGTGGTAAATTTTTCTTCAATGCCCGGTACATGAGAAAGAACATTGGAATAACAGCTGTGGTAAACATCCATTCCAAATTCAGCAATGCGATTGAATATAAAAAGAAAATACTGATATACAACGATAGGCTCTCACTAATCAGGCAGGCGTGTTTAGCCGGTGCTTCACCCTCCTCAGTCTTTTCAGTTTTACTAATTAACCAGTAAGCAACAAATAGCAACACACCGATGACACAGAAATCTATCCAGATATTATTAAAATCAAGCGGCATAAAGCTTGTTATATGCCTGTCAAAAATATTCAATATACATAACGCTATTAAAACAACCGGTGCATAAAAAATTACGTTATGAATTTTTGTAGCGAACAATTGGCCGCGGCCTTTCAATTCAAAATACCTGAAATAAAAATGCAGAGACCAGCTAAAAAACAACAGCTCTAGTAAAGCAATACTGCTAATTATTGACTGATCTGTCAGCAATGTACTTTGAGTGTCAAAAATACCCCAAAAAATTTGCACGATAAAGGCCAGTATAAAGATAAACCCCGTTAGCTGTGCAAAACGTAATTTATGCCTGGCAACCCGATATAAACTCCACAACAGTGGTATCACAGCAAGCACAGTCATCACTGCAGTAAAAAACATTCCGATCACCAGACTTAATGCCAATGCTCCCCACAGGCTAAATATCTCATTTTGTACAAATGCAGCCTTGTGTTCTGCCTGAGTGGCTTCATCGTTAAAGAAGTAAATTATGCGATAAGCAATCAGGCTTAACACTCCAAACGCTAGCAGGTTTATCCAGTGCCAGGCTATGCCGGTTGGAGTCATGAAAATAAAGGCATCAATTGCCTGCCATAACAATCCAGCCATAGCGATGACATATATGGCGTAACCTTCAGCTCGTATCAACTTATGCGAATAGCGAAAGCCGATAGTCAGCATGGCGAGTCCTTCGACGGCCCAGATGATACTGGTAACATCAGCCGGTGATAATACAAATACCGCGGTTGCAACCATCAGGCCAATAAACAGAACATACATGGGAGCCATGATAGTTTGCATCAGTCTCAATATTTTTACCGTAAAACTCAGCACCACGGCATGTATCATTAATACCGTTGCCAGCATTAATGGCTCAGCTGGCACTAACAACATGGCATATATAAAGTAAAATACATTAGCTACCAGGATGGTCAAATCATGCTTTGACAGGGATCCTTTTAAGGTCACTCCATCGAACGTCCAGAAATAGCTATAAAGGTAAAAGAAAGCTGACAGCAGGGTAATGGAAGCCATCGGGAACACCGCTTCACTGATACCGATATATTCGATGACAGACAGGCTTAATAGAAAATTAAGCTGGGCTAACGCCGGCCACTGTATGCGTCGGGATAAATATAAATTGCCACAGGTCAGCACCAGTAAATACGCCATGAAAACCAGTCCGATCGATTCAACATCACCGATAATAAATGGCATAAACATACCACCGACCAGGGTAACTGCAGAGACGACACGGGTTTCAAACACTATGGCCAGCATGAAAGATATAGCTGTAACCCCGAGCAATAGCGCTAACCCAGTTGTTTCACTAACCAGTACGTAATAAGGGCCTATAAAATATGCCGTCAGGTAATTAAAAATAACGCCTAACGCAATGATACTGGCTGCATACTCACGAAAATCAGTTTTCTTAAGCGATAATAAAATCCCGGCCCCGATTATGCCGCCACCGATGATAAAACCGCTGAGCGCTTTTAAAGTATCATTAAATAACGAATTGAAAGAATATTGCAGCAGGTATCCGAAACCGAAGGTCAGGGTGATTAAACCGGCTATCGTCATTAAAAAAACCGGTGCTTTACCCTGCTGTTGATAATGATAATAAAGTTTGACCAGTTTATGAAAAAGCTCCTGGAACGGTGCTTTCAGCAGGGTAAATGAATTTAGCAGGAGACCCAGTATTGAATGGAAAAAATTAGCTATCAGCAGCTCCATGAAACCCGGTTGACGGGGTTCTGTAACAGCAGACATATTGACAGGGTGAACTTCTCTTTGCTCTATGGATGCATTTAATTTGAGTCCGGCACTCTCATCCTTATTTATATTTACGGCTATAGGGTTTGTCGCTTCATTAATCGATGGAGCAGGTTCTAGCGTTGTTTGCTCTGGCTGCAAAACTAGTGAATCTCCAGAATACTGTTCCCGGATATAGGCTTCTGAAGCCGTTTCGGATGTTTGAGCTATTTCAGGGTTATTCCCTGCCTCTATAAGTTGACGAACAGTAGTCAACTCACTTTCCAGTTGGTCTATCCGATTGATAAATTGTTCACGCGAATCGGCAATTGATTTTTCAAGCTCATTAATCCTGGCTTCCAGTATTTTATGTTTATCCGTCATTTAAAATCCATGCAAACATTTTAACTTATCTATTACCAGTAGGCTTCTTTGCGACTGGCTTAGTGACCGTAGATTTTTTAACAATCGGTCTTTTAGTTGTATTGGTTACCGTCATACTTTTCTCCAGACCACTAATCTGCTCACCCAGGTCTTTGACGCGCTCCCAGATATCAGAATCCATGCGTAATTTATGCTGCATAGCGCTGGTTACCGGTAACAAGGAAGTGGTGATCGCATCCGCCATCGAGCGTAATACTTTATCCATACCCGGTACCGGCTGATTAACAACTTCAACATTCATCTGCGCCTGATTGAGCCATAAGCCGATACGTTTTAGTTCATCTTTAATGGCATCCAGCGGCTTACTGGCACTATTACTGGACGACATGATTTGCTGGATACCTTTCAGTTCTTCAGAGATAGCATCCAGAGGTTTAGTAGCTTCTTTACTGGCTGATATAACTTGTTGAATACGTTTTAGCTCTGCGGTGATTGCATCCAGTGGTATGGTCGTATCTTTGCTTGCCGACATGATTTTCTGCATACCCTGTAAACTGGTATTAATAGCAGAAACCTGGTTGGCCAGTTTGGTAGTCGAATCGGTTTCATCACCACCCATACTCTGGATACGAGCATAATCCTGTTTAATCTTTTGCCAGCGAATTGTCTCATCTTCATTAAGACTGTTATTTAATTCTCCCAGTTTGAGCAGGTTTTCTTCGGCTCCGATAGTCAAAGTTTGCGCTTCACCCAGGTAATGATCGCGAATTAAATCATTTAACTCTTTTACATTCATAATACCGCTGATTTTTTCCGCCATCTTGTTCATGTTGCGGTAACTGCCCTGCAGTTTAAAAGAAGGTTCTGTGCGGTATTTATCATCCTGAGCGGCAGATAGAGTGTACTGTGCATTCACTTTTAATATCATGTTACGTACTGAAAACAGCTTCTTCAACACACTCACAATTTCATTCACTTCCGCGCCACTGTAACTGTGCTCCAGATCGGTATTAGCTACATTCTCCCCTTCTGCCATGCGGATAAATTTATACACATCCTGCATATTGCGTGTAGCCAGAGGAGCCAGTACCGCATTAGATGTTAAACAGTTTTCGATATAACTCATGGCGAACTGTTTTTCACGACCGCTTAACACATCGCCCAGGTTATAAATATCCGCGCGATTCGATAACATATCAGGAATTTTAAAACTCTCTCCGGATTCGGTATACGGGTTACCGGCCATGATGACGCAGAATTTTTTGCCACGAAGATCGTAGGTTTTACTCTGCCCCTTCCACACACCGTCCACCCGACGGGAACCATCGGCCAGAGAAATGAACTTCTGTAAAAATTCAGGATTCGTGTGTTGAATATCATCCAGATACAGCATCACGTTATTGCCCATTTCGAAGCTGAGGTTTATTTTATCCAGCTCCTGCCCGGCAGTGGCATTCGGTGCCTGCTGTGGGTCTAATGAATCGACACTGTGCCCGAGAGAAGGACAGTTTATTTTCATAAAAATCAAACCCATACGGTTCGCCACATATTCCATTAACGTGGTTTTACCATAGCCAGGCGGAGAAATAAGTAACAACAATCCCATCAAATCGGTACGTTTATTTTCTCCGACCGTACCCATTTGCTTGGCCAGGTTATCGCCAATTAATGGCAGATAAACATCGTTAATCAGTTTATTGCGAACGAATGAACTGAGAGGTCTGGCTTTAAAATCCTCAAGTCGTAATTTATCGCGTTCACGATCAACCACCATCTGCCGAATCCGCAAAAAGCTCTTGAATTCAGGTACTACATGAAATAGATGATGATGTAAACGACTGGTAAATTCATCAAGCGCGACTGTCATCGATTGATCCTCTATTAACCGATGATCTCCCATCAGGCCATAGATAGTCGTCTGTAACTCAGCGGCCCTTGTTTCAATGTTTAACGATTGTCGAATTAAAATAATGGCAATAGCTTCGGGAATAAAGCGCGATAGTGCCAGCTGTTTACTGAAAACAAGATAGCCTTCCAGCCATGATTCAACCAGTGCCCATTGCTTATCCAGTGAGGTTGATAAAT
This sequence comes from uncultured Gammaproteobacteria bacterium, assembly GCA_937894085.1. Lineage (GTDB taxonomy): Bacteria > Pseudomonadota > Gammaproteobacteria > JACNJF01. The sequence goes on along the minus strand of CALCSG010000497.1, from coordinate 20,442 downwards.
CGTTGAGAGTTTTCTGGTAGGCAGACAGATGGTTAATTTTTTTCAGGTGATTCTGCAGTCCGTCAGCAAGTAGCATACCGTATGAGCTACATTTAAAAACTACCGCGGGTTGTGTTAATTCATGCGACAGGTATTCTGCAGCCAGTTGACACTCCTGAGTAGTCACATTCAGATCGAAAGCGTTAAAATAAACTAACATCTGTGGCTGAACTTCCTGCCTGATTTTGCGGTAGGCATCCTCTGTGTGAAAAGTTTGTGAAAGCAACTCTGCGCTTTGAGAGCGTAAATGCCAGAGGTTACTGGCAACAGAAGATTCATCTGCTGAATGCCTGTTCCAGAATAATAGTGCAAGAGCTCTAACTTTTGGTGGATAACGTAAAAGCCCGGCCTGACTTCTAATCGTTAATAGTGCCTGTAATATTTTTGCCGCATCAGAATCATGAATACCTTTTTCATAGCCCTCCTGATAACGCGTGGAACTGAACTTTTTAATGAGTTTTAACAGTGCGTCAGGCATATCCCTGGCTTTTTCAAGTATCTGCATATCCAGGCCATCCTGACGTGATTCTGCTGACTGTAAAATTGAAGCAGCCAGGTACTCAGCCCGATACACATCGTTCGTTTCAGAGATAAAAGATTGCTCCCAGTAAGATTGCAAATCAATCAACTGCTGGTCTTCTATGGCATCAAAGTAATCGGTGCCGGTCAAATGTAGAGCCAGTTCATTTTGTTTTGGAACAATGGTTAAATCAACCGCCTGGGTATTTACACTAAAGCGATGACGACCCAGTTTGATGATGCTGCCGCCGTCTTCAAAAATATCCTGCTTGTCACGCTGTGATCGAACGGACTGATCCCTGGCAAGCTTAAGTCGACTGTCAATATCATCAGAACGAACCGTATCACCTAATTCACGAAGCTGTGCGGATAAATTCCGGCACTTGGCTACCATCGTATCAGATGCAAAAAAAGTATTTATTTCATCCGGATCGGTAAAGCGTTCAGTGCGTCGTAACACGCCCTGTAAAATACGGTCAGCGGCATTAGAAAGGTTCTGTATCCGTCGCTGACGATCATCGAGCAATGCCTGTTTGTGAGATTCGAATGATTCATACACCTGTTCACGTTTTGTCAGAATATCGGACAGAAATTCGTCATGTTCACTGAAACGACTTTCCAGTTCCTCCAACTGTGCCAACAGGCGAGTGAGTTGCTCATCGCTGCGTTCAGGAGTTATCGATAAACTAAGTGCATTGGTGATGCTCTGCGAGAACAGGGTAAACTGGGCAGCGAACTCGGCAACCGATTCAGCTGAGCCCAAATTTTTATGGTGGTTTCTGGCAAAAGCTTTGGTCTGATTGAGCTTGCCATAAACTTCAGAAATTGATTCCAGAATAAAGGTGCGAACCGTAGCATCATCAACTTTTAATGTGCCCAGCATTTCAGTTAATAAATCTAACCCTGCTCCCATTTTTTCCAGTTCGTCTAATACCGGTGTTAACTCATTTACCGTTTCAATAGTCGGAATAAATAGCTGTAACTCACTAATACGTTGGATATATTGATTGAACGCATTTTCACCACTTAGAAAACGAATAGTTTTGTGGCTTAAATCTAACTGCTTTTCTTCCAGCTCACTATCCAGTTCTGCGATTCTACCGGTGTTGATATAACGTAAATCCCTGATAGTTACCAGGTGCCCGCGAAAATGACGAATTTGATCCAGCGCATTGATAAAGTCAGCCGGTGATTTCCATTCAAAGCGGGCAATTTCATTTAATATTTTTTGTTGAGTATTTTCTGCTGCTCGAATGGCTTCATTTGCTTTGGCACGAATACTCTCGACTTTTTCAAATTCATCCAGTACCAGTTCAGCCGTTTTACGGATTTCTTTTACCTGATCACTGAGCCCGTTCAATTCGGAGTTTTCTATCCAGTAATACGTATCAAACAGTTTTTCACATTCCTGAATCAGGTTTTCATACAGTAATGCCGTCGCGGTCTGATCTCTGATAGCACGCACCAGGCTATACAGCTCGGAAATGGCGCGTACCAGTTCTGCATTGCCTATTTTGCCCAGAAAAGTCTGGCTCTCAGGCTGCTTGCTGGCAAAGTCATCACTGGCAAAAGGCGTTTTCCATAATTGCATCGGGTGATTGCGTGACGGTTCATCTGATTCGGCAGAAAACAAAATTGCATGGCCATTATCAAACAGGCTAAAACCATGACCGTACAACGGCGTGGCTAATTCCTTGCGAATTAAATTGTAGTTAAACAGGCCGAGTTGACCTTCCTCAGCGCGGTAAAACAGATACAGCACATCTTCACCATTCGGCGAGCGGATAACCCGTTCATAAACCATACCGTCGGCATTATCACCAAAATCCCTGGTTTCACCAGACTGCAGATAATAACCACCCGGATAAATAATACCGTGGTCTTCCGGTAACTGGATACAGGTAGTACCAATCGCATCGATACGATTGACCTGATTATTGAGGGTATTAAAGACTAGATAACGCCAGTTTTTCTCCCGATAAGGTTTTACTTTTAATAAAATAATTGTGCCTAATTTGGAATATTGTATGTCGGCGTCAGCCAGCGACTGATTTTTATCTTCGACTTCTTCCGTATATATCCCCAGACCATCTTCAGTATTATTTTCAACCTTAATGGTTAAATCACCACCAACAGTTTCGATAAAAATTTCGTTTAAAATACTGACATGTGGATGTCGACCATTAACATGATCTTTCCTCGAAGTTTGACTCCACTCAAAATCATATCGTGCCGGTTCCAGTAACTCCCGCTCTCCCCGATCATCGATGTATTTGATGAAACCATCATTTTCCAGTGACCAGCGAAAAACACGATTATCTTCTATTTTTTCACCAATCTGAAAAAATGCCAGCAAACGATTATGCGTTTTACGTAATTTTAATAAATGGGTGTGTTTATAGTAGCTGTATAACTCGCTAAATTCTTTTTTGAACCGGGCATCATCTAAAAAAGTGCCAGTGACATCGACCGCTTCAACAGTAAATCCATCACCACTATCATGCAGTTTATACAAGCCAAAAACATCGCTGATGGCTGTTTCAGTTTTCAACCCGATAAAGACATTGTAACCAAACAGTAAATAGTCACTGATTTGTACAATATCTCGAGCGATACAGTTATTATCAGTACGCACTCGAACCCGCCCCACGACTTCCATAGAAGTTTCGCCAAATTCCTGCAGGCGATTGTCATTCAATTGTCGTGCGCTGACATCCAGTTGAGTTGCCTGATCTTCCAGGCGTTTACGAATAAGCTCATAGGCTCCGCCTTCGGCTACTGCTTTTTCAACTTCGGCGTTGTGATCGGGTTTAACACTTACCATGTAATAATCCTTTTTATTTTTCTGGAAGTGAGGCTTTAGCCTCGTCTTTTGCGGGACTTAGACCCCACTTCCGAAAGCCTATTTATGAATCTTTTGACATGCTATTCATCAATTTTTTGACCATATCCTGTTGATCTTTGGTACCGGTTTTCATCACCTGAGATAAAAAGGCACTCACGGTCAGATTTTGTATGTTGCCGCTGCCCGCACCCAGACCGGAAACTATTTCCTTAATATCCTCGATAAAACTCTCATCACCCTGCATGTGATTTTCGATGGCCTTAGTGACAATTTTGCTTTTGTCAGCAACACCATCGATTGATTTACCAACCGCCAGTGCATTTACAAATTTTTCGAAGTATTCACCATTACCACCGACGATATCGATATTGGCATCACCCAGTGCGGTAGACAGCACTTCTGCCTGATCATGCGCGATTTCAACATTCGACTTAATACGCTGCATAATCTGTTCATGAGACAGATCCAGGTTCATGCGGAATTCTTCATGACTACGGGTATTTTCATCCATTTTTTGCATCGCGATAAATTTCTTTTCAAGTCCCTGCGCCTCGGCATCATAACGATCTGCGATTTTACTGGCTTCTGCTTCACCCATAATTTTAGTCGCTCCGGCATCGGCTTCCTTGACCTTAGCAGCAGCGACACCGACCTTTTCATCTCCCACCGCCTGTGCCAGTAATTTTTCCTGCAGTACTTTAGCATCGGCCAGACCGGATTTTTCATCAGCATCCGCCTGCGCTTCCTGCACCCTGGCTTTAGCTAAACCTGGAGCTGCCTGAACAGCCTCAATACCATCCGCTTCTTTGATTTTTGCCAGTGCATTAAGTTCTGCTGCTTTTAAACGTCCTCCAGCCAGAGTTTCATCTTCCCTCGCCTTATGCACAGATTTCTGTTCATCAGCTTCTGCCGCCTTAATCTCTTTAACCAGTGCTTCCTGGGCTTCTGCTTCGGCGTTAATAATTTTGGCTTCTTACTGACGCTGAGCTCCTGCCACCAGGCGAACTTTATCTATTTCCTCTTCTTCTATAGCTACCGATTTTTCAACAATGACACGATCTCGAATAACATCGGCTATATTTTTCTTTTCAACTTCGAGTGCTTTTTCCTTTTCAATAATTTCAAGCTCGACAGCACGTTCACGTTCAACCACTTCCAGTTGCTGTGCGCGTTTAACCTGCTCGGTTTCTGTAACAACAACCCGTTGACGATTCAAATTAGCCACTTCGACTTCACGTTGTTTATTTTCTTCAGCGACTTCAATTTTTTCTTCTACCGCAATGCGTGCCTGTTCTGATTTCAGAAGCTCTTCTTGCTGAATTTTAAGTGTCTCTGCTTCCTCACGGGCAATGACAGAGGATACTTCTCGTTGCTGTTTTGCTATTGCATCTTTTTCCTGCCGCTCCAGTTCAAGAATCGTTTCCCGCGTTTCAACGTCTTTTTTCTTGATTTTCATTTCTTCTTCACGTTGCAAATCATTGGTGCTAACGTGTTCAACCGCGGTTAATTCAGTGATTTTACGTATACCCTGCGCATCCAGAATATTATCCCGGTCCAGGCTTTCAATCGGTGTCTGTTCCAGATAATCGATGGCGGCATCTTCTAACACATAACCGTTCAAATCTTCGCCTATGACTCGAATAATATCGTCTCGAAATTTATCCCGTTCCTGATACAGGTCGATAAAATCAAGACGTTTACCGACGGTTTTCAGGGCTTCAGAAAACTTCGCACTGAATAACTCTTCCATCGTTTCCTGATCTGAGGCTCTGTCACAGCCTATCGCCTGAGCGACTCTTAAAACGTCTTCGGTAGTCTTGTTAACGCGCACGAAAAATGCCACTTTGATATCCGCACGAATATTATCCATACAGATCAGACCATCTTTACCCCGACGATCAATCTCGATGGTTTTAAGTGAAATATTCATGATTTCCATGCGATGAATAACCGGAATGACCAGACGACCGGTAAAGGTCACATCCGGTTCACTTCGAGTCGTATTGACGATCATCGCATTTCCCTGATCGACTTTTTTATAAAAACTGGCGTACAGAAAAAAGGCGCCAAAGATAAATATAGCTAATACACTAGCCGCTAATAAAATGAATTCCATAAATAATTTCCTCTTTTATTAATTTAATTTATTTATTTTAAATTTCGTTCAAATTCGTCATTAGGTATTACCTGGTAAATATTTTTTTTCTGATCAAAACTAATTGGTCTGACCATATCACCCTGCTTTACCTCTGCAGAAGCAGTGCATCGAATACTGACTATCAAACTGGCACCACTGGTTTGAATTTTTCCCTGACCGAATGACTCATCTACGGTCTGAGAAGTGACCCTGCAATGACTACCTAAAAAGTCTTTATTCGATTTTGCCTGATTTTCAAGTGACAATTTTCTAAGAGGTGCAATTATTTTCGAGGAAATCGGTACAGCTATAAAGAAACTAATAAAAAGTCCAGCTGTACTTACCAGCAACTTTAGTAATTCTGTCGGTATTAAAGGTAATAAATAAGCCGATATGAAATAGGTAAACACCCAGGATAAAAATATCAGCACCGTTAACACGATGGTAAATGGAACACCGGTAAACCCTAAAGTATGAAGCAGTCCGACAAAACCGGGGATTTCTATATCTGCATCTATATCCAGATCAACATCAAGCTCGATATCATTATCAAATGAAATAATATCAATATCCAGTGCACCTAAAATGGCCAGCAACCAGAACAGAATTAACACACAAATTAATACCGTATAAATAGCTGTCGGGTAACCACTTAACAGTTGCCAGAGATTACTGGTCTCCATCACTATCTCCATTTATTTTTAATTATTTTATGTTGAAAGATATTAGTATCTTTGACATATTATGTCATCAGTTTATGCAGCGCTAACTACCCGCCTGTTACCGGCTAATATCCATAAACTGTATAAACAGCCTGATGCAATCAAAAACCATAGGGCTACCCAGAAAATCTCAGGTAACCAGGAGAGATTGGCCAGAGAGGCTCCATCACCCAGGTCACGCCCATCCAGCAGGTACAGCGGGCTGCGAATAGCATCCAGTAAAACAAAAACCCCAACCAGTTGAATGAATGATTTGACACTAATCCATAAAGATTTATACAACGGCAATCCATACATAATGAGTAATACAATCAGAATAGTTATAGTCGGAATATCACGAGCCCACAGCACTAATGTTAATGCCAGCATACCAACCATACTGGCTACCATAATATTTGAACTGGCAGGCGATAAGCTGTTAGCCACCCGGTAAATTAACATCCCCCACAAAGCACTACCTGCATAGCCGGAAAAAGTAACAATAAAACGTATACCACCACTGGTAGTGCATAAACCCGAACCACTAAAGTGAAGTGAAATATTATGAATGGAACCTCCGGTTAACAGCGCAGCAATTCCATGGCTTATTTCATGGAAAAAAGTTTGACTCCAGAGAAAGGGTAAATTAATAAAAGGTAAATAATCGATTATGAAAGCTGCAACTATAAATAAAACGAGTCGTAGCTGTGGTGTCAGTGTCATGCCCCAATTAAACCGGCAATCAGCAGGCCGACAACAATATAAATACTGCCTTCGATAACACCCACACTGATATTTTTTTGCTGCCCCACTTCTTCAGCAATATTAACCTGATGTAACACTCCAAGGCGTATAACAATGGCTATTAACGTCAGCAAAACAAATAATACCAGAGCAACTCCGAACCACAGTAAAAACACCGATACAAAAGCTTCGGGCGCATATTCAACAGCAGTAAATGCTGAACTTACCGCAATCGCAATACCAATACGATAAGCACTAAACCGTAAAGACAAAGCCACATTATCCTGTTCAATCGCGGTGTGAAGCTGAGCGCCATTATGGCGTTTCGCGTAAACCTGAACGCGGTAAACCGTTGCCAGTGCCATGATAATTTGAGACGCAATAAAACTCGCAACCACAGCAATAATGCTCATTTGCAATCCGCCTTCTACCCAGGTCATAGCACCTTTAATAATGATTGCCGTAGCAATCATATTGCTGGCATCGATGATACTGGCTGACAGATTACCCTGCATAATCTGATCATGTATTGACAACCCTGGAAAAGAAATACGGTCAAAAATAATACGGGTCACCCACATCAGCAGGATGCCAATCACACCAAACAGGATAACCGTGATGAATTCATTAGCCAGACTATACCCGGCATCACCAGACACCACTCCCATCAACATGATGCTGACGGCAACCATGGAACCCGCTAAAGACACACCAAAGGCTCTATTGTCATTTTGAGATATTTCATGTGTAGCCGACACACTAGAAACCATTCCTGCCAGGTATCGCATAGCGCTCAAAATACCCACTGCAATTAGAAAGTCGACCAGGTAATATAGCGCCAGATCCAGATCTACATTAATAAATTCTGATAACATTTCCGGTCTCCTTATTTGCCAGAGCGAGAGCTTCGCGAACTTGAATAGGATGAACTTCGGCTGCTGGAACCATAAGAACTCGGTTTACTACTGCCTGATGCTTTTGAACCCGATTTTGACGAGCCACCATAACTTGAAGAACGGCTGGTAGTACTGGAATAGCGTGATTTAGTGGACGCGCTAGGTTTATTATATTTAGTTGGATGGCGCTGACTTAAATCATAATTACGAGTTACATCTGATCCCGGCCCCCAGCGGTTTCGACCATATTGACCGTAATAACTGTAGTTAGGACGAGATGACCAGGAATCATAATAGCTGCGTCCTCCCAGCACATTACTGAACAGGCTGTACATACCGTACCATTCCCAGAAAGAACGGCCGCTGCTATCCTGTTTCCAGTTACCATAAGCCGGGTTACCAACTAATGCATTGCTCTGCTTGGCAGCGCTTTGTTGAGAAGCCGGAACGTCGATAACCGGTAATGTTCCATCAGATAATGACGCCAGGGTATTGACCACATCGGCCAGACTATTATTAAATTCATACACATCGGCAGCAGCATTAATTAACTGTAACTCCTGTAAATTATAATTAGCAGATTCCGTATCCGTTGGGGCCAGATTGACGTTTTCAAGCCGTTTATTCAATGACCTGAAGGCTTCACTATCTGATGCTGCCTCCCTGGCCATTAAACCGGCAACATCGGCATAATCCGGTTTTTGTTCGATTATTTTATTAGCGTATTTTTTAATTAGTAAAGCATTGGTCAGCTGTTTATTATCCAGCTGAGTTTTCAGATGATCGACATTAGCCTTAACCTGTTGATGGGTATTGCGTATTTGCTCTTCGAATCGATTACCGCAGCCGGCAAGCAATCCCAATATTAGCAAGGTTGCTAATACCCAATAGCTATTAAATATCCGGCCTGAGGTCGGCGTACTAACTGTCATTACAATCTCCTGTGTTGTCTCTTAAGAGACAATTGCCTTAACGTCATCATTACTGTAATCGTTATTATCTTTACTGATGGTAATTAATGCCTTCAGATCGGGTACCACATCGGCTGCAGGATTATAAACCATCTCGTCTGTATTACGGTCAATGTAAGCCACCGCTATGCCAACATTTTTAGTAATAAGACGCGTCACAACCTCTGACCAGCACAGTTTACTGATAGCCACGTCAAAACGCCGGTACTGATCGCCGTCACTATTGAACATATTTTCGATAATACTCTCTGAACCGGGTGTTACAAAAGCACGCACAATCATTTCAGGATAGGCCCGGATGGGTCGTATCACAATATTAGCTCCGGCACCCTTTAAACGTTCACGGTTACTATCCTCTACACATTCAGCTAATACTCTGGCTTTAACATTTAAATCTTTCGGGCGATGCAGAATATCAAAAGTTCTACCGTCAGAACTATCTTCATCCTCATCTTTAGCCAGTACAATAATATCCCGTGCCTTATCGACACAAACAGCCGCTAATTCGTCTGGATTACTGGCATTACCATGGTAATGCACAACATTCTCAAGACGGGTAATAAATTCGGGCAAACCATTCGGGAAATGACGTGTTAGCAGATAGATAGTAGTGTCTTCATAATGCTCAGAACTCCTGAACTGTTGAATCAAACGTTGTAAGTATCGCCCGCCTGATTTAGTCGGGGTATTTAAAATAACGATATGATTATTCATATTCCAGCTCCACAAACCTTTGGTTTTTTTATCGCGTACTTCCATGCGAAAGTCAAAATAGTCTCCAACTACTTTGGCGAGAATAAAAATTCCACCAAAATATAATAATATAATGGTTGCAATCCTGCCTTCAGTTGTCGCAGCAGAAATATCACCATAACCCACTGTTGTTGCAGTGGTGAAGGTTAACCAGGTAGCATCCCCCAAACTGAGATTTTCATAAAACACCATGAAACCAATGTGCAATACGAATAGCACGATTAAAAGCAGGCCCGACTTAATAATCGAATTGAATAAATTAAAATGTGCAGCGAGCTTTAAGCGCTTGTTTTTTCTCGATAAAAAACTAAAAAAAGAATGCATAAGGTTTTAAGTTTAATTACATGCCTGCGATTCAAGAATGCCGCCTTTAAGGGCTACACTTCGTTTACTAGAATGTAAACTATACCGACTCTCATGCCTGAATCTAGTCTTTATGAGTATTAATTAACTCTTCTTTAATACATGCCCGTATTTTATCTTTTTGGGCAGACTTTAATTTATATTTTTTAGCCAGAATTTCATAATCATCCTCGCTGAGACTAATACTCAGTCTGGGACGAACTGGTTTCTTGCGTGGCAGACCGACGATATCTCTTATATAGTCAGATGGACTTAGATCCTGTTCGATAGCCTTAATGCGTAAGGTCCGGGATACGGCCTGCTCCAGCTCAAAAATAACCTGAACGGCTTTAATACTCTGATTCGATTTAGACCATGATTTGGGGATTTTTTTGTCTTCTGTCATAGGGTTAACCAGGCCAGTATTCCTCGACTTTATTTAACGGTAGATAAGCGATTAAATAAACATCGGTACGTCCACCATCGAACACTTCAATACGAACGGCATGTAAACGATCATCTGACACCATCAACTTGTAATCAAAAGCTACCCAGTCAGCGTCATTAAGAGCACTATTTCGACAGTCACTTTTACTGCGGTAAGCTTCATTGGTACGTTCCTGGAAATAAGTTTCCGCCACAAAGCCCTGCAATTCATTCAACTCGCCAACATCTGATTTACGCTTTAAGCGATGGTCGCTATTGTCCGGCTCATCAAAAATAGCGGCGAATTGTTTGCGTTTAAATAATTTGAATACAGTTTCCGGTAGAACACTAATTGCCACTTCAAGCGGATGCTCAGGATTTACCGTACTGGTTGATAACAAAACGCGCTGATCTGCACCTTCCATGATGGACACTGTTTTACAGTTTTCGACAGCAGAAATATCATAAAATAGCTGCTCAGAAACTTTCAGCGTTTGAGCGGAAATCAAAGGCTGAGCTGCAAATTCCATCTTCAGCATATCGCCAGTTTTTAAATCTTTCGGAGATTCGATATTGACTGGTGGTGACTCATCGTCACCACCAAAAACTGATTTAAAGAAACCCATTACTACTGGCCGGACTGTTTCTGCTTTTTCAGACGTTCCAAAACCGAAGAGCCCGAGCTTTCAGAGTCGACAATTCCGGCACTCTTCAAACGTGCCTGTAAATCATCCCCATTTTCTTCTGATTCCAGCTCCATCGCGGCTGAAGCCTGATCTTCACGTTGTTGCTGGCGCTCCTTTATACGCTCCAATGAATCAGTCGCACTGCGTAAAGATGAGTTAGAACCGGAAAATTTAGCGGCTGCCAGATCATTTGCCTTCTGTACCTTCTCTGTTGTTTTAACCACTGATACTTCACGATCCATCGCCTGGATATTTCGTTCTGTCTGACGAATGACTTTCTTCAGGTTACTCACCTTTGAATCATAACCATCCAGAATGCCCTGTTGAATATTCAGTTCCTGTTCAAAGTCGGCAATTTTATTCGCTACTTCCAGAGCCAGAGCTTCATCACCTTTATCCATCGCCTGAATCGCGTAACCTTCGTGTTCCTTAATTTTGCTGTTGAGGTCCTTCACTTTACGATCTACACCCATTTTCTCGGCCATGATCGAAGTCAGACCAGTTTTCGCATCATTTAATGCTTTCTTGGAATCTCTCAATTCCTGCTCCAGAATTCGAATCGCCTGGGTATCAACAATTGCTTCACCGGCTTCAGTTGCACCACCACGAATGGCGGTAATTAATTTAGTAAAAATACTCATGGGCTTAAGCTGCCTCCTTTAAATAATCTGACATCGTTGCAATGGCTTCTAGCACATTGTCGCTGAGCAGTTCAATTTCGTGTAATAATTCATCAATACTCGCACGGGGAGATAATGCCCCGAACATAATGTATTGATTACCAATTTTAGAAAATGCAGATAACGGAATCATCACATTCATCAATAACATCGCTTCTGCCAACTCTGCGCGTTTCGCCGGGTCAACTTCTTCATCTGAAAATAGATAAGTGATGCACAGAATCTGTCCTTCATCGACGGTCATATAGATAGGAAACTCATCACGATCTTCCACTTTTATACAGGCTACCGTGTTCTCGCCATCAAACATTTCAATCGACAGTTTTGTACCATCTGACAATTCATTCTCTGCCAGATCGTTCATCAATTGTTCCAGTTTTACGTTGTTCATATCTTCTCCAATATTTAACGTGGGGACATAATATGTCCTTAAGACATATTATGTCAAATGTTTTATACATAAAATTTTTACCACAGAGGACGCAAAGGTACGCAAAGGAAATAGTAGATTAATCGCTATTTTCCAATTTATCATTGAATATCATATACATTTGCTTTTTCAAATAATATTCCCCCGGAAAACCTCTGCGTACCTTTGCGTCCTTTGCGGTTAATGTTTCTTTGTTCCTACTTCAAAAATCCCCTGTTGCTTTTCCCAGTCTGCCTGGTGGTACTGATAGGCAGCCTGGTTATTTATTCTATTGATCTTTATAGTGTCCAGTTCTTCATAAAAGTTCGAATTAAATTCAAAAGCTGCCAGTAACAGCCCGAGAGTAGACCAGCCATCCTCTACTTCCAGCTTTTCTAACTGATGCAATCTAGCTTTAGCCGAAATCCCGTTTTTAGTCGCTATAGTCCAACCCCACTCACCAAAGCTTGGCACATTTTGATGATATTGCTCAACATTTTTAAAACCTGCGTAGTTAACCGTCTTGCCGATAGACATAAAAGTATTCTTTGCATGATAAGGAGATGTCGATTGCACTACCATTGCCCCATCTCCGGCTAACAGGACTTTTAACTTGGCATAAAAACGGGCAGAATAAAGTTTGTTCAGATCAGGATGACTGGGGTCGGGTAAGTCGACGATGATAGCATCGTATAAACGACCTTCCTGAATAAAACTATCAACTTTATTGAAAGCATCTCCATAGTGAATATGCACACGCTTATCGCTGAAAGCATGTTGATTCAAGTCGAGCAAAGCCTGATTATTCACCTCACCATTTTCACTATGCGGGTAGGTAAAAAAATCGATAATGCTTTTATCTATGTCCACCAGGTCCACTGATTCCGGTTGCCAGCGCAAAACATCGCGTAATGCCAGACCGTCTCCTCCTCCAATAATCAATATATTTTTATGCGAGGCTGATGCATGCATAACCGGAGATACCAGCATGGAGTGGTAGATCGCTTCATCATTACTGGCAAACTGGCTACGACCGTTGATAAACATTGACACTATTTTCGGCTTTGCCGGATCCATAATACGTTCGGTTATAGTGATATGCTGATATTGTGTGTTGTAGCTGAATATCACCTTATCTTTATACAGTAAATCTTCCATTGCCTTATCCCAACGGGTGCCATTCATGGAAATAAGCAGCAGAACTGCCGCCACTAGCATATGTGCAATAAAAATCAGTGCTGCAAAACGAATACGTTGTCGGTACACGCCAAAAAATACCAGTCCCACCAATAGATTGACACTGGCGGTAATCACCCCGGCAACCGTCGGTGGCAAGCTCAACATAAACAGCACCCAGATGGCCGCACCAAGCCCCGCACCAATATAATCAGCTCCATACACTGATCCGGTATTATGCTGAATATGTTCGCCATAAAGCGTTTCACGGATATTGGCGATGAGTGGAATCTCCATACCAATTAGAAATCCCAGAAAAAATCCGGCAACATACGGCATAGTTGAAGCTATTTTTTGCGCCCAGATAATCATTCCGCCACGCGGCATTAAATCGGGTGGCATTGCAAAGGTATCAATCAGAATTTGTGGCAGGATATTAGCTAGCGCGGTAATACCCGCTAACACTAAAACAGAGCTCGCGCCAATTAACGCGATAGTCACCTCTAACCAGGCAAAAGCGGTGAAATGAGATTTGAAAAGGCGTGCGGCAAAAGCACCGAGTCCCATCGACACTATCATGATGCCGATCATGGCAAAGATAACCTGTTCTACGGCACCTAAAACACGTCCGGCATAATGTGATAACAGGTATTCATAGATAAGCCCGCAACCTGCCAGAATACCCATAATAGTAAAAAGAAGAAAATCATGCTGGCGCAGTTTAGCCGCTTTAGAGTCTTTCATTATTTTAAATTTTACACCACGGAGAACACGAAGGTAAAATATTGTAAGGTAATAAGTTTTTCAAAATAATTATAATAACTAAATTATCCGACTACCTTTAAGTTACTTGCCCTTCTTCGTGAGCTTCGTGCACTTCGTGGTGAATACTTATTACTTATAAGTTAACCACGTTCATCCTTGGGCACAAATTTTCTTGGTTTGGCGCCAATATAACGCTGACGTGGCCGTCCTATTTTCTGTACAGGATCACCCAGCATTTCATGCCATTGAGAAAGCCAGCCCGCTGTACGTGGAATAGCAAACATCACAGTAAACATCGATGTCGGAAAACCCATCGCCTGCAGGATAATACCGGAATAAAAATCGACATTAGGAAACAGTTTCTTTTGAATAAAATATTCATCCTCTCGAGCAATGCGTTCGAGTTCCAAAGCCAGTTCAAACAGAGGTTGATCCTCCACTCCCAGCTCTTTTAACACTGCATGAGCAGAACTTTTCAGCACCTGGGCCCGGGGATCATAATTTTTATAAACTCGATGGCCAAAGCCCATCAAACGGAAAGGATCATTGCGATCTTTAGCGCGTGCAATAAATTCGGGAATACGATCTACGCTGCCAATTTCAGTCAGCATATTCAGTACCGCTTCATTGGCACCACCGTGAGCTGGTCCCCACAGTGAGGCAATACCAGCAGCAATACAGGCAAATGGATTAGCCTGAGAAGATCCAGCCAGACGAACCGTCGACGTCGATGCATTCTGTTCGTGGTCGGCGTGTAAAACAAACAGGCAGTCAATAGCCTTTTCAAGCACTGGATTGGGCACATATTCTTCTGCAGGCACTGAAAACATCATTTTCAGAAAATTACCGGTATAACTGAGCGAGTTATCGGGATAGACAAAAGGCTGACCAATTGCATATTTATACGCCATCGCAGCAATAGTGGGCATTTTGGCGATTAAACGGATAGTCGCCAGATGACGTTGCTTGGGATCAGAAATTTCCAGACTATCATGATAAAAAGCCGATAATGCTCCCACAACACCCACCATAATTGCCATAGGATGAGCATCCCGACGAAAGCCGTTAAAAAATCGAATCAACTGTTCGTCGACCAGCGAATGATGCTTTATTTCAGTATCAAACCTTTCTTGCTGCTGCGCATTCGGTAAATGGCCAAACAACAGCATATAGGAAACATCCATAAAATCACTTTCTGCGGCAAGCTCTTCAATTTTATAACCACGATGCAGCAGAATACCCTTTTCACCATCAATGAAAGTAATAGCAGAATCGCAACTGGCTGTAGAGGTGTAACCCGGATCATAGGTAAAATAATCGAATTCCTGGTACAACTTGCGAATATCAATCACATCCGGACCCATTTCGCCTGACAATACTTCTAATTCAAACTGTCGGCCACTTTTATTATCTATGACTGTGACCGTATGTTTTTCTTCTGTAGTGGATTTATCCGAAGTAGACATTGTTTCTTCTCCTAAATTTTTACAGGCATAATTACCTGAACAGATTTATCTTTCAATAACTTGATATTTTGCACCAAAATGGACTTTTAGATAATCGTCTTTATAAATAAGATATTTGTCACCGTTAATTCCTTCAGTATTCACTGATTTAAACATCAGTCTACACGTAAGTGACTATCTCAACACATTTAAACGGTTGAATTATTGCCACTATTTATTGCAAAGCCTGCCGTTTAATACTAATTAAATTGATTTACCGTCACCCTCATCTTTATGAAAAAACTCTTCCGGTTTACTGCGTAAGCGTCGGTCAATCAATAACTTAAAGAAAAAAGGCACAAAAAATAATGCCAGAAAAGTAGCCGCTAACATACCACCCATAACCCCGGTACCAACCGATTGTCTGGCTCCCGCACCCGCACCATGAGAAAAAGCCAGTGGTAAAACACCGAGAATAAATGCCAACGAAGTCATAATAATAGGTCTAAACCTCAGACGGGCAGCCTCCATCGAAGCAGCAGTAGCAGGCCAGCCTTCCTGCACTTTTAACAGCGCAAATTCCACAATTAATATGGCATTCTTTGCCGCCAGTCCGAGCAGAGTCACCAGCCCGATCTGAAAATACACATCGTTGGTAAAATCACGTATCCACACCGATGCCAGCGCGCCAAATGTGCCAAAAGGTAAAACCAGTAATACCGATAACGGTAATGACCACCTTTCATACAGTGCGGCCAGGATTAAAAATACCATCACCGCAGCCAGCCCCAGCGCAATCACAGAATTATTTTCTGAAGTCATTTCCTGGTAAGAAGCACCACTCCAGTCATAAGTGAAGCCTTTGGGCAGAGATTTTTCAGCCACTTCTGCAACTGCAGCCAGCGCCTGCCCGGAACTCACACCCGGTGCTCCGCTACCAAACAATTTAACGGCAGGCAGATTATTAAAGCGGTCCAGCGTATCGGGCCCGGAACTGTATTCTACTTTCGCAAATGCGGTTAAAGGCACCATTTCTCCCTTGTCGCTACGAACATACATACGACCAATGTCTTCTGGTGTTTTGCGATAACTGGAATCAGCCGATAACAGCACCTGCCAGGCACGACCATAACGATTAAAGTCGTTGACATAATAAGATCCAAGGGTAGCCGCCAATGTACCAAATGCACTGTCGAGGGTAATTCCTAAGGATTTTGCACGTTCCCGATCAACATCTACAAAAATTTGTGGAGTCGCGGATCGCCATAAACTGTTAACCATTCCCAGTCTTGGTTCCTTCTGCACAGCACCCTGAAAAGCTCTCATCGCAGCGGCTAATTTAGCCGGATCAGACTCCCCCTTATTTTGAATATAAAATTCAAAACCACCGGTATTACCCAAACCGAAAATTGCCGGTGGATTAAATGCCAGCACCAGCGCTTCCTTGATACCTGCCGTTTTTGCGAATAATTCACCCACCAGGGCTTTGGTCGGTACATCACGATCATCCCAGTGCTTTTGCGATACAAACATGGTAGCCGCATTATTTTTATAGCCACCACCAAGAAAATCAAAACCAGCAAATGACACAACGCTTTCGTTATTCGGATTAGAAAGAATTGCCTCGATCACCTGCTTAACTACTTTATCAGTCCGTTCCAGGGAAGCACCATCCGGTAAATACAATGCTGAAATGTAATACCCCTGATCTTCATCAGGTACCAGCGAACCCGGTATTGTTTGCCACAGGTTAGCGGTTATATATACCATGCCACCAAACAATACGACTGCAAACAGAGAACGTTTCAACATAAAACGTACGCCACTGATATAACCTAATGTCATTTTGTGAAAAAACAGGTTAAACCAGTCGAACAGAAAGTTGCTCTGCTTATGTTCATGACGCAAGATCATGACACAAAGCGATGGCGTCATGGTGAGTGCCACCACACCCGACAAGGTGACCGAAATAGCAATGGTCACCGCGAACTGTCGATATAATTCACCGGTTAATCCACCCAGAAAGGCAATAGGCACAAACACCGAAACCAGTACCAGCACAATGGCCACGATAGGTCCACTAACTTCATGCATGGCCTTGATCGCTGCATCCCTCGCACCTAAACCCTGTTCATGCATGATGCGTTCAACATTTTCCAGCACCACGATAGCATCATCAACGACAATACCAATGGATAACACCATACCAAAAAGGGTCAGAGTATTGATGGAATAACCAAGCAGATACAGGCCGGCAAAGGTGCCGAGCAACGAAACCGGAACCGCCAATGTAGGAATCAACGTAGCACGCCAGTTTTGCAGAAACATAAAGACGACCAGGAACACCAGCAACATGGCCTCACCCAGAGTTTTCAACACTTCCCGAATCGACACTTCGACAAACTTTGTGGTGTCGAAAGGAATGGCATATTTGAATCCTTCAGGAAAACTTTCTGACAGTTCATTTAGCGTCTGCTTAACCTCTTCAGCCACACTCAGAGCATTTGCACCGGGTTGCAGGAAAATACCCATCAGGGCCGATGATTTACCATTAAACTGACCGGTAAAATTATAATCTTTTGAACCTAGCTCGATTCGAGCAATATCTTTCAGGCGTAAACTACTACCGTCGGCATTGGTTCTCAGAATGACCTGTTCAAAATCGTCAACGGTCGATAACCTGCCTTTGGTGGTTATGCTATAAACCATTTCCTGACCACCACCATTAGGGCTTTCGCCAATTTTGCCGGATGCAAACTGTGCATTCTGTTCATTTAAAACAGTGGCAATATCACTCACCGTTAATCCTAACTGAGTCATGCGATCCGGTTTCATCCAGATGCGCATGGCATAATCCTTGGCACCAAATATCTGCACATTGGTTGTCCCTGGAATACGTTTCAGCCGATCAAGAATATTCAGTTTTACGTAGTTGGAAATAAAGATATCGTCATAACGTTCCTGTTCAGGATAAAACGCCAGTACCTGTAAAAAAGAGGAACTGCCTTTCTCTACTGTCACACCCTGCCTTTTCACTTCTTCCGGCAGACGCGCTTCAACCTGCTTTACCCGGTTATTAACATTTAACGCGGCCTGATCGACATCGGTGCCAATATCAAAAGTCACCGAAATAGTCAGTGTGCCACTTGATGTCGATGTCGAGGCCATATAGATCAAACCTTCAACACCATTAATGGCATTCTCAATCGGTGCCGCCACCGTTTGCTCAATAACCTGGGCCGAAGCGCCGGGATAGATAGCAGTGACCTGAACCACGGGTGGAGAAATTTCAGGGTATTGCGAAATCGGCAAACTTTGCATGGCAGCAAGGCCTGCCAGCATGATAAAAATCGAAATAACGTAAGCGAAATTGGGTCTATCTATAAAAAACCGGGAAATCATCTGTCTCTATCCTCGATTTATTACGACTGTTTATCGCTAACGGGGGCGACAGCGGTTTCCGGGTTATCTGTCTTCACCGGCATACCTGGAAAGAAAATTCGCGCAACCCCATCCACTATCACTTCATCGCCAACTTCCAGACCACTACGGATAATCCAGTAATTTTTATGCTGATCATCCAGTTCCACCCATTCGCCCGGTTTAACTTTCTTTTGCAAAGCTACCTTCATGCCATTTTCTCCGGCACTGGCCACATAAACATATTTACCATCGGGCCCATCCAGAATCGCCCGTTGAGGTAATGCAATCGCATTAACTTTAACAGCGTCTTTTAATAGAACCCTTACAAATTGCCCGGGAGACAAAACGGCTTTGGAATTATCCACTGAAGCCCGCATCGCAAAGTTACCAGTGTTGTTATCAACTTTATAATCCTGGAAATCCAGCTTGCCTGCATATCCCGAACCATTACCCGACTCATCCGCCAGATCAACTTTAAAACCCGATTCTGGCAACACCAGTTTGCCTTTTGCAATTTCACTGCGGATGCGTAACTGGTCATTTTCGGGAATACCAAAATTGATATGAACCGGATTAGTTTGCACCTGTGTGGTTAACAGGCTGTCACTGCCGGCCTGCACCAGAGCCCCCTTATTCTTTAATGCGCGACCGGTTAAGCCATCGATCTGAGCTTTTATCTTGGTGTACTCCAGGTTTATTTCTGCTGTTAACAGGTTGGCCTGAGCTTCTTTAATGGCTGCCTCTGCAACGGCTTTTTGAGCTGTGGCTATATCCACAGCTGAAGCTGCATCATCTTCCTGATTTTGACTTAACATCTGTTTTTTTGCTAAAGGAGTAACGCGTTTTAATTCGCGTTTAGCCTTTTTTAATTGAGCCTCTGCGCTGATGCTTTGTGCTCTGGCACTTTCGATTGCTGCCAGGGACTGTTGGTATACAGCTTTATATGAAGCATCATCCAGAGAGAACAGCAACTGTCCTGCTTTAACAAAGCTGCCTTCCTTATAATGACGTTTTTCAATAATACCGGTAATTCGACTACGCACATCCACCTCAAGCGAACCGGCGACCTGGCCGACAAACTCATAATCCACTGGAATATTCTGTAGCTTTACAATCTCGGTAGTAACGGCGACCGGCTGCATAGCCGGAGCAGCGGCTGTAACGTTAGTCTTCGAAGATTGAAATTTATCACAGCCGGTTAACAGCAATAAAAAAGCTGCAAACGTTGGCATGAACAATCTGGAATTAATCATCTAGTGGTTCCTGAAAATTATTAATGATGGTGGTGGTGAAAATAGTCATTACAAAAGTAGACCGGTAAGTCAAACCGAAAACTACAGGCATAGTTTACTCTGAAAACAACCTTTAAAACCAATCAGATATTATTAAGGTTATAAATTTTTATGGCTCTGTATGAAAATCATGCAATGTCGTCATTCCCGCATGCTTTTAGCGGGAATCCATTAATAACGAAGTTAAAACTTT
>CALCSG010000496.1 GCA_937894085.1 uncultured Gammaproteobacteria bacterium | reverse complement strand
ATCGTTCGCTAGATCTGGAATTAACTGCGTTGCACTTCAGAGTTGAATCCGCCATCCAATAAAGATAGCAAATAATGGTTTAAATTTTCTGAGTACTTTAGCATTAAGCAAATCAAAAAAAATATTCACTCCATGTTGATGAAGGCTGTTCAGGTCGAACCATCTGAGGTTCGTGCCCTTTTCTGGTCTTTCAGCTATTTCTTTTGTCTATTGTGCAGTTATTACATCATCCGGCCCATGCGTGATGAAATGGGAATTTTGGGCGGTGTTGAAAACCTGCAATGGTTATTCACCGGCACACTGCTGGTCATGACCGCTGCTATACCTTTATTTGGCTGGGTCAGTTCACGTTTCCCACGCCGTCAATTTCTTCCCTATGTTTATTTTTTCTTCATCTTTCTATTATTAATATTTTACTGGTTAATGAATTCACAACACTCTTCTGTAGTACTTGCTCGCACCTTTTTCATCTGGGCCAGTGTTTTCAACCTGTTTATCGTGTCTGTATTCTGGAGTTTTATGACGGATATATACAGCAACTCTCAGGCTAAACGTCTGTTTAGCTTCATTGCGGCAGGAGGTACCATAGGTGCGCTCACAGGCCCTTCTTTAACTGCTCTACTGGTGCAGTCCATCGGTAATAAAAACTTGTTATTAATATCTGCACTTTTCCTTTTTGCTGCGGTTATCTGCATAAAGCAACTTTCTACATGGTCGGATTCTAATGCGTCTGAAACACCTTCTGAAAAAAGTACAGAATTAATCAGTGGCGGAATCTGGGCAGGTTTTACACTGGTTTTACGTTCACCCTATCTGCTCGGTATTTGCCTGTTAATGTTGCTATTTACGACTCTGGCGACTTTTCTCTACTTTATGCAGGCGCAGATTATTCGCGATGCATTTATCGATTCTGAACAACGTACCGCCATCTTTGCTTCCATTGATCTGGCAGTCAATGCATTAACCCTGATACTACAACTATTTCTAACCAGTCGTCTCATAAAGTGGTTTGGTTTAGCTGCAGTATTGGCGGTCATTCCTGTTTTACTGGCAATTGGCTTCGCCTTGCTCAGTATTTCACCGGTACTAACTATCTTCCTGTTTGTTCAGGTTATCCGCCGTGCCGGTAATTACGCGGTTATGCGCCCAGCTCGAGAAATGTTATACGTTGTGTTAAACCGTGAACAAAAATATAAGGCAAAGAACTTCATTGACACGGTTGTTTATAGAGCCGGTGATGCTATTAGTGCCTGGGTCTATACAGCAATGCGTAGCCTCGGTTTAGGCCTGTCAGGAATTGCCCTGGTTGCGGTGCCATTGGCTTTGTTCTGGGCATGGATTGCTTTTAGACTTGGCAGGCAGCAGCTTGTTATTTCCAGCAAAAAATAACTTACCACTGAGGATTTTAAAATGAAAAAGTTAGCTACTATCAATCGTCGTCAGTTTATACAGCTTTTAGCGGCGCTATCAGCTAGCGTTGTGGTGACAGATAAAAGCTATGCAAAAGCAACATCTATTTACAAAACCATTCCAAAAACCGGTGAGAAAATACCCGTCATCGGTATGGGCACTTCGCGCACCTTCGAAGACGGCTTAAACTCTGAGCAGATGCCCGGCCTACTACAGGTTATGCAGGCTTTCTTTAGTATGGGTGGAAGTTTAATCGATTCATCACCGATGTATGGTTCGGCTCAACAGGTCATAGGACAGTTACTCTCTCAAATCACAATGCAGCATGATTTGTTTGCTGCTACAAAAGTATGGATTGATGGCAAAGACGAGGGTATTTTACAAATGGAGGAATCGCGTCAACTCTGGGGAATTAAAAGATTTGATCTAATGCAAATTCATAACCTCGTCGACTGGAAAACTCATTTGAAAACTCTGCAACAGATGAAAGCCGAAGGTAAAATTCGATATATTGGCATCACTACTTCACACGGTCGATTTCATGATCAACTAAATAATATTCTGCTAAATGAAGACGTTGATTTTATTCAATTGAGTTATAACATTGCGAATCGTGAAGTAGAGTCATCCCTGTTACCAATAGCTCAGGATAAAGGTATC
This sequence comes from uncultured Gammaproteobacteria bacterium, assembly GCA_937894085.1. Classification (GTDB taxonomy): domain Bacteria; phylum Pseudomonadota; class Gammaproteobacteria; genus JACNJF01. The sequence goes on along the minus strand of CALCSG010000496.1, from coordinate 11,950 downwards.
GCAGTCATAGTAAACAGGCCCTATCAAAGAGGCCTATTATTCAGGGTTGTCAGCAACAAACCTTTACCATCATGGACAAAGGACTTCGACTGCCACAGCTGGGGGCAGTACTTTCTTAAATTTGCAGTTTCACACCCCGCAGTTACCTGCGCTATACCGGCCACTACAAAAGTTAAACACATGAAAGATAATATGCAGGCAGGTCTGGGGCAGTTACCGACGACTTCTCAACGCATAAAAATGTTCAAATATTTTGAAACACTCTAATACCTGAACCTTCAATTTTAATGTACGAATTTTAAAGCTAACCCGTACGATATTTTCTTATTTCCTATAAATTTTATATATGGAATGCCGGGGGACATAAAAATTTAAATCTTTACTCAGCCTTTTATGAATGATAATAATCTTTAAGGATGCCGCAGTTTCCTAAGGAAGGCAGAAATTAAACCTAATTTCAGGATATTTTGATTTGCAGTTCAACTTCATTTTCTTAAAAAAAATCTTACTCCATGAATGTTTTTCATTACAGGACAAAACCTGAACAACCGGAGTAACCATGATGGTTTTTTAATGAATAATAGAACTAAATATCTCGGCTAAATTTAAAAGACTAAACCTGAAAGAAAAGTTCAACTGCCATGTTAGAAAGTGTTTGTACCAACTTCCCGACATTAGAATAACAGGTACATCAATATAAAGGAGTGACTCATGAGTTCATTAAACGGAGAAGTGATCAGCGCCGACCAGGGCATTGGAGAAACGATACAGTTAAGAATTTTCGGCGATGAATTTTACGCACGCCGCGAAACGCTTGATGGCTATACCGTCATATATGATACACAACAGAAACGATATTGCTATGCGACTTTAGCAGTTGGCCGGTTCGTATCCTCCGGCGTCCCCTTATACAAGCCTGCTCCAATAGAATTACGTAAACATTTGAAAGAAAACACGGACGTTAGGAACGAAAAATTCAGTATTCGTCATAACTGTATTCGATCTCATGAAGAGAGCGCTGATACCGGCATGATGCGCACTCTGGGTTCTGAAGAAGGATTACTGAGTGGACGCAAACTTCACAAAGGTAATATTCGGGGTCTGACTGTTATGGTCGATTTCGATGACGTACGTACCAATATCAGCAATGCCGATGTAGATGCCATGTTCAACGCTGACAATTATACGGAAAATGGCAATTACTGTTCGGTGAAAAGCTATTTTGAAATCGTTTCATCCGGCAAACTTGACTACACTAATCTCGTCATCGGCCCTGTCAGACTATCCAAACGGCGTAGTCACTACATTACTAATCTTCTGGTTAAAGAAGTGATGGATATAGTCGTAAACGATCTCAAAATTGACCTCGTTCAGTTTGACTCAAAAAATGAAGGAATTATCGACGCCATCAATATTCTGTATGCTGGCGAATCACAATACGATGGTAATTTGTGGCCCCATAATTCTTATCAGACATTACAATATGGTAATACAAAAACACATTACTACCAGCTCACCGGTCTCGGATTACACAAGGTAGACCTGCGCATTGGCACCATTTGTCATGAAAACGGCCACCTGCTGTGTCGCTTTCCCGACATGTATGATTATGGTAAGCGTGACGGTGACCATGAAACCAGTCAGGGCATTGGTCGTTATTGCCTGATGGGTTCAGGTAATCATCTCAACCAGCGTCGCACTCCGTCTCCGGTCTGCGGGTATTTACGCGAGCTTGCCGGCTGGGTGGATAACGTTATCGACTTGAATAATCCCGGTTCTTATACCACGCAACATGGTCGTTACGATACCGTTTTGAAATTCAGCACGGATAAGTCCAACGAATATTTCATTATTGAAAATCGTAGTCAACTTGCACTGGACACTCATCTTCCGTCCAGTGGACTCGCTGTTTTACATTGCGATACGCTTGGATCAAACGAGTGGCAACAAGGAACACGCAACGAACATTACCAGTGCGCACTGATACAGGCTGACGGACATCTGGACCTGGAAAACAATCGCAATCCTGGCGATGAAGGTGATTTATATCCGGATATTACAGGTATTGCACTTTCCAATGAAACTACTCCGTCAAGTCGTGAGTGGGATGGTACAGATTCGGGGTTTCAAATCAGGGATATCAGTGGACCGGGACCGGACATAGCTTTCGCTGTTGGTACTGCAGCCGCAGCCAATACCGTACATGCAGAAACCTGGACTAATCTGCTAATTCCGGATAATGACACTAAAGGTATTTCGAGTATATTATCGGTGGCTGCCAATGGTGACATAACCTCAATACGGGTCTATGTAGAAATTATCCATAGCTGGATTAGCGACCTGAAAGTTAGCCTGCTTTCACCGCAGGGTAGCAGCATTGTGCTGCACAAAAATGAAGGTAATGACGGTGACGATATCATCCGTTCATGGAGTAGCGATGACTTTGCGGAATTACAAAAACTACACGGAGAAGACGTAAAGGGAGACTGGACTCTGCATATTGTAGATAAAGCTTCTGCGGATGTAGGACGATTACTGCACTGGCATCTGGATATGCAAATTGCAGCACCAGCTGGCGGATTACTGGAAGATCAGGCAGATCCTGCAATGGCTATTCCTGATAATGATGTCACCGGCATATCAAGCAGTTTGCCCCAGAAACAGAAAGGTAAGGTAAAAAATATCGCAGTCTCAATTGATATTGAACATACCTACATCGGTGATTTACAGATAGAGCTCGTTTCGCCATCAGGGCTTTCCGTACTGTTACACAATGAGGAAGGCGCCTGGAGGGATAACATTAATCGTGAATACGACCTGGAATCAACGCCGGCCCTTCAACGATTCATCGATGAGCAGATCAAGGGCGACTGGCTGCTGCGTGTTCGCGATCTGGCTGAAGCGGATACGGGACAGTTAAATTCATGGTCCTTGAAAATCTGGTATTGATTAACTCTGACACGTAAACGCATTCCAGCAAAAGATGAAATTTTCATGTAACCCGGTTAAGCAATAAGCAGTAGACTGTTAATGGTAAACCTGTACTCTAATAATTAAGCATGATAAGGAGAACACTATGCAAATAAAAAACAATCGCCTGGTTGATGAATGGTTTGGACGATCTAAAGATGTAGGAGGAATGCTTCAAAATCTACGCTTCATTGTTTTACACTATACCGCGGGTGGTTCCGGTACAGGCTCACGAGACTTCATGATGAAGTCGCCTACCGAAAAAGGTGGTGGAGGCGGTAAAAAGAAATACGCCTCTGCACATTGCGTAGTCGACAGGGATGGATCTACCTGGCAGATAGTGCCCTTTAATCTTAAAGCAAGGCATGCCGGCACTTCACAATGGAAAGGCTTAAAATCACTCAATCAATATTCTATAGGTATTGAAATAGCCAATTATGGCTGGCTCGATAAACAGGGGGATGGCCGTTACTCACGCAGGGGACAAACACCAGTTTTTAATCCGGAAGATGTCGTTATTGGTGCCATGCCGGGTTCATCTGAAATCAAAGGCTGGGAACCCTATCCTGAACCTCAACTGCTGGCCGTTGAAGAGCTGGTAAATACGTTATTGCATAAATACCCGGGCATCACCGAAGTACTTGGTCACCAGGAAATATCCCCCGGCAGAAAATTTGATCCGGGTCCGGCCTTTCCCATGCAACGTTTTCGAAACCTGATCGATAACCGTGGTTTTGGTGCCATGGAAAGAACAGCTGCCGAAACTGAACCATATGAAGACAGACTCATCACCAACGCTAATCTCAATATCAGGGAAGGTGCGGGAAGCGGATATGAAAAACTGCCGGAAAGTCCGTTGCCGACAGGCACCGAGTTAATTTTACTTGATAAATCCGGAGTATGGGACTTTGTTCAGCTGGTCAATCAGCCATCTGTTCGCGGATGGGTACATAGCGGCTATGTTACTCTGCTACTATAAATTTATAACAATACCTCGTCATAAAAATAGGTGCAAAAATGATTTTCATAACAAACAGATTTCCCAAACAAACTATTCAAACCACAATTGGTCGCAGTTTTGACTTTGATCTGGAAAATAATGCACCCAGTAATTCTGTCTTCTACTGTGAACGTAACGCAAAAAATAAATACACAGAAATTGGCAGCATGGATTTACTCACCCGCCTTAAAAAAAGTGACTACAGGCAGATTCTTATATATATCCATGGTTTTTCCAACATGCCTGAAGACGTATTTTCCGGAGCCGATGAATTTCAGAAACTTTGCGACAAAAAGAAAAAAGACGAGGTACTTGTTATTCCACTAATCTGGCCCTGCGACAATGACAAAGGCATTATTCAGGATTACTGGGATGATCAGAAAGCAGCCGATCAGAGTGCCTTCTCTTTCGCCAGGGTGTTACAAAAATTCCTGAAATGGCGCAGTGAAGAAGAAAAAGATGAAAAAAGTGCTCCCTGCCTGAAGCGCATAAATATATTAGCGCATTCAATGGGCAATCGGGTATTTCGTGGCACTCTGGCCGCCTGGAAAAAATATGACCTGCCACAGGGAGTACCGTTAATTTTCAGAAATTCTTTCCTGGTTGCTGCAGATGTGGTCAATGAAACCGTACACGAAGGCGAGACTGGAGAAGTCATTTGCCATGCTTCACGTAATGTCATTGTGTATCATGCATCGGATGACCTGGCATTAAGATCAAGTAAAATTTCAAACCTTAGAAACAAAATCGCATCCAGAAGACTGGGACATACCGGACCTGAAAACATGGATAAAACACCGAAAAATGTTTACAGCGTTGATTGTGATGAAGTGAATAATAAATATGATCTTAAAGGGCATTCTTATTTCAGATCAGGAACCAGAAAAGGCACACCAGGACAGGTTTTTAATCATATATTTTCCTGCCTGCTTTCTGGACGTGTCTATCCAGATGATGAATATCGCAGGTCTTCAATAATAACGACGAAAAAAGCTAAAAGCTAAAATTTATCAGTAGTCGTTACTATCTTGTTTTTTAACAGGGTTAGTGACGACTTTTAACTGATCATTTCAATTTGACATACAGAATTACAGGCTAAATCCGTTAATCAATCCTGATCCGAACTGAGAAGCTTTTTCAGTTCTGCGACTTCTGCCTCCAGTTTACTCACCCTTTCTGATAATTCAGACACACTCACCCGCTGTGAAGTATCGCTACCTGTCGAAGCACTGGCTTCAGCTTCATATGCCTCGATATCAACTTCACCGGAAAAAAGATGCATGTAGGCTGAATCCTTGCGTCCGGGTGTACGCGGTAATTTCACGACAAGTGGGCCGCCTTCATATTCAACTAAATCCGTCAGTGCGTCGACCACTGCTTCATTATCAGCAAACTCATGCAAACGTCCACTATGCGTCCTTAATTCTCCGGGTGTCTGGGGACCGCGTAACAATAATAGGCAGACAATGGAGAATTGTGGTGCAGAAAGTTTCAGGTCACTAAAATGTGTATTACAAAAACGATGAGTATATTTTTCAACTCCCCGCTTGAAATTCTCTTCAATGCGAATCAAATGTTTGTCATCCAGTTCACGAATCGTGTGCTGCACAGTACCCTGAGTCAGCGACATCACAGGGTCGCGACTGGATTTCTGATTGCTGGCATTAGTTAATGCATTCAGGGTCAAAGGATACTGGTCAGGTGTTACTACGGATTTTTCCATCAGACAACCGATAACCCGGGCCTGGTTGGCAGATAAATTTAATTCTTGCATGGTGACCTCTAAACAGATTGGTGTGTAACCAGATTTGTAACAAGTATTTAAAAAAACCGTATAAAATCTAATTATTTATGTCGAAATACTGACCACTAAAACTTTATTATTTCAGCAGTTTGATGATGTGTTAAATATCTATGTTTTGATGCGGAAAGTCCATCAAAAGCTGTGCGTAATATTTGCAACATGTCGCCATGAGAAACAACTAATAACACTTCATTTGAAAATTTATTTTCCAGTCGGCTGATAACACTCAGTCCCCGCTTTAATACAGACCCCACATTTTCTACCTGTTTATAATTACCCTGTTCTGCTAATTCATCCTGAGACCATACATCCCTGTAATGGCTATCTGCCTCGCCATCATATTCACCAAACCACCTTTCTCGCAAGCCTGTATCTAGTACTGGTGCTGGTAACTGATACATTTTTGCTACTATTTCTGCCGTTTCGCGGGCTCTCAGAAAATCTGATGTGATTATCCTGGTCAGCTTTAGATCAGAACAATTACTGGCTGACTTTTTAACCTGTAAACGACCATTTTCAGTCAGACCATAACCGTTACAACCACGTTCAGGGTTACTCATGATGATACCCGCCACATTGGCTTCACTTTCACCATGGCGCATAAAATAATAGGTGTTTTTAAGATTCTGTAACAACGGTTCTTGCAATATTAAACAGTACTATCAAAAGTGACTCTTTGTGAAAACTCCACTATAAAAGCTGTTGGCTTCAAGATACGGATTCAGGTTTAAATCAGGTGTTTACGAATATTAACTACAAGCACTTCTGCCAGTATCACGATAACAAATATAGCTATCAGAGACATAGCCACCTGCTGCCACTCAAAAAGGTTCATTGAATTATTCAATACTATGCCAATACCACCTGCACCAACCAGCCCTAAAACGGCCGATTCCCTGACGTTTATATCCCATCGAAATAATACAATACTGAAAAAAGCTGGTTTCACCTGTGGCCAGTACCCTTTCAATAACACTGCTCCCCAGGGAGCCCCTGTAGCACGTAATGCCTCTACCGAACCCATGTTGATTTCTTCTATCGCTTCAGCTAATAGCTTACCTATAAACCCTACCGAGCGAAAAGCTATTGCCAGTACACCCGCAATCACTCCGGGACCAAATATAGCAACGAACAGTAATGCCCAGACAAGAGAATTTATGGAACGAGATGATACCAGGAAAAATTTTGCGACCCAGTGGGACCAGGGTGAATCAACAATATTCGACGCATTCATGAATGCCAGGGGAACTGCAAAAACCAGGGTAACCAGAGTCCCCAGGGTAGCTATATTAAGTGTTTCTATCATCGCATCATGCACCGAGATTTGATAAAACTCAAAACTGATAGGCCACATACGCGAGAACAGATCTGCAATCTGTTCTGGAGCATCATAAAAAAATTCTGGAATAACCTGGACGGTGCGCAACGATAAAATCAACGCGATCATAAAACTCAGATATACCGCATAGCGGGATAATTTCTGTTTCAGGGTAAATCGTTGCCAGTGTCGATCTATATTACTATCTACTTCACTCACTGAAAATACTCCTGACTACATTAGATAGAAACTCCCAGAAAAGAATCAGTGCAATAATAGTAATCAAAATTGCTGAAACAAAATCATAATCAAAACGTTGAAAAGCAGAAAATAGTGTTCCCCCAAGACCACCCGCTCCGACAATTCCGACCATTGTCGAATTACGTAAATTTGAGTCCAGCTGATAGGTGGAAAAACCGATAAAACGTGAAAACACCTGTGGCAATACCGAAAACAGGATTACGCTGGTAAAACTGGCACCGGTTGCCCGAATTGCCTCAACCTGCTTAAGTGATATCTCTTCGATAGCTTCTGCAAATAACTTGGCAATAAATCCAACGGATGCAATAATCAACGTAAGAATGCCTGCCAGGGCTCCAAATCCCACACTTTTGACAAATAGAATGGCTACAATAATCGGGTGAAATGAACGACACAAAGCGATAAAACCGCGCATTGGAACACTCACTATGTTTGGCATTAAGTTTCGAGCTGCAAACAAGCCAAAGAACAATGAGAAAAATATACCCACGACACTCGATATGATCGCTATTTCCAGACTCTCTGCCAAACCACTGAACAGCAATTCCCAACGCGAAAAATTGGGCGGAAACATTCTGTCCAGTAAAGTTCCGGCATGCTGTAAACCCTCACTAAAACGCGACCAGCTTAATCCCAGGGATTGCACGGTATAAAGCAGGTAACCCGCAACCACAATCCATAGTCCAGTGGTTAGCCAGTTTCTAGGGAAAGGATTTTTATAGTCTTTAACGGGAGTTATGCCTAGTTCAGCCATTCCTCTCCCCCGTATATCTGCTTCAGATTTTCATCCGTAATGCCATCTGGGTCACCATCATAAACAATATATCCATCAGCCATGCCGATGATTCTATTGGCAAATTTTCTGGCCAGCGAGACATCGTGCATATTCACCAGGGCCGGAATGTTTTTTTCGCAGGAAAATTTGGTAAGCAGTTCCATAATTTCAACGGCCGTTTTAGGGTCCAGGGAAGATGTGGGTTCATCTGCCAGTAAAATTTGTGGATCCTGCATCACCGCCCGTGCAATTCCAACACGTTGCCGCTGTCCTCCTGACAGGCTGTCTGCGCGATTTTTCGCATGCTCAGATAAGCCGACTGCATCGAGCAGCTCGAAGGCTGTATTTATGTCGTGCTGGCTAAAATCTCTACGCCAGGCTTGCCATGAAGACATATAACCCAGACGCCCGGTGAGAATATTTTCGATGACAGTAAGACGTTCGACCAGATTGTATTCCTGAAAGACCATGCCAACCTGACGCCGTAGATGTCGCAAAAGAGTTCCTTTCGCCTGGCAAACGTCTGAATTATCAAAAATAATCTGTCCTTCAGTAGAATCAATCAGCCGATTGATACAACGAATCAACGTGCTTTTACCGGTTCCTGATGGACCAATTATGGCTATTATGCCGGGGTCAGATATTGTCATATCGATTCCTTTAAGAATCGGTTTACCAGCAATATATTCTTTTTTTAGCCCTTTTATTTCCAGGAATGGTTGCGTTGAAGTCATGAATTTTCCTGCATAGAAGTATGATTGAGCTACGGATACTTCCAGTAGCTCAATCTGATCACAAACGTAAAACTTCCTGTTTCACTGCAAAACAGCCTCCATGAGACTATCGGACTTAGCTAATCAACAGGATTAATTCTTTTTCTTTGCTGCTTCTTCTGCCAGTTGTTTAGCCTTCTTTTTGGCCGCTTTGGCAGCATCTTTCTCAGCCAGTTTCTTCAATCCTGCTTTGGTATAGGCAGTTCCGGTTGCATGTGCAATGTCACGAATAACTTTCCAGTCTTTCTGGTAAGTTATAGGAAAAAACCGGTCTGCACCACCGAAGGTTTCCTGCATTTTCGGGGTAAAACGAAATGTTGAAAATGCATGCTGAATCTTACCTGCCAGATCCGGGTTAAGGTCATGTGCATAACCAAAAGAAGAAGTTGGAAAACGCGGACTGGTAAAAATAATACGGAAATCATCCGCATTGATACGACCTGCGTTTGCCATACGGTGGAAAACATCTGATGCAACAGGTGCAGCATCATAGTCACCGGTCATGACTCCTAAAATTGACTGATCATGTTTGCCGGAATATTTTACCGTGTAATCCTTATCGGGAGTAATACCAAACTCTGGAAATAATGCACGGGGAGCCAAATTACCAGAATTTGAGGATGCCGATGTATGCGCAACCAATTTACCTTTCAAGTCAGCAATAGTTTTAATCGGACTGTCTTTTTTAACAATAATAATCAGGTTATAGCCCTGGAAACTATCTGCAGTTCCTTTCACCGCAACCGGTACATAACCTGCAAGATTTACTGCATATCCGGTGGGACCGGTTGAAAAACCGGCTATATGTAAGCGCCCGGAACGCATGGCCTCAACTTCGGCTGCGTTTGAATGGACTGTATAGTAAACAACTTTTTTGCCAGTAACTTCGGTAAGGTATTTCTGAAATTCACTAAAGGCATCTTTATATACAGCAGGATCTTCCACCGGCGTATAGGTAAAGACCAGAGTGCCAGGATCTCTCCATTTAGAAGAATCTTTCGGGGTGTCAGCAACTAAATCTTTATTTTCGTCACAAAATTTATCGTCAAGAACACCTCGATGCCCGCAACTGTCGGCTTGCACGGCATTGACACTGAATAAAAGTGAACTTGCAAATAATAACCCGCTTAAAAACTTGTTTGATAAAGCTTTGCTCATAATATTTACCTCAAGATAGTTTATTATTGATGCCGGAATTAATATTTTTATGTGGCACTAAAAATATCTTATACCAAATGACCGGTTAACTCTATCGCCGATATTCGATGAATCATTATGCTGGTAAAAACCTCGGCTTTTTTCGCGAATAAAAATAATCCATACTTTTTAGTAAAACGACACAGCATAAGCTATCCAATGAATATATTTTTAATTGTTCAGGGAAACTTTGCGAACATAAATTTATGTGCCGAAATTTTGACTACTGGAAATATTATGATTATGATAAGGGATAAGAAATTATTATAAAACAGGGATGTACATGAGCTTTTTAAAATTTATATATCAATAATATCGCCCAGCAAATCCAGATCTTGCCCTGCATATTTTTCGATGTATTAATCACCAGCGATATACCGGGGAAGTTATATGAAACACATTCCGTACTTTACAGCCAGTCTTTTAATGGCTACCAGCTTATTTGCCGTTTTTGAATCTGCACAGGCCTCAGACATCTCGTTTACGCCACGAGCTTCAATTTCATTAACATCCTATAAATTTTCTCAAACTGCAAGAGTCGGTGCGCTCGCCAATACTGGTATAAATGGCAACGATTTTCCTGAAATCACTTTCGAAGTCACTTTCAAAACTCTCGGTTTAGGTGGAACTTTTTTTAAAGATGGCTATTACCTTGATTTATCCGCACAGAAATCCGCCGATGAAGAAGACTCATTCACGCTTGATGATCCTCTTTTCTCGCAACCGTTTGTGGAAAACTTTAAAGGAGACAGACAGGACACTGCGATTACTCTCGGTAAAAAGATTCTGGATAACAAAGGTACCGTTTATATCGGTTATAAAACGGGTAAAAGTGAGGCATCAGGTGACCAGGGACAACACCTGTCTTTTAAGGAAAAAGGGTTCTTTGTCGGTGCTAACTACGGTTGGGCGGTCTCAAATTCAGGCAAGCTATCTGTTAATATAGCTTTTGCCAACCTCAATGGTGATTTAACCGAGGATGTAACCAATCCATTATTTGCCACCGGTACAGGACCGAATGATATTGTTGCTCCGCTTGATATTAATGCAACCAGTGATGCTCAGGGTTTAAGTTATGGTGTTAGCTGGGCATCCCGTCTGAGTTCAAATCTGAGTTATTCCGTTTCAATTGATGCAAAAAAATATACTTTTGATAATGTCAAAGATAGCAATCCTGCAACCATTACTTCAAAAGAGTTTGAAGAACAATTGCTAAGTGCCATGCTGTCGATTTATTTTCAATTTTAGCAGGAATATTTCTAGAGTTAACTCATGAACATCCCCGGGTACCAGTTGGGTAGAGAAATTTCTATTGGTGAATATTGCTCTGTTTATAATGCCCTCGAAATTGAATCCAGTAAGACGGTTACTATTAAATTTTTTCAACCGCAACTGTCGTCAAACCCTGAATTTTGTCGACACGTAAATACGACTTCACAATTATTACTCAATAAATCGATTGGAAATATTATTTCAATTAAAAAGGCCGAATGGGACCCTGAAAGTTGCTATTTAATAACAGACTACTTTCCGTGTGCTCAAAACCAGCAACCTCTACAAACTGAATTCACAATAGATGAAGTGTTGAATTTTGGCCTGCAACTTGCCAATAGTTTGAGCAAACTTCATGCGTTGGGCCTGGTTCATGGCGGCGTATCCACATCCAACCTGGTATTCCCTAACCTGTCTCAGGTCACCCTTGGTATTGTTTCTTTTCAACGAACATTTAAGCAGGATTCGTCGGTCCCTGCACTACCGGTATCTATGCATGAAGCCAGTTATATCGCACCGGAATTTGCCACCGGCCTGGATGCCAGGTCAGATTTTTATTCTCTCGGCGTCGTCCTGTTTG
>CALCSG010000495.1 GCA_937894085.1 uncultured Gammaproteobacteria bacterium | reverse complement strand
CAATATTAATGAAAAAACAATAACCGGTTATGCACTTATGACTTGAATTCAGGTTTTAGTTTTATGGTTCCGTTTATGAAAGCTCCAGTTAGTTTTAGTGTAATTATGTTTTTAATTTTTTATTTAATCACTTCATCCAGTATTGCATCTGAAATTGATGCGAGCGCTCTGTATCAAAATTATTGTTCGGTTTGTCACGGTGATAAAGGAGATGGAAGAAGTCATGCCATGCGAGGTATGGTTCCACCGCCCAGGGACTTTACCAGTCCGCAATCAGCGATTGAGTTGAATAAGTCAAGAATAGAGATAGCAATACGTGAAGGCATACCGGGTACCGCGATGACGGGCTGGAAAACTCGACTTTCAGAGCCACAAATAACCGCTCTGTCTGCACTGATCGAAACAAAATTTCTTATATCAGCCAATGTCGAAAGCGCCCCGGAAGGTAGTCGACTATACGCAGAAAATTGCTCCGTTTGCCATGGAGATAGTGGACAGGGTGCGGTATGGGCAAGCACTGGTTTATCCCCTCCCCCGGTTGACTTTAGCAACCCATCTATCCAGTCAAATTTATCCCGCGAACGTATGATTCGATCTGTCAGCTATGGCCGCGCAGAAACCGCCATGACAGGTTGGAAGAATCGTTTAGCCGATAATCAGATAGAGCTGGTGGTTGATTATGTTATTAACGCTTTCATGTCGGGTTCAGCTGTGCAAAAAACATTCGCCAACACTGACACTAAAAAATATGCGGCCACACCGGATAATACACGGGCAGATATGGCATTGCCTCTGCCAGATAAATTACAGGGCGACATAACACGCGGCACAGCTTTGTATATGGCAAACTGCTCTACCTGTCATGGTGTAGGTGGTGATGGTCGAGGTCCTAGAGCCTATTTTATCAATCCTAAACCGCGTGATTTTTTACATACTTCTTCGCGTGCAAGTTTTAATCGTCCAACCCTGTATAAAGTCATAGGAAAAGGTAAGTTGCGTACCGAAATGCCAGCTTGGGACAAAGTATTCAATAACCAGCAAATAGCTGATGTTAGTGAGTTTGTGTTCAAGTCTTTCATCAACCCGTAACGATTATTATGTACCCCTTTTTTGTCTTAATATTGGCATTATCAAGTTATGCTTTAAGCTATGCCGATAACCCTGTAAACAGTTTACAGACCACAGATGATCAATATGAACAGGGGCGTGATATTTATAATTACCGATGTTATTTTTGCCACGGTTATTCTGGAGATGCCAAAACCCTTGCCAGCACTTATCTAACGCCTCCACCACGAAATTTCACACAAACTAAAGTTAGCGACTTGTCACGCCAGAAAATGATCAAGGTTGTTACTTCGGGTAAAAAAGATACCGCCATGCATGGGTTTGCACGCCTGTTAACTGACACTGAAATTAATGCTGTGGTTGATTTTGTAAGGACAGAGTTTATCGATAACCAGCGATTAAATACACGTTATCATACGATTGAAAATGGCTGGCCAGATCATCAACGTTATGCGCCTGCATTTCCATTCGCAACGGGTTCTATCCCGCTGGATAGACCCTGGCAACAGCTAAATGTCGAACAAACAAGGGGGAAACAGTTATTTTTAACCAGTTGTATTACCTGCCATGATCGCGCAATCGTCAACAATGAAGGAGAAATCTGGAAGAAAGAATCTATTTCCTACCCGAGAAACAATTACTCTCACACGGTTATAGATGTTGTTTCATCGGCCAGTATTTATGCCGGACATGACATAGCACCAGCAGTTATGCAGCTTTCTTTAGAGGCTACTCACGGTAAACAGTTATGGCAGCTAAATTGTGCGTTTTGCCATGCCGCAGATGGAACGGGAGAAAACTGGATTGGCAGTTTTCTTGATCCTAAACCGAGAAATCTTACAGATGAAGAATTCATGCAAGGCAAATCCCGTGATTATTTGCTTTTACGTATTCGCGATGGTCTGGCCAATACGTCAATGCCTGCATGGAAGAGTGTTCTTTCCGATCATCAGATCCATCAGATAATCAGTTATATTGCTGAAGCCTTTTATCCAGTTAACCAGCAATCCGATTCCCACTTTTGAGAATTATCCACTATAGTTTCTCAATAACAGGATAAATAGCGATTGTTTAGACAGTTTTAAATCGCCATATACTGATTAAAAACGTACTCCACATCTGAAACCTGATTAATTGAGAGCAATTTGCCTGACTGGCATCTGAATTGCTAAATAAAAGAGATTATGAACTTAAATCATTCACCATTTCGAATCACATCAACAGTTAGCCTGTCTCACCTGTCCATGCTGTTGTGCATTGGCTTAATGACGTCAGGATTAAGCAGTTGCTCTGATCAACGGGTAAATAAATCATCTGCTGGCGAAACTTTCCCTTTAACGCTACTTGATCGACTAGAACCTGTTCAAAATACCAGCATTGATTTTAACAAAAAGATATTGATCATCAATTTCTGGGCAACCTGGTGCAAGCCATGTCGTGAAGAAATGCCAGATTTACAAAAATTAAGTGAATCCCTCGATCAACAAAGGTATGCAGTTATAGGTATCTCAATTGACGATGACAGTAATTTGATCAAAGAGTTTTTAATACAACATAAAATTGAATTTACAACTTATCAGGATAAAGAGTCTCAGCTGACTGGAAAATTGTTGAACATAAAAGCTCTACCTGAAACCTTTATCATTTCTGCTGATGGTTTAATTATCAAACGATTACTCGGAGAGCGACCCTGGGATACGGGTAGTTTACATCAACTCATGAAATCTTCACTTCGAACCGATCAGGCACAGGAATACCAATGATATATAGCAGAACAAATTTTCTGTTAAACAAGTCTGTAATCACTTTAAAACTGAAAAAGTAAAAATATGCGATCACTACAAATTTTAATTATCGACGATGAACCGGCTATCAGGCAGATTCTGTCTAAGTCTGTCAGCAATGCAGGGCATTCGGTATTGATGGCAGGCAACGGTATTGAAGCTCTCAGTATTTTGAGCAAGGGGGACATTGATGTTGCTCTGTGCGATATCCGTATGCCCGATATATCAGGCATTGAAGTGGTCGAAAAATCACGGGCACAAGGCATTGAAACTATATTTCTCATGATGACTGCTTTTGCGACGGTGAATACCGCTATCGAAGCCATGCGCGCTGGTGCTTATGACTATATGTTAAAACCATTACGCAACGAAGATGTAATTAACCGGCTTGAACACTTGTCCGATGTTATTCATCTACGTTCTGA
Organism: uncultured Gammaproteobacteria bacterium; assembly: GCA_937894085.1. Classification (GTDB taxonomy): domain Bacteria; phylum Pseudomonadota; class Gammaproteobacteria; genus JACNJF01. The sequence goes on along the minus strand of CALCSG010000495.1, from coordinate 10,785 downwards.
AAATGAAGTATTACGCGAACTTGTTCTGGGGCAGGGTGATGAGGTTTGTCAGATGATATCTCCTGCCATGAAAGAGGCTGAACGATTAATATTAAAAGTAGCACCCACCGACAGTACGGTGTTAATTACCGGCCCCAGCGGTGCAGGAAAAGGCATTATTTCGAGGTCAATTCATCAAAATAGTCAACGATCAGAGTACCCTTTTATACCCGTTAATTGCGGTGCCATACCAGAGAACTTACTGGAAAGTGAGTTTTTTGGACATACGAAAGGGGCTTTCACCGGGGCTAATAAAGCGAAACGGGGATTGTTTACCGAAGCTGATCAGGGCACTATTTTCCTGGATGAAATTGGAGAGCTTCCATTAAATCTGCAGGTTAAACTTCTACACGTCATAGAAGATCAGACTGTTAGAGCGTTAGGTAGTGAACAGTCACGAAAAATAAATGTGCGTATTGTTTCTGCCACGAATCAGGATCTTGCAGAAATGGTTAAGCAGGGAACCTTTCGGGAAGACCTGTATTTCAGATTGAATGTATTTCACATCCCTTTACCCCCTCTTGCTGAAAGAAAAGAAGATATCCCTGAGCTCATTAGACATTTCATCCATAAGGAAAGTAGGAAAATGGGGTTGAATACAGCTATCGATATTCACCCTGCCGCGTTACAAAGCCTTTTGAATTATAAATGGCCAGGTAATGTCAGAGAGTTACAGAATGCGATAGCGCGCGCGCTGATCCTGGCTGAAAATGAATGTATTCAAATTTCAGATTTACCACAAAACATTAATACTCTTGACATTCCTGAGCTGCAAAATTTATCGGGGTCGATAGATTCATTAAAGCATCAATTACATTGTTATGAAATCGCCGTTATTAAGAAAGCTATTAAGGAGGCAAATGGTGATCGAAAACTGGCCGCTAACCGCTTAGGTATAGGCGTATCCAGTCTGTATCGAAAACTGGAAGATGACATCGGAAATGGGAACTAGGAATATGTCACTGCCCTTTAAACGAGTATACATATTATTATGTGTACCCATATGCTGTGTCTTTTCAATGCTTTATGCCGATGCAAAAAGTGATGGAGAAAAGGGTATTCAAGCCTTCCGCCAGGGCAAGCTAATCGAAGCTATGCAATTGTTGCAACAATCTGCCGAACTGAATTATGCGCCCGCACAAAATACTCTGGCTTACATTCTGGATCAATCCGAGCAGGACAAACAGGCATTCCACTGGTTTCAACAGGCCGCACTGCAGGGTCATGCGGGGGCTCAGTTAGGACTGGGTAATATGTATGCAAAAGGTGAAGGTGTAGACAAAGACCCTGTTAAAGCGGGTAGCTGGATAGAAAAATCTGCACACCAGAATTATCTTCCTGCGATGCGTGCTTTATCTTATGCCCTTGAATCTGGAAATCTTGGATTCAGTAAAGACAAACAGGCTGCTGGTATATGGTTTTTAAAAGCCGCCAATGCGGGGGATACCGTATCCATGCGACGTTTGACAATGGCTTATCGTAACAACGACCTGGGTCTGGAACTAAATTTGGATCAGGCGATTTACTGGGACAATAAAATTAACAAATTAACGGATAAGCCATGAATATAAAACTGATTATTATAAAGTTATTAATTCTTATTCCGACCTTGATTTTAGCCACTACAGCAGCTTCATCAGACCTGGAAAAAGGACGTAATATATATCAGAAAAACTGCCAGATGTGCCATGGTCATGACGGAAAAAACACCATGGCAACAGCTGCTAATTTTAAACGGGGAAAGGGACTATTCCAGTCTGATTCTGCATTACTGGAAAGAATAAAAAAAGGTGATAAAGCCTGCCCAGGCTACCTGGGTATACTCAAAGAGCAACAGATATTCGATGTAATTGCTTACATCAGGACCCTCTATAAATGAAATTATGCAAACTAAAAATACTTTACCTGAGCCTGATTTTGATATTAAGCCTCTCCTGTTCTGATCAGACAGAAAAAACAGTTTCATCCACGATAGAAGCATCTACTCAAAAAATTGATCCAGAGTCCAGAAGTACACAGTCAGACTTGTCAGTTCCAGAAATTCTGGATGTATTCAATGTAGGCGAGTCGGTGTATGTCCGTTCACTGGCCGTTGAAGCTGATACTCAACGTCTATGGGTCGGTACTTCTCTGGGGGTTCACGAAATAAATTTGCAGTCTCGAGAAGTCGTAAATACCTTTACCCGAGATCATGGTCTGGCCAATGAATATGTTTTTGGGATCGGTATCGATGCTGATGGTTACAAATGGTTTGGTACTAACGCAGGCGGCATGTCTCGTTATAAAGATGGAGACTGGAAAACGTATTTTCCCATGCACGGTTTAGCCGATTACTGGATATATTCATTTGCTAACGATCACGATGGTGGCCTGTGGATCGGTACCTGGGCAGGGGCCAACTATTTGAATAGAAAAACGGGTGAATTTAAAACCTATGTCAAAGAACTGATTAATGAATGGGTTTATGGCATTGATGTCGACAGTAAAGGAGACGTCTGGTTTGGTACTGAAGGTGGTGTAACCCGTTACGATGGAAAAAGCTGGAAATCATGGAATCATCAAGATGGTCTGGGCGGAGATAATCCCAATGCCCTGCCCTTCAGTCGTAATACGGGCCTCGGTACTCGATCCCGTCATGATCTGGGCATACTGGCCAGTGGTAAGCCCACCTACAACCCGAATTATGTGTTCAGTATTCTGGTCGATCAGGATGACTCTGTCTGGGCTGGCACCTGGGGTGGCGGTGTGGCACATTTTAGCCAGGGAAAGTGGTCCAACCTGATGGAAAAAGATGGTCTTGCTGGCAATATTGTGTACAGCATGGCACAGGATAAAAATGGAGTTTTATGGTTCGGCACCAATAAAGGACTTTCACGTTTCGACGGTACTCACTGGAACAACTGGACTATTCATAACGGTCTGGCCGGTAACGATATTTACGCTATTCAGGTTGCTCCAAATGGTGATGTCTGGGTTGGCAGTCGTGGTGGTGTTACCCGACTTGGTTTAGGAAAAAAAACCTGAATTAACTTTTAGCTGGAGCATTAACCATGAGAAATCACCATGAGCAATAAAACTATTTCTATTACATTACTACTAACAGCAGGGCTTGTTATTGGATTTTACTCTCTTTCTAAAAAGGTAGACCCTGAACTCATTAGCCAGGTAAAACCAATCACTAAAAATCAGATTGCCGGCAAGATACCCACCAATACTATGATGAGTAAAAACCATCCCAACCTGATACCCGATAACAATCGTCTCGATGTGGCGGTAAAACTGGCAGCCGATAAAAATACAAAGTTCACTCATTTTAGAGTGGGAAATCGCAATGTAAAGTCTATATTCGCTGAAAAGGATAAAGTCTGGGTCGGCACCTCGGGCGGTGTGATTCGTTATATTCCAGAAACTGATGATTACCGATTGTTCGATGTACGCAATGGTTTACTGGCTAATGGTATTTTCCATGTAAGTCGCTGGACAGAAACTAAAATGCTGATAGGCACCTATGGTGGTGGACTGGCGATTTATGATGAAATCAAAGATAAATTTGAAATTTTTAATGTGCCACATGGACTGGCTGATGCTTTTGTATATGACGTACTGGTGATGCCTAATAGTGATCTATGGATTGCGACCTGGTCCGGTGCCAACCTGGTTAAAGGAGGCAGACTCGAAGACCCTGCTGCTTGGGAAACCTATACAGTGGAAAACACCAATGGTGGTTTACCGAATGACTGGGTTTATGGTCTGGATCTGGGTAAAAAAGGAGAAGTTTGGTTTGCTACCGAAGGTGGTTTATCGCGATTACAGGATAATCAATGGACAAGCTGGAACCATAAAAATGGCCAGGGTGCTAAGTATGAACTGGTCAAAGGTGATAACACGTTTAATACTGACCCAGCCAAAGTGTCAAGCCATCATGCACGACAAAAAGTTGAAATGGGTTTACAGGATGTCGATACCGCTTATAACCCGAATTACATCGTTGCGCTGGAAGTCGATAAAAATGGGACAGTCTGGGTTGGCACCTGGGGCGGAGGTCTGGCTCGTTTTGATGGTGAAAAATTTATCAATTACACTGTTAAAGATGGATTACCGTCAAATCACGTCTTTATGTTACACGAGGATAAGACAGGCAATTTATGGGTAGGAACCAGTAATGGCATGACCCAGTTTAAAGAAGGAGTATTTAGTAATAAGTTGACCACGCATGAAGGATTATTTTCTAATACCGTTTTTTCCATGGATACTCAACAGGACAAAACTTTGTGGGTAGGTAGTTTCGGTGGTGTCTCTCGAATTAAAATGTAAAAAAATAAAGAGTAAATTATTATTAAAACAGTGTAGAAAGACCGGCAATCCATCAAATATTTTTGAATTAGAACTGTATATATACCATCTGGAGATGAACTTTCCAACATTGAGGTGATTCTCTACATGGCTAAAATCAACTATCAGGCCGTTAGTTAGTTGCTAGTTAGCGATTTACAGACCCTGAATGCTGTTATTTTAATCAAAGTCTTTCAATGTAAATTTTATAGGGTTTCTTGTTATGCATTTGCTCACCTAAGTCAGGCGTAACCTGTCGGTTTGAAAGCCTTCCCGTCTTTTGTGTGTAAGCTAAAATTCGACAGACTCAATAAACATGGACAATTCCAGACTTGGAATAACATGAATAAAACCGCATATAGGTTTCAGAACTTTGACATCTAGGTGATATTTTCAAATTCCTTTCAAGATGTAACTCACCAATTAAAGTTCTTTTTAAAGACTTAAGAAAACTATTCAAGAAGGCTAACACACAACTTATTCGTTTAGACCTTATCGCAGGTTTAGCCATCAACACATTGGAGCAATCTGCAAGGGCAGCCTTGTCCACCTTTAAGACTGACCAGAGTTATTGGTGATTTTGCTATTTTACTTGAAAATCGAAGGCTCTACTTCCTCCTATGGCTGGTAAGGAGAAACCAGAAAATTCTGAATTGAAATTACCTGGTTAAGTATTTTTTCTGTATCTAATAACTGAGATTTCCCAAAGTATCGATATAGTGTCCTGCTTCCTGTTAGGAGTCATACAAATCATTTTATTTCATCTCAAGTGGCTGCATGACCAGTTTTCTGGATATGTGATGACCTACTCTAGTGTGGCGATATCGGTCGTAGCCATTGACTACAGTGAATGCGTACAAAGTGCCATTATAGACATCCCTGATGCTCAGGGATAAATGAATTTAAACTTAATGTAGCGTTATTATTTCTGCAAGTTTATGGCACCTTACATACGTCCTCCTCACATACATTCACTTCAATAGTAATATGAGATAATTTATGAAAGTCGTTCAATAGTACCTTGTAATATTCCGTACTTTTTGGATAGAGCGTTATTAAAGAGATGATTGCTGCATAATGATTTGCACCGACTTTCCAAATATGAATATCGGAAATTAGATTATCTGAATCTTTTTCAATCGTGTCTTTAACTGCTGCTTGATACGTTGCTTCAATACTGCCATCCAATAAAATTGGGCCTGTTTGTTTTAGTAGGCCATATGACCAACGCGTAATAATAACTGCACCAACTATCCCCATTATTGGATCAAGCCAGTCCCAGCCAAAATATTTTCCTGATACGAGGGCAATTATTGCGAGTAGCGATGTCAATGCATCTGCTAGCACGTGAAGGTAAGCCGCCTTTAAATTATGGTCATGGTGATGATGGTCGTGGTCGTGCTCACCGTGGTGGTGATCGTCTTTGAGAAGAAATGCGCTAATAATATTAATGACCAAACCTAAACTGGCAACTGCAATTGCTTCATTAAACTGAATAGTATGAGGATCTATTATCCGCTGCATCGATTCAATTAACATGACCAGTGCAACAACAGCTAACGCTATAGCACTAGCAAAGCCCCCCTAGAACACTGACTTTGCCAGTCCCAAATGTATAAGCCGGATCATCTGCATGATTACGAGCATAGCGATATGCAAATATCGTTATCATAAAAGCTGCAACATGTGTACCCATGTGCCAGCCGTCCGCTAGTAAGGCCATCGAACCGTAGATACTTCCAGCAATGATCTCCACAATCATAGTTATGGCGGTAAGGATCAGAACGTATTTTGTCCGTTGCTCTCCCTTGTCATTTTTAACTGAAAAATCATGGTTGTGTTGCCAGTTTTCTAGTTTATGTAAATGCACTTCTAACTCCTAAACTTAATACTGCATAAAAAACCACTGTAATGATGAGGTATTATAGGTTATTAGTTCAGGCGTTAACTACACTATGATTCAGGTCATTTCACTTCGATACCTACTCAAAATAAAGAGCAGTTTAAAGCTGAATTTTTAGTTTGAGTTCAAAACTGAGATATTGGACATTCAATTGCTTGAAAAGCTTTATATAACCTCAGTCATTTGTCTTTCAGAGCTCTTTTCCGATTAAGTAAATACTCTCCAACCAGCTACTAATGCAAACAACAAAAAAATACCACCACTTACCCGGTGTAGCCAATGGAGCGGCAGGCGCTGCAATACAGTTCGTCCAGCCCAGACTCCGAGTGCTGAAACCATCACCAATGCCAGGGTAGCGCCTATCCATACTGGTAAAGGAGCCATGCTACCAGCCAAACCCGCTATTGCAATTTGTGTCTTGTCGCCAAATTCAGCAACCAGGATTAACAAAAAAGTAGTAAAGAAAATGCTATGACCCGGACGTTCAACCACCTCCACAGATTCGCCATCATCCTGGTTGCGCAATGTATGAATACCAAAAGCACCAAAAAGCAGAGCCACTATGGCTGCAATCACTTGTTCTGGCACCCAGGCAGCGACGCCCGAACCAAATAATACTGCCAGGACATTGAGTATAAGAAACGCAACCGTTGCACCCAATATTACAGGCCAATGACGATGACGAGCTGCCAGGGTCATACAGACTAGTTGACTCTTATCACCAATTTCTGCTAAGGAAATCAGAGAAAAAGTTGATAAGGAGATAGATAGAGATTCAGGTGAGATCATTGTTAGATTGTGTATTGAATATTAACTGAGCGTAAGAGGACTTCATTAGAGTTTTTTAGGGTAGGGAAGATTTCCTTTAGTAGTAAAAATTATTCCAGTCAATCTTACATACTTTGCTCCATCAGAACTCAAGCGGTCGCTTATTCTTTTACTTGTTACCGGATTTATTCAGTGAATTACAGGCAAGTTAGCCTCTCTCCAACTGGTCATTCCTCCACGTACCACATGTATATCGTGGAAGTCCTGTGCTGCAAGCAATTGAGCTGCTTTGGCTGAACGTTTATCTGTCCTGCATACAATCACAACAGGTTGTTCTATGTATTCAGATAATTCATTTATTCGATCCGGCAGTTCTTCGATGGCAATATTGAGCGCTGATTCGATATGACCCTGTTCACCAATGAAGTCATCAGCCGTACGTACGTCGAGAACCAGTGCACTATTACTATCGATACGTCTTTTAAGTTCTGGAATATCGATTGTTGGTCCACGTCGAATGTTACCGATAATGCGTGGCAGGAAAGCCACCACGGCAAGTAACGCAAAGGCAATCAGTACCTTATGGATTAATCCTTCACCGCCGCCGATGGCTTCACGCCCGGCATAACCAAGCCAGGTATAAGCAATAGCACCCGGTAGCATGAAGATAAAGGTCGCGATCAGGTAATGCATGAATCGTATTTTGGTTAAACCCAGTGCGTAATTAAGCAGGTTAAACGGGAAAAGCGGCACCAGTCTGACAAAGGCAACAAAACGCCAGCCTTCTCCTTCGATACCGTTAATTAACTGTTTGACCCTGCCTCCTGCCTTGTCTGCAATCCAGTCTGAGGCAAGGTATCGGGAAATTAAAAACGCTAGTGCTGCACCCAGAGTCGCACCGGTCAGATTTAAAAAAGTACCGAGTACGGGGCCAAACAGGGCTCCTCCTGCTAGCGTTATGACGGAACCGGGCAAAAACAACACCGTGACCAGCGCATAAATCATTATGAATACAATCGGCGCCAGTACACCTGCATCACTAATCCAGGCTTCGAGTGCAGCGGCATCGAATTGATCTCGGTATACAATCGCAAGCGTCACACCAACGATTAATCCAGGTACTAACACAATACGGTTAAGGCGATTATTATTCATTGCTCATTACTGTCTGAATGCCAGCTACGCCGCTTTATCGCATAGCTGTTTATTTTTCCAATAAAAGGTAACCACAACATACCGTGCAGCCATGAAACCAGTTTCGGATCGTTATAAGTAAGAATACCGATGATCATATTTTCATGGCCAGCACGTGGCTGAGCACGATAGGTACCAAACAGACGATCCCACCACGTCAGACTGAAGCCGAAATTACTGTTGGTTTCATCGTCTTCTACGGAATGGTGTACACGGTGCATATCAGGTGTCACTAAAAGCAGGCGTAACCATTGATCAACTACCAGATTTAAACGAACATTACTGTGGTTAAACATGGCAGTGGCATTTAACATCACTTCAAAGATCACCACCGCAACTAGCGGCGGCCCGAGCAGAATAATTGTGGCAAATTTGATTAACATGGATAGAATAATTTCGAGGGGATGAAACCGTGCACCCGTAGTGACATCAAAATCTGGGTCGGCATGATGCACGCGATGCAGTCGCCACAGAACAGGAATCGCATGCACCATGACATGCTGCAGATAGATAATAAAATCCATCGCCACCACGGAAGCGATAACCGCAACCACGGGTGGCACAGCATAATAATTCAATAAGCCCCAGCCCTGTTCATGGGCAAACGAGGCCATACCAACTGCAGCGGCAGGAAACAACAGGCGCAAAATCAAGCTGTTGAGAAAAACCAGTCCCAGGTTATTAGTCCAGCGCAGGACTTTAGAAACCGTCAGTGCACGACGCGGTGCAACAAACTCCCAGATTGCCATCACAGCAAAGATACCCAGAAAAAAACTCAGCCGTATGTCGACTTCATTACCCATAATAAACTCATTGATATCCATCATAGATTCTCTCGCTACTTCATTTATCAACGACGCGTTTGTATTGTGACCCTGATTGATTATGCTATACTTACTTCACTGGTTAACTATTCAATAGATTAGTTGATTACTAGAATAGTTTAATTTTAATTAATGTCAAGCCCGGAGAGAATTAAGCATGGACTTTAAACATGACCTGTTTGCCCAGTTTGCACGGGTAGGCAAAGCCCTTAGCAATGGCAATAGGCTGGAGCTGCTGGAGTTTCTGGCGCAGGGTGAACGTAGTGTTGAGCAGCTCAGTACAGTAGCCGGTCTAACGGTGGCAAATACCTCCCAGCACCTACAACAGCTTCGCCATGCAGGCATGGTTACCAGTCGAAAAGAAGGATTAAAAGTTTATTACAGCATAAGCGGCGACGACATTATCACTCTACTTAACGCCTTACGTGCTGTTGCTGAGCGTCATGTGACCGATGTTCAACATCTGGTAAACACCTATTTGACGGTGAAAGATAGTCTTGAGCCAATACCGCGCGCAGAATTACTGGAACGTGCACGCGCCGGGCTGGTTACTGTGCTTGATGTACGCCCGGCGGAAGAATACGCATCGGGACACGTAATCGGGGCAGTTAATGTCCCACTTAAGAACCTGGAAAAATGGATTAAAAAGCTCGACAAAAATCAGGAAATAGTCGCTTATTGCCGCGGCCCTCACTGTGTTCTGGCATTTGATGCAGTTGCCCGTTTGCGCGAAAAAGGGATTAAAGCCCGACGCATGCAAGATGGTTACCCTGAATGGAAAACGGCCGGTCTACCTGTTGAAGTAAGCCAGTCAGGCACATAAAGCGTCTATAAATATTTTATAAATGCCCACTAAGGTATATAAAAGTTACCTAATTACCTTGGTACCAGGCTACTTGCTGGAACGGCTGCTCTGGGTATTATTAGGAAAGACCCACCTATTAAAACTTACAGACAGTATCTGCAAAAATATTGGTAATTTAAACTGGGCAATGACCGCCACGAATTCGTTGCTGAAGTCAGTGTAACTGAATGTCTCTAGTGGGTCGTGAAGAGCTGGTTACCGGTACATGCAGGAACGGCCGGTTTGTCCATCATGAAGACTGAGTAGATATTTTGGTTATTTTACTGTTTTACGTATTGACCGAAGATACAACTACCACCTATGACCGGTTTGGAGAAACCAGAAATATCTGAATTGATTTAATTGGTTTTAGGTATTTTTTCATGAGAGTCTGGTTGATCAGATTTCCAGAGTATCGATATGATTCGACTTCCTGTTAGAAGTCATACAAATCATTAGATCTTACTCCAAATGGCTCAAAACCCATTTTACTAGAAAGATGATAATCAACTCCAGTGTGTCGAAAGCGGACGAACACTCATGGTGGTTCAGGCAAGTGTGTGCCAATTGCAGACCTTTTAATGTTGTTCGCTTTGACTCAGATAAATTCCTGTAAGAGTCGAAACTTTTACTCTTTCACAAGAGCTTTAAATTCAGATTATAGAATAGAGTTATCTACGAAAATTGTTCTCAAGGAATTTTCATCTTGCCGATAAATGTTGGTATCCTATAAAAACCAGAAGAAATAGAAGGAAAACATTTCTTAGCCGCAAATAAAAAAGAGAAATTATCGTGACAACAATACTCAACAATCTATCGCTTAAAGTTATAATTAGTGCCTGAACGGAAAAGCACCAATTTCAAAAATTCTTTCCATTTCA
>CALCSG010000494.1 GCA_937894085.1 uncultured Gammaproteobacteria bacterium | reverse complement strand
CTTAACAGTGCAGCTAGGTTAAGTTGCACTTATGAGTTGAATTCGGGAGATTTTTAGTGACAGGTTTTTTGCTTTTTTCACAGCAAAGTCAGATTGATAAATAATTTCAGGAGTTACGAATGGACTCAATATTGGCTGTCGATAATTCAGCTTACATGTGACAAACCGTTTCTTTCACGCTAAAGACTGTCGGGCAGGTAACGGAAGCCGAAGATGGTTTGATTGCTTAAAGCAACGCAAAATCAGCTTCCTATGATCTGGTCATCACAGATGTAAATATGCCGAGTATGGATTTTATCGCACTAATTGCAGAATTAAGAAAGCTACCTAATTTTAAATTTACACCCTTGTTAATGTTAACGACAGAATCTTCTAATAAAATAAAATGTCGGGGTAACTGGCTGGATAGTAAAGACTTTTAATCCAGACCAATTGTTGGCTGTTATCAAAAAAACGTCTGGTTAAAACTACTCTTAAATAAAGTTAGCAGTTTATTTCTCATGGATTTGCTGATTTTAGCTATTCTCAATCATAAGGGGGAGTTGGAAAAACCGCCCCTTGCTTTAATCTTGAAACTGCTTATGCGAATAAAAAATTAAGGGCTCTTGCCTTAGACATGGATCCGCAAGCGCAACTTACTGCTAGTCCTGGATAATAGGATCCGGGTTTAACCGGTGTAGATTATATTTTTCTGGTGGAGGCATCTGTTGATTAGATTATTATATATATTCGCGGAAACCTGGATGTTTTACCTGCAGGTTTTCGCCGGGCAGAAAATGAAAAATTGTCGGCACAAGGTAGAAAGCAGGCCAGAGTATTAAGAGAAACACTGCAACCTGTGCTTGAAAGTTATGACATTATCCGGCTGGACTGTCCGCCGACTTCCGGATTGTTAAATTTTAATGCTTTATATACTGCAGACGAAGTAATTATACCTGTTTCTAGCGATTATCTCGCCTTACACGGTTTAATACAGTTGCTTAGAGCCTTAAAAAACGCAGAATAATTTATGCAAAAAAACAATTGACGTTATGGATTGCTATAACCCGCTTTAAAAGATATGGCGGACATGATTTCAGCAAAAAATCGAGTGGATGTTACGCTTTTGGCCGTAGAAGGCTACAGTGAAACTATTGATTAGGAAATAGCTAAAATATCAACTGTGACTGATGAAATATCTCAGTCAGTATCTAACGCTGTCAGGTATTTACAATTCGAGGATGTTGTAATGCAGGTAATTGATTATAGTGGTGAACACGCTAAAAGACTGGATGCACTGGTTTGTAGACTGGAGCAAAAACTAGGCGATTTAGCGTCAGATGAAACAGCTCAGCATGTTTTATTCCAGCATTGTCAACAGGAAGTAGACCTGTTAAAAACAGAATGGAAAAATCCGCTCAATAAAGCGGTTAGCCAGAGATTTATGGAGACGGGTGATATTGAAATGTCTTAGTTGAAAGGGGGGGGGGCTTCTGGAGCTTTTTTTATTAAAAAATAATTTTGTTAATGCGAATACATTTTCAGCAATAAGCTGCTATTATTCAGTAATAATAAGGTACTTATTAAAAAATTCAAATTCACTCATTTAATCAAAGTTTAGATAAAATAGGTAAAAATATGTCAATTACAAGCGCTGTTTCTGATAACGGAAAAAAGGTCACTATCTCCGTTTCAGGTAAGTTTGATTTTCAATTATACGATGAATTCAGGTCCTCCTACGTCGAGACTCTGGGGGCTGGAGTTCAGTATGTCGTTGATTTGGCCGGTACAGACTATCTTGATAGTTCAGCACTGGGCATGTTGTTGCTGTTACGTGAACACGCTGGTGGAGAAGGATCTAAAATAGTCATTTCAAATTCATCTGCAGATGTTAAGAAGATTCTAGACGTTGCAAATTTTGGAAAACTGTTTGAAATAAATTAGGAAGCGCAAATTATGGATTTTTCAGAAAAGAGGGATTTTCAGAGAATGGTGCTGGACTGTTCTATGGAATATCAACTGGAAAATGAAAAAGAGTACAGGCAGGGTAAGGTTATCAATTTAAGTGCTAAAGGAATTCTATTTGAAACCAGTGTAGCAGTTAAAATTGGAGACCATATTAAGGTAAAATTGACGCCTGTGAATAACATTACTCCTCCAATGTCGGCAAATATACTGGTCGCTCGTTGCGATAAGCATTCTGAAAAGGAATTTCAGGTGGCTGCTGAGATCGTTCAGATTCGATAACTAAATTGGCTGGTCAAATAATTAATAAGGATAGCTTTGGTCCCTGCCAGCTCATTGAAGAAAGTTAGGCTGACAGGGTAAACAGTAAGTAAGCTATCTCTCACTATTAACGGTAAGTTCTGACCACATATTTCTCTACTAAAGCTATAAATTCTTCGGCGATTTGATCACCCTTTAGTGTCACCGTTTTTACGCCATCTTCATAAACTGGAGCGACGGGTTGTTCGCCATTACCAGGTAAGCTAATGCCGATATTGGCATGTTTGCTCTCACCCGGGCCATTGACGACACAGCCCATCACAGCCACACTCATTTCTTCAACCCCAGGGTAAGATACTCGCCATTTTTTTATGGAATCATCCATTTTTTGCTGAATTTGCTGGGCAAGAACCTGGAAGTAGTCACTGCTGGTTCGTCCACAGCCAGGGCATGCGACAACTGTGGGCGTAAATGAACGTTTATTGAGTGACTGTAATATTTGTTGTGCCACCTTGACTTCACGAGTTCGTGAGCCTCCAGGTTCCGGGGTTAATGAAATACGGATGGTGTCCCCAATGTTTTCATCCAGCAATATTGCCAGTGCTGCGGTAGAGGCTATGATCCCTTTATCACCCATGCCAGCCTCGGTTAAGCCGAGGTGAAGTGCATAGCTGGATTGTTTTGCAAGTTCTCTATACACAGCCACCAGATCATTAACGTGGCTCATTTTACAGCTGATAATGATTTTATCGGAAGATAGACCGATATCCTGTGCCATCCGAGCGCTGCTTAATGCTGATTGAATGACGGCCATTCGGTTTATTTCTGTTAATTCTCTGGGCTGTTCTAACCGGGCATTTTGATCCAGAAGTTGTGCCAGTATCTGTTGATCCAGGCTTCCCCAGTTCACTCCTATACGCACGGGTTTATCGTGTTCTATCGCCAGTTTTATCATGGTGTGGAATTGAATATCCCTGTTTTTACCGCGCCCAACATTGCCGGGGTTGATACGATATTTTGCCAGACTGTCGGCACATTCAGAGTATTTAGTTAACAGTTTATGTCCGTTAAAATGAAAATCTCCCACGATGGGCGTGTTATAACCCTGCATTATCAGTCTATTTACAATTTGGGGTACGGCCGATGCTGCCTGCTCATTATTAACGGTCACCCTGACCAGTTCAGAACCACTATCACTTAATTGCTTTATCTGCTCAACCGATGCTTCTATCTCGGCAGTATCTGTATTTGTCATTGATTGCACAACAATTGGAGCGTGGCCGCCGATCAGTATGTTGCCGACTTTAACGCTTTGACGTAACTGGTAAGTGAAATTATTCAGCGACATAAAATTCTCGGTATCCGGGCTTAAGTTTATTCAAGTCGAAATTATATCTGAAAATAGTTAAAGGAAATTCAGCAAAAGACGATAAAAAGGCAAATACAGTAATTAATTCTAAAAAAATAATAAAAATGAAACTGGTTGCACTATAAATAGTTGATTAGATTTGAATAACTTTGCTCTTGAAATCATGGAAATCGGTTTGATGGATCTGCAACCTGGTGAACCAGATAATGAAGTCATCAATAGTATTTTCCGCGCTGCGCATTCAATTAAAGGTGGATTGGACACTTTTAAATTTATGATGAAATAAAAGGTACTTCTACTTCAGTTTCCCTAATCTGAGGTGGAGCAAGATCAGGGGAAACAGTGTGAATGCTTTTTCTGTCGGTGGCTCAAATAGAAATAGCAATGCAAGAAAGTAAAGAGTCGGTTGAACACTTAATCAGTCCTTTCACCACCATGATGAGTTATGAAAATATTATCACTAATGCGGTTGATGATTTACCGGATACTGAAGAAACCAGAATGATTTGCCAAACTATTAAATATAATACCGAACTGATCACTCATGAAAGGAAAGGGGCGGACGTGAGAGAAGCTGTTCGAAAATATAATGAGACTCATAAAGAGGATATCGAGTTTTTTTAATGATGCAAAATGATAAAGAGTTCGAGTTTACACGTGATGATTTCGATTACCTGAGAAAAATCGTTACTGATACGACAGGCATACTTGCTGATGATGATAAATACTCGATGTTTTATTCTCGTCTGGCTCGACGCGTCAGAAAGCTTGGGTTGAAAAATTTCTCCGAATATCGATCGTATTTAAATAGTAATCGTGGTTCTGAATCTATCGAACTGGTCAATTCAGTAACCACGAATCTAACAGCCTTTTTTCGGGAAAATCATCATTTTGACTTCATTAAAGACACTATCGTGCCTGAGCTCAAATTACGTGGAACAAAAAAAATACGAATCTGGTCTGCCGGGTGCTCTACTGGTGAAGAGCCTTATTCGATCGCAATCACATTGGCTGAAGCTATACCCGATTATAAAAACTGGGATATTAAAATACTGGCCACTGATATAGATTCTTATGTGGTCAATAAAGCGTCCTCTGCCGTGTATGATTTAAACCGTGTCGATAGCATCAATAAAACATTATTAAATAAATACTTTAAGAAGGGAACGGGTGATAGCTCTGGATTTGTTAAAGTGAATCCCGAATTAGTGAAAATGATTGATTTCAAGCAATTGAATCTGCTGCATAACTGGCCAATCAGTGACACGATGGATTTTATCTTCTGCCGGAATGTAGTTATATATTTTGATAAACCGACCAAAAATAAACTGGTGGAACGTTATGCCGAATTAATGATCGATGAAGGTTACCTTTTTATGGGGCATTCTGAATCTCTTTATAAATCAACTGAAAAATTCCATTTGCTTGGTAAAACAATTTATCAGAAAACAGGTAAGGTTACTTAGTCATGTTAAGAAAAGAGGATTTCCCTAAAACATTACCGGGGTTTTCTCAGTTTAACCTGTTCTGGGAATATAAAAATCAGTCGATTACAGAAAAAATAGTACCAGGTGAATACTTTGTATCTACCCAAAACGAAGCAATTGCCAAGGTTAAAGCCGCTGCCAGAGCCCGGGTGCGTGGTTAGAATATGCCTGCCCCCGCGCCTCGTTATTTGAGTCAAATAGCTGCTGGCAAACATTTTAAAACTACCGATATGATTATTGCTATCGGTGCATCTACCGGTGGCACCGAAGCCATTAAAGACGTGTTAAGTCAGTTGCCTCCATCAACACCTGGCATTGTGATTACTCAACATATACCAGCTACATTCAGTAAACCTTTTGCAGAGAGATTGAACAAAAATTCAGCTATGACCGTGGTAGAAGCCACCAATGGTCAACAGATACTACCCGGTCATGCCTACCTGGCTCCCGGCGATAAACATCTTGAAGTTGTGCGTGACGGAGCTCGGTTTGTATGCAGATTACTGGATACCGAAACGGTAAACCGACATAAGCCTTCTGTTGAAGTAATGTTTAAATCGGTCGCAAAAAATGTTGGTGCAAACTCATTATGTGTGTTGCTAACAGGCATGGGTGATGATGGCTCAGATGCCATGGGTGAAATGAAAAAAGCCGGTGCTCCTACCATTGCTCAGGATGAAGCATCCAGTGTGGTGTGGGGTATGCCCGGAGAAGCGGTAAAACGTGGTCATGCGGATGAAGTATTACCGTTACACAATATTGCGGAAAGAATTCTGTATTACGCTTTGAAAAGAAAATAAGTGTTGCAGGTGAAATTTGTATTAGCTCAGGTTTTATCTAACCAGGGTTCAATATTTTATCCAGTTTATTCTGTCAATCTTATGTCTCAGATGTAGTAGTGATTTACGAAGGAGAGCTATGTGCCTACAGGAGAGGCTCAGTTAAGAGCTAAAATCAATCGATACTGTGACTCCCTCGATAATGAGAAGGTATCTGTATTTTAATCCTGGTGCAGTCTGCTTTACGCCGAAAACTCATAAGCTGTTATCGACCAACTGCGGACTGGAAGTAGAAGTCGAGCATTGCATTCAACGGCGCTGCATCTCCCTGCAGACGACTGCGCAAAGCCGCCCCCTCCCAGCAATCAACCAGCAAGCTTGCCATGCTGTTCGGATCGGAATCAGCAGGTATGTCTCCTTGTTTCCGCGCATCTTCCAGGCAAACTGCAATACGCCCGGCGATTTCAGAAAAGCACCATTCGACCTTGCGCTGAAAAACCTCGCTCACCCCCGACAGTTCCTGTCCAAGTCCACCTAATAGGCAGCCCATGTAACCTTCGTCTCGGTAACTTTGTAGTGTTAACTCAAAGAAATGTCGCACTCGTTCCAGTGGCGGGCGGTCCTTGTCTACCAGACAAAGGTCGAGGCCAGCATGTACCTGTTGCATGTACCAGTCGATAACCAGGAGGGCAAAATTTTCTTTGTCCTTGAAGTGATGATAAAACGAACCCTTCGGAGTGGATGTGGCCGAGAGTAGCGCCTGTATCCCAAGGTCGTTGTAGCCATGCCGCAAGAGCATGGCCAATCCCGCTTCGAGCAGGCGCTGTTTAGTCGGATGCATCATCTCCTCTGTGAATGGTCAGGCAATTAATCGAGTATGTTGAAACTCGTACAGCCACCGAACTCGTAGGTCAGGATGGCGGCGTATCAAACTTCGTCGTCGCTGATCCAGGTATTGCGGTAACTGGCTAGGCGCTGGCCTTCTCGATCATGTGGTCGATGACCTGGCTGTGCTCATGCTGGGGGCTGAACATGACGATCTCAGCGTTAGCATCAACCTTGACGTTATGTCCGGGCGGCCAGTAAAAAAGATCATTAGCATTTACTGTCTCCTTAAAACCCTTAGCATCAGTCGTGGTAAGCTGACCGCGCAACACAAACCCCCAGTGAGGACATTGACAGAGGTTCCCTTCCAGTCCCTGGAATAATGGAGTGGTATCGACGCCCGCCGAAAGCGTGAAACACTCGCCACTAATCTTGCTGAATCCGCTTACATCGCCAAATTCCATTTGTTGGCGGATTACGGCACCCGGAATCTCCATTCTTACATTCACTTTGTCTTTCGCTACTCGCATAATTATTTCTCCACGTTAACTCGATCAAGTAAATTAGACCGATTGGTCTAGTTGGCCAGAATACACCCTTTGCAGCGCTAGTCAATTGGGGCGGTTAGAAAATGACAGATTAAAACCAACTTATCTGGTTTTTGATTAATGTCTGAATCGGGTGCAGGGCAGGACGCCCATATTACAGATAGTGACTCGAACACGTCAAAGGAAGCAGTTACGATGCCAGCAAAACTTTTGTGTATGAAATAAAAATCCTGGAATGAAATTTCTTACGTTCAGGTCTTTTTTTTTACATATCATATCCTGACAGGTCTAAATAATTTCTAATTCCACTGAATTTCAGAGAATTAAGCCTGTACCTCTAATACTACCCGCATTAATATTGTTATTTTACATTTACTGGATTATCCCTGTTGTTTAGTAATATCTCAGTTATTGCCTTCGATCTTGACGATACATTGTGGCCCTGTATGCCGACTATTCACCGGGCCGAAAAAGCAACCTATGACTGGCTGTTACAAAGTTATCCGCGCATAACTGATTATTATTCTGAACAGGATTTAGTAAAGTTTAGACATGGTTTTATGAATAGCAGTGAAAAGTATCGCATTGATCTATCACTGATGCGCAAAGATATGCTTGCTGCACTGGCTATAGAGTTTGATTACGAAGTTGAATTAATGGTCGAGCAGGGCTTTGAGCTATTTTATCGTTTACGCCATGACGTTAGTTTTTATGACGATGTTTTTCCGGTATTGGATAAGTTAAAAGGTCACTATCGTTTAGGGTCGATCAGTAATGGGAATGCCAGTGCCGGGCTTACCGCGTTAAATAATTATCTTGATTATTATATTAATGCTGCGGACATCATGAAACGAAAACCGGATCGTGAAATATTTCAGGCTTTCTGTGATTTTTTAAAAATAAAACCACAGCAGTGTCTGTATGTCGGTGATGACCCTGTTTATGATGTTGTGGGAGCAAGCAGGGCTGGTATGCAAACAATCTGGGTGAACAGGACATATAATATATGGCCGCAGGAGTTGTATCCCGCTCAGGCTGAAATTAACAACTTGCATCAATTGCCTGAATTATTGCAGATAGTTTGATTTAAATACGTTAAAGACCTTATCAGCCAGCAAAGGTTGGGCCACGGCTGTGGGATGGATTCCATCTTGCTGCATATACTCAGCTTTAGCAGCGGCTATTCCCTGCAGAAATTGAGGCAGATAGACTATTTTAAATTGACTTGCCAGTTGTTCAAAAATTTGCTGGAAACGTTGATTGTAGACTGGTCCCATGTTCGGAGGCAGGCGAACACCAATCATTAATACTTCGATATTTTGCTGTTGTGCCATATCGATAATGTTTTTTAAGGACTGTTGAGTTTGCTTGAATTTAAAACCGCGTAAGCCATCATTGCCACCCAGCTCCAGAATCATATGACTGGGCTTGTGTTGATCCAGTAAAGCGCCAAGCCTTTCCTCACCACCAGCGGTTGTTTCTCCACTAATGCTGGCATTAATAACTTTATTTTGTGGGTCAATGGATTTCAATTTGTGTTGAAATAGTACCGGCCAGCTTTGTTCGATTGAGATATTATAAGCAGCGCTTAAACTATCGCCCAAAATGAGTATTTTAGAACTGTTGGCGAACGTAGTAGTCGAAGACAGGCAGTAAACTAAACCGGTGAGTAAAATCTTGAAAATGGATGATTGCATTGTAGTATCTAATTTAACTAAAACTGTAATGGCTGCTGAAGGCCCTTTGACCATATTGCAGGACATTGAGTTCAATGTGAAGTCCGGAGAAGCATTGGTGATTACCGGAGAGTCAGGTTCTGGTAAAACGACATTGTTAGGATTAATGGCCGGGCTGGATATCGCTACCCGCGGAGAAGTGGTTTTACTGGGCGAAACTTTATCCGATAAAAATGAAGAACAACGTGCTGCTATACGCAATGGACGTGTTGGTTTTGTGTTTCAGTCTTTTCACCTGGTAAGTGGTGCTACTGCATTGCAAAATGTGATGTTGCCATTGGAGCTTGCCGGGCGCCAAAAAGCATCGCAAATTGCAGAACAGGTTTTAGTTAATGTGGGTCTAAGTCATCGCTTGAATACTGCGGTCGAACTTTTGTCCGGCGGCGAACAGCAACGTGTTGCGATAGCCCGTGCATATGCCGTTGAACCGGTTATTTTATTTGCTGATGAACCCACGGGAAATCTGGATACCCGTACCGGAATACAGATAAGCGAACTGTTATTTGATTTACGTGATCAATCTGGTACCAGCCTGATCCTGGTGACTCATGAGGAGCGTCTAACTGAAAGGGCAGACCGACAGATAAAAATGGATCAGGGTCGAATTGTTTCCTGAAAACCGTACTATCAGGCATCGATTTATCAAGTTATCTGTTTATTTCTATTGCTAAAAATGAATAACTTAAGCCAGCAGATACTTGAAATAGCAGAAATTCCAGATCAAGCGCGTGAGCTGACGCAGGCAGTTATTCAGGTGGTAGATATGCTGGATTTATACCAGGCTGAACTGGCAAGAATTCTACATTTGCAGTGTTCAGATATCGGTCGGTTGGCTAATGCCCAGAGCGTGTTAGAAAAGGGTACTACTTCCTGGAATTGCGCCATTGAATTTATTCAGTTGTACCAGTTAATGTACCAGAGGCTGCAGGCGGACGGTGTGGCGATGCGGCACTGGTTACGGCGTCATCATGAGGAATTTAATCAAACCCCGCATTTAATGCTGGTCGATGAGGGCCGACTATCTGAGCTGGTTCATTACCTGAAAATTTCAACGGAATAAATTTGATTGATTTAAATCATTTTGTTCATTCTTTTTGATTTTGGGTTATTGACAGTATTAGCAAACGCGAATATATTAATGAGAATATTTCTCATTTACAACTAGTATGCCTCAGCCAATCAATTTGAATCAACCTGAAAGCGGATACGAGGGCATTATTTCTCATATCGACGGTGATAAGGAGTTGAAGAAAAAACTAATGAGTCTGGGGATAAGAAAGGGACAGCAAATCTCCATTTTACATCAACGACATAATGGCGTGGTGGTATTAAGTAATGGTAGTCGTGTGGCTTTGGGAGCAAATATCGCATCCCTGGTGTATTTACAGGCCATACAAAGTGATAACATTTAAATCATAAACTCAACGCTAATTTACTGCGAATAATGACTACCTTAGCTATTGCCGGCAATCCGAATTGCGGAAAATCAGCCCTCTTTAATTGCCTTACTGGTATTCGCCAGACGACCGGTAACTGGCCGGGAGTAACTGTAGAACGCAAACAGGGTAGTTTTAACCTGGCACCGGGCAATAAAGTCACTGTGATCGATTTACCCGGTATCTACACACTGGATGCCATGTCGCTGGATGAGAAAGTAACCAGTGATTTTCTGCTCAGGCGTGAAGCTGACGTCGTAATCAATGTTATCGATGCGGCTAATATAGAACGTAACCTCTATCTCACGGTGCAATTGCTGGAGATGGGAGTACCAGTGGTACTGGCCTTAAACATGATGGATATAGCCGACAAGAGAGGAATATCGATCGATGTGAATCTTCTCTCAGCGAAGCTGGGTTGCCCGGTAGTTTGCATTGTTGCTGTTTCAGGTAAAGGGTTGAACGATCTGAAGCAGGCTGCCTTGCAGGTAATCAATGATTATAGCCTTGGTGGTTTTAGCCTGACCATGGACGCGGAAATAGAAACAGCCATCGCGGATATACGCCCTCAACTGCCGGATGAAAGCCATACTTACAACACTTACTGGATAGCCCTGAAACTACTGGAGGGTGATTACAGTGTCTGTAAACAACCGCCAACTGAAGAGTTGAAACAACTGATCAGCAAATGGCAACAGCATATACAAAGCATTACCGGTGAAAGTACTGATATTTATATAGCCGATTCTCGTTTCGGGCATGCCCATGCCATTACCCAGATTGTGGTCAAGGTTAAAGGTAAGATTCATAAATACCTGTCAGATCGAATTGATCAGGTAGTGTTACATCGATTTGTAGGCGTGCCGATTTTTATGCTGGTGATGTACCTGATGTTTATGTTCACCATCAACTTTGGAGGTGCATTTATCGATTTTTTCGATGGTGTCGCCGGTGCAATTTTTGTTGGTGGTCTGTCACAGTTATTACTGTCAATGGGTCTGCCGGACTGGATAGTGCTGATATTGGCTCAGGGGCTAGGCGGTGGCATACAGGTTGTAGCTACCTTCATTCCGATCATTACCTGCCTGTATTTATTCCTGTCCTTTCTTGAAGATTCGGGTTACATGGCCCGGGCTGCCTTTGTGATGGACAGGTTCATGCGCTCAATTGGTTTGCCGGGTAAGGCATTTGTGCCGATGATTGTTGGTTTCGGCTGTAATGTGCCGGCGGTCATGGCAACGCGCACACTGGAAAGTGAACGTGAAAGAAAACTCACTATTCTGATGAATCCCTTTATGTCCTGCGGAGCACGGTTACCGGTCTACGTGCTATTTGCGGCCGCTTTTTTCCCGAGTAATGGTCAGAACCTGGTTTTTGCCTTATATATTATTGGTATATTAATGGCTATTGCGACTGGTCTAATTATGAAACACAGCCTGTTGTCGGGTGAGAGCAGTGGCTTTTTGATGGAAATGCCTACCTATCATGTACCAACATTAAAAGGTATTGGGCTGCGTACCTGGGATAGAGTGAAGTTGTTTATTCGGGATGCGGGAAAAGTAATCATTCTGATGGTGCTCGCACTGAATGTTTTAAACTCGATTGGCACGGATGGATCGATTGGTAATGAGGATAGTGAAAACTCTGTTCTCAGTTATATGGGTAAAACGCTCACCCCGTTGTTCGAACCGATGGGTATTCAACAGGATAACTGGCCGGCAACTGTAGGCATTTTTACCGGAGTACTGGCTAAAGAAGTGATTGTGGGTACGCTCAATTCAATTTATACGTCTATCTCACTGCAGGATAAACTTCAGCATGAAGAGACTTTTGATCTTTCTCAGTCATTATCAGATGCGTTGGCAACCATTCCACAAAACCTTGCCGGCCTGACAGAGCTGATATTTGACCCTCTGGGGTTAAGTGTTGGAGATATGAATGATGCTGAAATGGCTGCCGACAGTCTGGCAGTCACCCAGGGGGTTTTTGGTGTGATGTCTGAACGTTTTGATGGCCAGGGCGGAGCTTTTGCCTACCTGTTGTTTATATTGTTGTATTTCCCCTGTGTTGCAACTATAGGGGCTATTGCAAAAGAAGCGGGAAGAGTATGGGCAACTTTCGTTGCATTCTGGTCCACTTCAGTGGCTTATATCACAGCTGTTGTGTTTTACCAGTTTGCCCGTTTTAGTGATAATCCTGCTCACGCCTCTATTACTATTTTACTGATTATCGGTTATACCATTTTGTTGTTTATCGGGTTACGCAGGTATGCCGGTAAGCAGCAGTCAGTTGCTGGTTTGCAGTCATGATTTTAAAAGAGCTTAAAGAATATGTTCAATCCAATCCGCAGGTGAGTCTGAGCGATATCGCTATCCATTTTGATGCCGAACCGGAAGCGGTCAGAGGCATGCTGGATTTCTGGATTAGAAAAGGCAAAATTAAACATTTCTCCAGTGATAATGTTTGTGGTGGTAGCTGTTCCTGTAGTCAAAAAAATAATAATGATCTGTATGAGTGGAATCAGCAGATAGCAAATATTTCTATCGAAATTAATTGACTAGAAAACCTCTTACACACTGTTAAATAATTAAACTCGTGAAGCCTTTGTGGGTAAGGTAAGTTTGTGAGTAGAGCTGATTACCCCTGCATAAAACTTATTGAAACTATCGCTTTGATGTATTAAAACAGTCTAATGAAACAGCAGTCACACTCATTAATCGAAGTGCAGCCAGATGAATTGGCCAGGGTAATTGCCGTTTCCAATGGATCTGTAAAGGGTGAAAAGTCTGCTATACCCATCAATTTAGCTATATGCCTCTCCCAACTGGGTAAAAAAGTTTGTGTATTTGATGCAAATAATCTTCCTCCAGAACGTTTACTGCTGTCGGTCAACTCCCAGTCGAAAAGTATGAATAATCTACTGAATGGAGAAATTGGTATTGAGTCCCTGATACATGAAGGTCCAGCTGGTATAAAGGTTATTCCGTATACCGCCGGCATCGATGCTTATTCTGTGCTACCTGTTGAGCAAAAAGAAAACCTGTTATTTGCTATTACTCAGCTGCAACATGATTTTGATTATCTGTTGATTGATACATCTACTGAAATCAATGAGTCTACGATTAGTTTTCTATTGGGCTCTGGCAGTATCGTCATTACTGTAACTTCTGATGGCGGTTCATTAAGTAATGCTTTTTCTCTACTCAAGAGTATTAAGTTACGTACATTCCAACAGCCTATCAGAGTGGTTGTTAACCTGGTTAGTGGTGAAGCCGAAGCCAGGCAAATTGTTGCCAGATTTAGTCTGGCGATCAGAAAATATCTGGGATCTCAATGTGGAAGTCTGAGTTTTTTTATTATTAATGAGCAAATCCTGAGTTTTATTTCACAGGAAAAGCTTATTACTCTTGAATACCCTAATAGTTTACCGAGTTACTGTCTGAAAAATATCGCACTTCGCCTTGCGGAAGAAGGTCAGGCTGAAAGCTTGATGTTATCTAATCACCTGACTGAACAGGCTTCATCCATCAAACCTTCAGCTTCAGAGAGCAGACGTAAAGCGGATAATGTGGCTAAATGGCAGGCAGAAGCAATTTATTCGGTTCAATCTGAACCTATGGCTGATATTGCCCCTATCATGCATAAATTAAATGAGATATGGCAAAAACG
>CALCSG010000493.1 GCA_937894085.1 uncultured Gammaproteobacteria bacterium | reverse complement strand
CTTTCCTTAACAGTGCAGCTAGGTTAAGTTGCACTTATGAGTTGAATTCGGGCCTTAATAAACATTGGAATAAATAAAATATTATTAAAGGAGATTAATAATGGCTACTGTAACTTCTGAAGAAGCACGATTAGATATATCAATTTTGAACGGGGAAGTTAAATATTCAAGCTTTACTGATATATTTATCGAACTATCTGGAAAAGGTTTACCAACCGAAATCATTACTCGCATAGAGAGTATATGGAATAAGACAAAAATCATTGCCGGTGAAATGATTCAAATCGGTAAAATCATTGTTATTAAAATTATTGAATTCATGCGCGCAAATTCCGGATTAGTACTAGGTTTAGTAATGGGTGTGGCAATAAGTACTCTGATTGGCATGACTCCATTTATTTGGACCCTTTTTAAAGGATCTAATAGATCCACTACAGATGAACATTTTTGAAAATTGGCTTACTGAGTCTATTTATAAAGCAATTCACGGTAATATAATGATCACCTTCCGCTATGTTTGAATCTATTAAATCGTTCGTAAATCCGGATAAAAACCCGGACTTATCATCTGCGTTTGATTACCACAGTAAAAACCTCCCGACTTTATGGTTGTTGGGTAAGACTGGTGCAGGAAAATCCTCATTGATCCAGGCCTTAACGGGGCTGTCCTCTATTCGGGTAGGCAACGGTTTTGAACCTTGTACGAAAAATTCTCAAGCTTACAATTTTCCTCAAGAAGCCCCTGTATTAAGGTTTTTAGATACTAGAGGTCTAGCAGAAGCGGATTATGATCCCGATCAGGATATTGCCATGTGTGTGCAACAGAGTCATGCATTACTGATTGTTTCTAAGATAGATGATCCTGAACAAAGTTCAGTCATCAGTGCTCTTAAAAAAATAAGAAAGAAACGTAAAATTAAGCACTTGCTTGTTGTCCATACCGCTGTTTGCCAGGTTTCTGAATCAGAAAAAAATCGGTTAGTAGCCCACAAAATGAAACAACTCGAAGAGGTATGGGGTGAATCACTGACTAATGTCGAGGTTGATTTTGAAACAACTGTCGGAGAAATTTATCAATTAGATAAATTAAAAGAGAGGATTGTACAACTTTTACCTATAGTAGGTTTAATGATACAAAACAAGGAACACGCTGACTACGAAGAGTCAAACTTTGAAACTTTGAAAAGAGAAGTGCTCTGGTATTCTGGCAGTGCAAGCGCATCAGATTTGTTGCCCGTTGTAGGTATGGTCTCAGTGCCAGCAGTTCAGGCAAAAATGCTTCATAGTCTTGCCAATCAATATGGACTGAAGTGGGATCTCACGACCCTAAGCGAATTGACAAGTGCACTTGGCACTAGTTTTGGCATTCAATACGGGCTTAAATTAGGGGTAAGACAACTCGTTAAACTTATTCCCGGTTATGGACAAACAGTCGGTGCTGCCTCGGCAGCGGCTGTAAGTCTTGCCACCACTTATGGTTTAGGGAGGACAGCTTGTTATTACTTCTATCATAAAAGTAAAGGTAAACCGGTTAATGAGACAGAAATGCAAAATCTCTATAAAAAAGCTTTCAGTCAAGGTAAGACGGTAAAAGAAAATGGGTAAGAAGAAAACTGAGCTTCATTGGCTTTCTCGATTGTCCGCTGGGACGCTTAGTTTGACTATTATTGGCTTTGTATTTCCCGTTTTGATCTTAGTAGCTTTTGGTATTATTGCTATTATCGAACACGGCTATACCATCCATTTTGCAATTGCACTACTTATATCAGTATTGGTGGTGGCAATACCCAGGTGGTTCATGCAGCAAGCAATGAAAAAACAAATAGACGAGATGGTGGATTCTGAAGCTTATGTGGTGGCTTCCGGTGAGTGGTCAGAGCAAGAGAAACAAGTTTGGCAAGACATCAATAATTACATTGAATCACTACTCAGTCATACCTCAGATTGGGTCCATATGAGACAGCACAGTTTTTCAGTCGCCACTTTAGTTGCAAAAGCGTTTAATAAAAAAGAACTGGATTTTACGGTATTGGAGGGGTTGAAATTATCCGAGGAAATTAGCCGTCGCTATCGCGTTATTTTAAAAGAAAATATACCTGCTTCAGATCTCGTAAAAGTGTCGCAAATAAAGTGGCTTTATGATGTGAATGAAAGATATGGAGAGCGGGTAATAAAGTACGGGAGCCTTGGTAAGAAAATATGGCGCGCATCTAGATTGGTAAACCCTGCGTCAGCTGTTGTTCATGAAATTCGCGGAAAAATCATGGATTCTGTCACTGCGAAATTCTCAGAATCCCTTCAATTGAATGCTAAAAGAGCCCTGCTTCAGGAAATAGCAGCAACCTGTATTGAGTTATACAGTGGCAGATTCTCTTTTGATGAAAATGACATTGAACCGAGCCAAATCAGCGCGGATGATACAAACTGTCTAGCCGCAGATTTAGAACCTTTACGTGTTAGCGTAGTAGGGCAGGTAAGTAGCGGTAAATCTTCATTGATCAATGCACTAAAGGAAGAACTTGTAGCCGAGGTAGATATACTGCCGGCAACTGATGGTGTTACCGTCTATCGGTGTTCTCTGGTAGATGATGTACCTTTGCATTTGATAGATACACCAGGGTTGGATGGAAATGAAAAAATCTTATCTATGGTTTTACACCAGACTGTTCAGTCAGATTTAGTGATCTGGTTACTGAAAGCGAACCAATCGTCTAGAGAGCTGGATAATAGACTTAAAGCGAAGTTTGAAACCTACTTCCAAGACCCAGAAAATTTATCACATAAAAAACCATTGTTAATTGGAGTGCTCAATCAAGTCGATAAATTAAATCCTATCTCAGACTGGGTGTTGCCATTGAAACTTGAAAACCCTCAAACAGCCAAAGAGAAAACAATTGCTGCAGCTTTGAGATATAACTCAGAGCTACTTGAACTAGATAGAATACTACCCTTGTCTATTAGTAAAAACAGGCCTCATTATGGTCTGGAAGCAATCGAATCAGAAATCGAAAATCTTTTTGATCATGCTAAAAACGTGCAGAAAAATCGGCAGCGCAACGAGGCTAAAGGAAAAAATAGTGGGTTGAAAAATCAAGGTAAAAGATTATTCAATGCATCCAAGGTGATAGCCAAGAACTTAGTTTAATTAAGGAAGTTAGTAAGAATGAAGCATCAGCTAACAGATTATTTAGAAATTTATAAGAGTGTCCAATCGATACTTTTTAGTTTCTCCAAACCAGTCGTTGAGCCCAATGAATTTCGTACATACAGATTTTATAGTAAAAATACCAATCTTTTCAATTTGACTCTGACATGGACAAAGCAGTCGTTAATGCTAATGCTAGAAACCGGATCTTCACGATCCCTTTGGTATTCCATTATTTGCCTAATCCCATCCCGGCGATTTAGTCTCAAAATTGGTTTTGGACATTATGACTGCTGCCATATTGATATTTTCCCTCTAATAAACTTCTGGATTTTATCCCTGAACCAGCGGTGTGCAGGATCAGTGTGATTTCGTCGATGCCAGACCAGATACATAGTAATAGGTCGGCTTTTGAAAGGTAGCTCTGTATACTGCAGATCCTGGTAACCAAGCCTGGACATCAAGCTCAGTTCTACGGAGATCATTTTGCTATTTTTCAAAAATAAATAAACAGCATTAAAATTAGGTACAGTCACTTTAGGTTTCTTGAGCTTTTCTTTGATAGAGGAGCTTAAAGCATTCGTTGTTGACTGGTTATCCTCAAATCTTACATCGATAAAATCGCATTGCAGGAACTCTTTTAACGTCTTCGGTGATTTCCTCATCTTTTTATCATAGAAACATACCAGTCGATCTTCAAACAAACGGACCTGATAAATGTCAGGTCCTTCCGGTGGAAAGGGGGTTACAAGAAATTGACAACGATCCTGGCGGAGCATTTCTGCAGCGGGAAGGCCGGCTGGAATGAAGTGCGTAAAAATTGCTACATTCTCATTACCAAGAGCCTGCAAAAGGTCGGGGAATATCAAATCCCGTTGGTAATCATTTGCCGCGATGACGTAGTCTAATTCACCCATTGTCGGCTCGAACACGCGCTCATTGGTGAGCCCTTTCAGTTCATCCAGTACTGAGCGGATCGGATCATGCAAAGCTATGGCCCGGTCTGTGGGTACAATGCCCCTTCCAGAGCGTACAAACAGCGGATCGCCGAGTGCTAACCGTAACTTATCCAATATATGACTAACAGCCGATTGTGTAACGCCCAGGCGAACTGCCGCCCCGGTTACAGACAACTCTTCAAGAACAGTCAGAAAAGTACGAAGGCTTCGACCGTCAAGTGATAAGAAATCGATTTCTTTCATAGATATTATGACTATATCACTGTTTTTTCGAATTTAGAAATGATGTCTACTAGCCTTAGTAGATCAATCAACTGGAGGTGGAATAATTAAACAACATGATGACTGAAGCAATAGTGAAAACTGAATTTGGCGCACTTTATCTAAAAAAGCTTTGCCGCCATTTTGCACGAAAGGTGCCCACCACAATGTCCGAGTCCCAGGCACGCATTGAATTTCCCTTTGGGCCTAATCGTATCAGTGTTGATGACGAACAAATGCATCTGCAAATTGAGGTGGATGACTCAGCTGAAATTGATAGTGCAGAGCAGGTAGTGGCAGAACACCTAATTCGTATGGCACATAAAGAAAGTCTGACTGTGCAATGGAAACGACACTCTTAATCTAACACTAACCGGGAGATTACTCATGAATCATATCAAACAAGGTTACCTCGCCCTGATCATCGGCTTGACCGTGCTCTGGTTTATCGCCGACCCAGTTTTTTCCAATGAATACAACTTTTTTGCATTACGAAATGCCATGATGAATTACACCGGCATCATCGGCATCGGGGTTATGAGCATCGCGATGATTCTAGCCATTCGCCCAGCCCTGTTTGAAAACTGGGTCGGCGGCCTGGATAAATCTTACCGCCTGCACAAATGGCTTGGCATCAGCGGACTGGTAATTTCCATCCTTCACTATCTGTTGGCCAATGTTCCGAAATGGATTATTGGTCTTGGGCTAATGGCTCGTCCTGAACGGCAAAGACCACCGGAAGAGAGCCTGGCTATCCTCCGCTTCTTCCAGCAACAACGTGGGCTGGCAGAAAGCGTCGGTGAGTGGGCTTTTTATGGCGCGGTAATCCTGATGGTACTGGCATTGATTAAGTGGTTTCCTTATAAATATTTTTTCAAAACCCATCGTTTCATTGCCATCGCTTACCTGCTGCTGGTCTTTCACGGTATCGTTCTGATGAAAACTTCGTACTGGGGTGAAATTGTTGGTCCGCTGATGGTCGTATTGATGGCCGGCGGTGTAGTTGGTGCACTATTTTCCCTGACACGTAAGATCGGGTTCCGTCGTCGCGTTCAGGCTGAAATCGATAAGCTGGCGTTCCATCAGGATAACAAAGTGCTTGAGGTCACACTGAGTTTAAAAGGTCACTGGCCCGGACATAACGCCGGTCAATTTGTGTTTCTTAATTTCGATGATGATGAAGGCCCTCACCCGTTTACCATTTCCTCGTCCTGGCACAGGGATGGTCAACTGGTTTTCATGATTAAAGGTTTGGGTGATTACACCAGCCAGTTGCCGGAAAAACTAAAAACAGGCGATAGCGTTCTTGTGGAAGGTCCCTATGGAAAATTTGATTTTCATAGCGGCAAAGAGAATCAGATCTGGGTGGCAGGAGGTATTGGTATTACACCTTTTATTTCCCGCATGGAGGATCTGGCCGATTCATCTCAGCAACATCAGATCGACCTGTTCTACAGTACCGACATGCCTGATGAGAGCTTTCTGGAGACTGTTAAAAAGAAAACGGGGCAGGCAAATATCAATTTGCACGTGATATCACCAAAGACAGATGGCTTTGTGGATACAGACCTGATTACCCGACTGGTTCCAGAGTGGAAAAAAGCGGATGTCTGGTTTTGTGGCCCGGCCAGATTCGGTGAATCGATCAAAAATGGTTTAACAGGTTTGGGGATAGCAGCGAAAGACTTTCACCAGGAATTATTTGAGATGCGATAACGAACATCGAGTAACACATTTGATTGCCGTGTTGATAGGACATCATTCTTAAGCACCGGCAATTACCAATAACATTTAGGAGAAGAGAAATGAAATTATTAAAAGATTATTTATCCGTAAGGGCGATTAAAGTACTCAGCATGTGTTCTATCATGATTGTTGCTATATTCGGTGGGGTTGCAACCGCAGCTCAAAGCACATTTGATATTGAGGCTGTAAAGGCAAAATACAGTGTAAGAGACTATGTTTACGCAGCTATGCCTGAACGTGGTTACGATTATTTCAAGATCGCCGAAAACGCTTATTTCGTGCATGACGAATTCGAACACATGGTCTTTTTTGTTACCGATGATGGTGTCGTCGTCTACGATGCAAAGCCGGACGTGACTCCTTTTGTGCTGAAGGTGATTCCTGAAGTTACCGATAAGCCAATCACTCATGTCATTTACTCCCATCATCATCGTGATCATGCTCAAGGCATGTATCTTTTCCCAAAAACGGCGAAGATAATTGGCAATGATGAAACACTTAAGTTCTTAAAAATTGCGGATGATCCAAAACGTCCTTTGCCTGACATCGTCTGGAAAGATAGCCATGAACTGGAGACAGGTGGATTGAGACTGGAGTTTAAAGATTACGATAGAAACTGGCATTCACAATCCGACATTGTTGTGTATGCACCTCAGCAAAAAATCCTGTTAGCAACAGATACATTCCATGCGGATGCTGCTCCCTGGATTCACTTTGGAGAGGCCACTGATCCAATGATGACATGGATGCTACCTCAAATTTTACTCGACGATTATCCTGACTTCGAATTTATCATCAACGGTCATGAGCGAATTGTGCCAACTCGTGCGCATTGGGAAACCTACAAAGAGCTAATCGATGATATGAAAAAAATTACTTTTGAGGTTGCGAAATCCCCTGCATTCCATGCGATGGCAGAAGAAACAGCCAGACGTTATTCTGATGGGGCCGAGCACTGGATCTATAAGGAAAATATAATGACGGCTGCAAAAATGTGCGCTGATAAGTTTAACCAAAAATGGGTAGGTCGTGTGCGTAATGTCAGGCTGAACTCAGTGGAAAATTTTCAGATGATGTTCATTCAACTGATAACGCTAAACCCATAGAGAGAAGTTAAGTTTGCTTGTGGGTCATGCGAAAAATTACGTGACCCACACTACATTACAGAAAAATTTGATGCTTTTGCTAAAAAGGCTGATCTTCAAGGTAGTTCCAGGTCTGTTGTTGAAAATCATCCCGTCTGTATATCTCTCTCAGTGAGTTGGTTAGACGAGATGAAATATATCACGGCTGATTTACCACAGTTGTCTCATGTGGCTGATGGTCTTTGCAGTTACGCACGAAAAGATAAACGTCGATACATTTACTCTGGAACTACTCAAAAGCAGTATTAAGCGATGGTCAGCAGAGCTATCGACCACTGAAAACCCTGTCACATCATATTTTGTAGAAGTTAACTTTAATGGCATCACACAGAAAGATCGAAGACTGTTTTTTAACAGGATTCCAACAAACTTTTCTCTAACCATTGAGCAGGTAGATAACCTGATCAACGCTGGTCAGGAGTTACTATTTAATAACGCTGAATTTCAAAGATTTATTGTTGACGTAAATGATGTTGACTGAAATTACACCCCATCCAGAGCTAAGAAATCGATTTTTCTCATAGATATAATGACAATATCACTGTTTTTCCGAATTCAAAAATAGTGTCTACTAGGTTTAGAAGTGGGAAAGAAACTATTCTTCCGTGGAAGAGACAGCAATTTAATTTGAGGGTCATAACCATGTCTATAGCAGTGACAGCAGCATCCGGACATCTGGGTAGCGAGATTATCAAGGCGACAGTAGCGTTGGTTGGCAATGAGCAGGTAATTGGGATAGCCCGCGATCCTGAAAAAGTACAGGCGCTCGATGTAGAGATCAGGCGTGGTGATTACAATAACCGCACCGAGTTTGAGCAGTCCCTTGCTGGAGTAGATGCCCTGTTGCTGGTTTCAGGTATGGATTCTCCCGACAAACGTATTGATCAACACCGGAACGTGATCGCAGCAGCACAGACAAGCAATGTAAAAAAGATTGTGTACACCAGCATACAGGGTGCAGATAAGGGCAACACCTTTTCGCCCATTGTGCAGACTAATCGTCAGACTGAGCGAGACATACAGGCAAGTGGACTTGATTGGGTCATTGGGCGTAACGGTATCTACATCGAGCCGGATGTCGAATACATCGATACTTACAAGGAAAAGGGTGAAATCGCAAACTGTGCGGCAGATGGCAAGTGTGGTTATACCTCACGGCCGGAGCTTGCATATGCCTATGCCCGGATGCTGACCGACGTTGTGCATAACGGCAACAGCTACAACTTACACGGCGAGTCGATCACTCAGACACAACTGGCAAACTATCTTAATAACTCTTTCGGTACGCATCTCAGCTATCGCCCAATGAGCGTGGCCGAGTATCGACAGCAGCGAATTGCAGAACTTGGTGATTTTATAGGCAACATCATCGCAGGTATCTACGAGGGCATTCGCAACGGCGATGCCGATAACCCCAGTGATTTTGTATTGGCCGCAGGCCGCACACATGAATCATGGCAAGAATACTTTAACGGGCTGGGCTAATGGCCTGGATACATTTCATTAACAACTAAATGGAGTCTAAAATGAAAGATAAATTCATGAAACGCCTATACGACATAAACACATTCCGTCGTTTTATTGGCGATGCCGTTAAAAGCTTTAGTGATACACGTAAAGCACGTAACAACCCAGACATAAGTAAAAGCTTTATTAACCGAATTTTACTAGCTGTAACACAGGTCAATGGTTGTCGCTATTGCACTTATTTACATACACGAAATGCGCTTGAAGAAGGGATGAGTGAAGATGAAGTGAAAGGTTTTCTTGATGGCGACCTGTCTGAAGCTCCCCCTGAAGAATCAGTTGCTTTGCTCTATGCTGAACATTATGCAGATAGCGAAGGAAAACCAGACGAGGAATCAACCGCACGGTTTTTTAAAACTTATGGAAATGAAAAAGGCAGTCAACTACTTGGTATTATTCATTCCATTATGGTAGGAAATCTTCATGGAAATATGATTGATGCTTTAAAGCATCGTCTTAAACGTCAAGCTGCTGAAGGAAGTACATTCGGTAGAGAAATTGGCATTGTCTTCGGAATTGTTTTATTTGTTCCTGAAGCCGCTATACGGCACTTACTGACAGTGCGAAAGCACTCCAATGTTATGAAACATGCCTAACAATTTTATTAAAAAATCAGACCGAAAAAGGAAAAATCATGTGTAACTATTTTTCGCTAAATTATCACACTAAACATGAATGGACTGGAGAGCAAAGCAACGGAGAAATAACCATAAAAGGCGGGGTTCCCGTTATGTCTATGGGGTCTCCGCATATCCCGGATCGTTACAGCCCAGAGCACCTGTTAATCTTGTCAGCCGAAACATGTTTGGCAAATGTGTTTCCATTAAATTCGAGCAAGTCTAGATTCGAAGTAAAAGCGTATAGCTCATCCACAACGGGAGAATTAGATGGTGACGGAAAAACAGGCTATGAATTTAAACGTATCGTCATACGTCCCATTGTTACCGTCGCAGCAGGACAGGAACCCAAAGGAGAGCGACTCCTGGAAAAGGCTTATGGGCTATGTATTTCACGCGCATTAAAATGCCCTGTTGATATGGAAGCAAATATTATTGCTGCATAATGCAGTTTAGACATAAATTTATTACCTAAGGCTTAAAGTCATGTTTCGTAAAATTATTGCAATAACTCTGTTCGTGTCATTTTTGGCAATGTCTACATCAGGCCTAATGATGTTTATCATTAATGAGACATCGTTTACCATTCAAATGCACCCGGTACATAAACTGTTCGGACTACTTTTGGTAGCTGCTGCTAGTGCACACATTTTTCTTAATTACAGAGGACTGCTTAATCATTTAAAAAAACGTGCAGTTGCTGTGTTTGGCGGGGTAATGGTAGTGATTTTAATGATTCTATACGGCGTTGCTATTAATAACCCTGTACCTGATGAAACCGCTAAACAGTTGAACGAACTTTCCAGACAGGCAGAAATTCAGGCTGAAGGAAACTAATAACTCAAATAACATCAATACAGTATGTGTAATTACTATGTTGAAAAATCAGTAACGAACATGAATATCAGGTGTGCTAGCAGTCTGTTATGTGGAAGATATCAGTCGCCTGTTGAAATAAGCTGCGAAACAAATACTCAGGAAAATAGAGGCACATAACATGTCATCAGATAACCAAAATCCGGCTACTACACAGGGTGTTGATATTCGTCAAACCCTTGGCATCAATCAGTCCAGTAGTTCGCTCAAGCCAACGATAAAATGGTTTGGGTATGTAGCGGTGATTATCGTTATTTCAATTATTGTATGGCTTATGATTAGTAACGGTCAGTCACAAACAATTCAGTATAAAACCGACAATGTCAGCCGTGGATTATTGAGTATAACGGTTACAGCCACCGGCACACTTCAACCCGTAAATCAGGTTGAAGTCGGCTCAGAAATCTCCGGCACGATTAAAACTGTGCTGGTGGATTTTAATGACCGAGTCAAACAGGGACAGGTACTAGCACGTATGAATACCGACCAACTGCAGGCAAAGGTCAACCAGGCAAAAGCATCCTTAAATTTGGCCAGAGCACAGGTCAAACAGTCTGAAGCCACGATTATCGAAACCAGAAATAAGTTAAATCGCTCCAGAGAACTTGCTAAAACCGGCATGTGTTCCGCGCAAGATTGCGATGCAGCCCAGGCATCATCTGACCGTGCAGTAGCTAATCTGGAGAGTGCCAAAGCTCAGGTCGTTCAGGCACAGGCTTCTCTGGATGCAGAATTAACCACGCTGGCAAAAGCCACCATACATTCACCCATCGATGGCATCGTATTGAAACGTGATGTCGAGCCAGGGCAGACCATGGCCGCGTCTTTTCAGACGCCGGTGATGTTTACCCTGGCCGAAAATCTCACCCAGATGGAACTGCATGTGGATGTGGATGAGGCCGATGTCGGGCAGGTTGCCGTGGGGCAGGAGGCATTGTTTACGGTAGATGCTTACGCCAATAAGAGTTTTCCTGCGAAAATTTCCGAAGTCCATTTTGCTTCTCAAACCGTTGATGGCGTGGTGACCTATGAAACCGTACTGACTGTCGATAACACAGAATTATTACTGCGCCCAGGGATGACGGCCACCGCTGATATTCTGGTCAAACAGGTAACAGATGCATTGCTAATACCCAATGCCGCATTGCGTTTCAGCCCGCCAGAACTGGAGCAGCAAGCATCCAGCAGTGGTGGCCTGATTAGCAGCCTCATACCGCGTCCACCCAGCGGTTCGAAGCAACGAAAAGACATGGGTAACAATAAAATTAAGCCACAGGTATGGACACTACGTGACGGTCAGCCAATTGCCATTGCAGTCACCACCGGATCGACCGATGGAATCAAAACAGAAATTACCAGCGATGATATTGAGACCGGCATGGCATTAATCATCGATACCATCAGCAGTAAGCAGTGAACACTATCATGCCCAATAAACAATCCCTGATCGAGCTCAGGGGCGTAACCAAAATCTATGGCAGGGGGCAGGCAGAAATGCAGGCTCTACGCGGGATCGATTTAACCATAGAGCGTGGTGACTTTGTCGCAGTGATGGGACCCAGTGGATCGGGTAAGTCTACCTGCATGAATGTGCTAGGTTGCCTGGATACACCAACTGCCGGCAGTTACCTGTTTGATGGCGTCGAGGTGGGTCGCTTATCCCGTGACCAACTGGCCCTGCTACGGCGCAATTATCTCGGTTTCGTATTTCAGGGATTCAACTTGCTGAACAGAACCTCAGCTCTGGAGAATGTGGAATTGCCGCTAATCTATCGAGGTATGGCAGCTGCCGAACGTCGAGCCCAAGCTTTAAATGCACTGAATTTGGTTGGCCTGAGCGGCTGGGAAAACCATTCACCAGGTGAATTGTCTGGCGGCCAGCAACAACGGGTTGCCATTGCACGCGCCATTGTTACTGAACCGTCGGTGTTGCTGGCAGATGAACCTACGGGCAATCTGGACTCATCACGCAGCCGGGAAATCATGGAACTGTTATCCTCATTTAATCGCGACCAGGGTATCACCATCGTGATGGTTACCCACGAGCCAGACATGGCGGTATTTGCGAAACGCCAGATACACTTTCTGGATGGCCTGGTTGCCAAGGATGCGGACAACGGAGGACACAGCTGATGTTATGGAATGCTTTGTTACTGGCGATGCGGGAAATACGTCGAAATGTTATGCGTTCATTCCTCACCGTTCTGGGTATTGTCATTGGCGTCGCCGCAGTGATTATTATGGTCACCATCGGTGGCGGCGCAACACTTCAGGTGATAGAACAGATTGCCAGTCTGGGTAGCAATCTGTTGATGGTATCACCTGGTCAGCGAATGGGCATGGGGCAAAGATCATCTGCATCGGCATTCCGCCTGGATGATGCTGAAGCCATTGCCAGGGACATAAGTAATATCAGTTCTGTCGCACCCTCTTCATCTCAGGTAGCAACTGTCGTTTATGGTAACGAAAACTGGGGCACAAGTATCAGCGGTTCCACTAATCAATTTTTTGAAGCGGGCAACTGGGTGTTAAAATCCGGGCGTGTGTTTGTGGAAAGTGAATTGCGAGCCGGCAAAGCCGTATGCATCGTGGGAGAAACCGTTCGTAAGAAACTGTTTGGTGAGTAAAATCCATTGGGGCGGAAAATCCGCCTGAAAAAACTTTCATGTGAAATCATAGGGCTACTGGATGCCAAAGGCCAGTCAACCATGGGAACGGATCAGGACGATCTGGTCGTGATACCTCTACGGACTTTCCAGCGGCGTTTAGCGGGTAATCAGGACGTCAGACTCATACAAATCTCGGTTAAAGATGGCGCGTCAACACAGAAAGTGGAACAGTCTGTTACACAGTTGTTGCGTGAACGTCGACACATATCAGCTAACGAAGATGACGACTTTTCGGTAATGGACATGAAAGAAATCGCCAATATGCTCAGTGGCACTACTCGGGTGTTAACCATGCTACTCGGTGCAGTCGCGGCAGTTAGTTTACTGGTGGGCGGTATTGGCATCATGAACATTATGCTGGTGTCAGTCACCGAACGTACACGGGAGATTGGCATTCGCCTGGCTATCGGCGCAATGGAAAGAGAGGTTCTGCTACAGTTTCTGGTTGAAGCCATAGTGCTATCTTCGCTAGGTGGAGTTATCGGCATCATACTGGCATTGGCAGGTTCTGTTGCGCTGGCAGACTTGATGCAGGTTCCTTTTGTATTCAATGTGAGTATAGTCGTTGTTTCATTTCTATTTTCTGCAGCAGTAGGCGTTATTTTTGGTTATTTTCCAGCACGTAAGGCCGCACAACTTGACCCTATTGAAGCGCTGCGCCATGAATAGCCCTGTCTTGATCGCAGCTTTTTATCAACTAAACGTACACACATGCTGTTTTTGTTCTGCTTTTTATAGGTAGACTTTTCAGTCCGATCGTTATCTTTATCGCTTGATTACAGCTAAGCCATAGTCAACAGCTTAATTTTAAACTTATCTGAAAAAATTCGATATTGAGATTCGAAAAGGCTCACTAATTATAAGCGGAAATCAGGGATTCAATTATGACGGATAATGGCTACGACCGATTTCGCCACAACCTTGAGTCTAGTGTCTCCGGTTCATCCTGGTTATCTCCTTCTATTGATAGCTTGTGTTCCTGAAGAACGCAAACCAAAAAGATAATGACTGATGGCAACGTTACCGTGACAGAAACTTTGATGTACACGTTGCCCAGGTTCCTTCCAGTTGCCGGCAGCCCAGGCAACGATGATCGGTGCATAATGCTCCAGCGTGGGATGAGCCTGGCGAAAATTGTCAGGAAGTTGTTCGACGGTGATCAAATCATCAGGGTGGTTTCCTTCAACCCTGTCCTTGAGCCATGCATCGAATTCAAGCGCCCAGGCATCCGGGGGACCATTGCGTTTCATTTCCCGCAGGTTATGTACACTCCCTCCTGAACCAATGATCAACACGCCTTCTTCAGTTAATGGTGTCAACGCATCACCAAATTCAACCAGTTCAGTTAAGGAGGATTCAGGTAAAGACACCTGGACCACGGGAATTGATGCATCGGGATACATTAATTTAAGTGGCATCCAGGCGCCATGATCCAGCCCTCTCTTTGGATGTAACTTGGTCTCAAATCCCTTTTCCTCAAGCAGAACAGACAACCTTCGGGAAAGCTGATGGTTACCCCTGGCAGGATAGTTCATGGTATAAAGTTCAGGCTGGAAACCACCGAAATCATGCAAGGTATCCAACTGCTCCATATCAGTAATCCCTACCGGCCCACTGATCCAATGTGCAGAGACAATGACGACCGCATTGGGGACTGGCAGTGTTGCGGCCAACTGTTGAAACGAGTCCCGACTGTCGCCACTGGATATTATAATATCCGGAGCACCATGTGAGACAAACAGGGTTGGTAGGGGTACATGATCACTCATAATATATCTCAGGTTTTACAGGTTACTATTATTTCCGGGTTCATAATGATTGATGTGAACCATCACAAAAAGGCTGCTTCCCCGTCTTTTTACAGCCGCATAAGTAAACGGTTTCCGATTTTTCAGCCTTAAAAGCAACCGGTTCTATCTCTGTACCCTTGTGAGAGCCGTCGCAAAAAGGTTGATTTGAGCTTCGGCCACATTGGCACCAATAGTAGGTTTTACCTTCTTCAACTTCGACCGCATAAGGTGATTTCTGTGCAATTACGGTTTCCTGAGTCATGATTTATTCCTCGAAATAATAATTAAGTTAAAAGATGTTTCTCGTGCGTTTATCTTTCTGCTGGTTACCACAATGTTTCAGGGCCTAAGGGTACAATACCCGAGGGGTTCAAGGCCTTTATAGAGTAGTAACCTGCCTTGATATGATCTGCATTGACTGTTTCATCTATACCCTCAAGCTGATAAATTCGTTGTACATAATCCCGAAGATTCGGGTATTCTCGCAGTTGTTTATGGTTGATCTTGAACAGACCGTGATAGGCCAGGTCAAACCGGATCAGGGTGACAAAAGCACGAACATCCACCTCGGTGAGCCGATTACCCACCAGGTAATCCTGATCATCCAGCCTCTGCTCCAGAAAATCCAGGGTTCGGCTTACATCGCGAGCAGCCTGTTCATAAGCATTTTGCGTGGTGGCAAAACCAGCCCGGTACACGCCATTATTAAAAGGTTCATAAAGACGCTCGTTCAAAGATTCGATTTCCTGCCGATAATCTTCGGGATACAGGTCGATTTCATTGCTGGCAAATTCATCAAAAGCATTGTTCAACATACGAATGATTTCTGATGATTCATTGTTGACTATGGTCTGTTGCTGCTTGTCCCACAGCACAGGTACCGTAATCTGACCGGTATAATCAGCCCTGGCCTTTTGGTAGATTTCATAGATATATTGTGCGCCATTCAAAGTATCCTCTTCAGACCCCGGTAGTGAGTCAGGCAAACTCCCAAAGCGCCATACTTTGTCGGTCAATACAGGGTCAACAACCGTTATAGATATGGCATCTTCCAGCCCCTTGAGCTTTCTGAGCATCAGCGTGCGACAAGCCCAGGGACATATCAATGCTACATACAGATGGTAACGCCCGGCCTCTGCCTTGAAGCCTGCTTCGCCGCTGGGACCAGGAGATCCATCGGCAGTTATCCAGTTGCGGAAATTGGAAACTTCGCGGACAAAACCACCTTCGTCATCGGTATCCTGCACAGGGTGAAAATCTTTTTGCCATTGACCATTGACTAACATGTTCATTCTCCAGGGTTGCGTATGGTTAAAGCCCTGCCGGTTTGGCAGGGTCTTTTATCAAAGGATCTATACTGCTGAAGCAGGCGAAACCGTTGATGAACGATTGCCATTTACTAAAGATTTAAGACTATAGGCACCGTCACCCAGCGCTGCGGAAGCCAGTGCGGCGAACGTGAGGAATAATGAATACTCCCAACCACCGTTTTCACTGCTGAACAACCAGCCATTACCACTGTGCACCCATAAACTGCCAACCAGAACCGGTACCAGTGCCAGAGCTACATAGCGAGTTTGAATCCCGGCAATCAGCAGCAGTCCACCGAGGACTTCCGCACCCATGACCGGGTAGGCAAACCAGCCAGGTAGGCCTATGGAAGCAAAAAATCCAGCGGTTCCAGCGGGTGTGAAAACCATGATTTTGAGCAGACCATGGGCCAGAAACATGACGCCAAGCGCCAGGCGAAGTAATAATGCGGCATAGGGAGCCATTCGTGTATCAGTCATTTCTTTTCTCCAGATTGATTAAGGGACGGGTAAAGTATCCGGCCAAACAGACTGGTTAACAATTAGGTATTTTGTGATATATTTGTTTACTAATAGTTAACAATATAAAATCCATGAATAAATTATCCAGTCTGCAGGCATTCATCACCGTGGTGGAAACCGAAAATTTTTCAGAGACTGCTCGTCGTCTGGGTGTTTCTAAAGCCTTGATCAGCAAACAGGTCGCCCAGCTCGAGACCTCACTAGGTGTACGCCTGCTACACCGAACCACTCGACGAGTAAGCCCGACTAGTAGCGGGCAAGCCTATTACGAACGCAGTAAACCACTACTGG
Source organism: uncultured Gammaproteobacteria bacterium (assembly GCA_937894085.1). GTDB lineage: Bacteria > Pseudomonadota > Gammaproteobacteria > JACNJF01. Next base: position 997 of record CALCSG010000493.1, on the reverse strand, counting down.
TTGAACTCAATGAACTGGATGACTCACTAACCAACAGTGATCGGGCTTTGCAGGGTGAGTTACGTATCTCAGCACCCACAACCTTTGCAGAAATGCATCTGCTACCGATTATTTCTGCCTATTCAGAACAGAATCCCGAAGTCCATGTAAAACTGGAATTAACCGATCGTTTTATCAATCTGGTCGATGACAGAATTGACCTCGCGATACGTATTGGCCAGCTCGAAGAATCTTCCCTGGTGGCCCGAAAGATAGGGGAAATACGTATGATGCTTTGTGCGGCTCCTGAATTTATTCACACCCATGGTCTGCCCGAATCGCCACAGGAACTTTCGGATATGGCCTGTGTGCTGGACAGTAACTATCCGGGTGGCAACCAGTGGCAACTGAAAACAGCTCAGGGACAACAGACCGTTACTGTCAATGGCCACATCTCTGTTAACAATGCGCGAGCCGTTTGTGATTTGGTGCGACAAGGAAAAGGTATAGGTTTTTTGCCTTCGTTTGTGGTCAATGATTATATTAGAAGGGGTGAACTGATTAACATTCTTAAAGACCATACTCCCGATTCAATCGGAATTTATACCTTGTATTTGCACCGGAAACACCTATCACAAAAAGTCAGAAAAATGTTGGATTTATTGATCGACTCAACACATTAATTATGTGTGGACTTATAGATATTATGTGTGTGACTGGTCGTTAATGTCACAAACTTGCTATCTGAGCCACTATAAGTTTTCGTCCGCTTTCGCCACGAAGCTGCCGATTTAAGTAACCTCAAGAGGGTAATAGCGGAAGTTCTCCCAGTTAAATATTTAGTTATTACCTGGACTGATCTGTATCAACAGGCTCAGATCTGAACCACAATACTCTGGTTGTCAGGAATTAGTTACAGAACTCATTAGAAAGTTATTTTTCAATGACCGCAAATGATGATTTGCAAACCCGAATTCAACTCATAAGTGCAACTTAACCTAGCTGCACTGTTAAGGAA
>CALCSG010000492.1 GCA_937894085.1 uncultured Gammaproteobacteria bacterium | reverse complement strand
ACTATGCTTTCCCTGCCACCCCAGGCCCGCTTTTACAGCCAGGGCTTTTTCCAGTACCGGAGCACTATCGGTAAATACTCTATAGCCAAATTCACCCAGTAAGTCAGTCAGTTGTGTGGCGAATCTCTGTAATCTTTTGCGAATAAGCTTATGATAATCACGCCCTAATGCGTATCTTGAAATATAAGCTTTATCAGGATGATCAAGTATAGGAATGCATTGATTGGAACTTTGCGTTAAATAATTCATTCGAGTGCAAATCACGGTCAATGTGTCAGGCACCAGCTTTTCCGGGTTTAATCTTTTATCGACATTACGTTGCATGTACGACATTTCGCCGTGGAAATTATTTTGTATCCACTGGTCATAATAATGGTGTTGAGGATCCAGTGATGTAGTTGTTATTCCGGTTGCCTGAAACCCCAGTTGCTGACCAATATATTTAATTTGTTGTGCTATGTTGGCCGGCAGCGGTTTAACTGATTGAGCATTAATTTCTATCAATCAACTTCCTGTGTGCGGGTAGAGTCAAAATTAAAATACATTGCGTCTTTATTCAGTTTATAGCTCCACGGTAACCCTGCATTTTTCCAGCCATTAACGACTCGTTGTCCTTTATTTATGCCTGTTTTAGCCTTGATGCCCTCAAACCCCTGATATTGTGAATAAACGGTTTTAAATCCAGCTTCATACAGCTTTTTAGCAGCCGAAGGTACGCGGCTACCTGACTGACATATCAAAATAACAGCTGTATCCTTATTTTTGTGTTTCAGTTTCAGTAATTTTTCAAAATCATCGACAAAGTGTTCATTATATGCAGTGCGGAAAGTTGAAGATTTATCCGACCAGCTAAAATCCGTGTTAAAAAAACGCGACGGAATATTGGCATCGACCAGTTGACTGGCACCCACATATTTTAGCTCTGGACGAGCCCTTACATCGACCAGTAAAACATTATCTCCCTGTTGCTGCTTCATGTTATAAGCTTCGTAAGGTGTTAGATAAAGCCCGTAAACGGTATGAGCTTTTTCACGGACTTCTTTTTCATCTATGGCCTGAGAAATGGAAGGTAAAATTAACAGAGATATTAGTGCCAATAAGTACAGATTTTTCATTACCTCTCCATTGATAGGTGAAAGTTTTAATTTGATCAGTACAATACCGTTTTTTAGCTGAATATAAAATGATTATTCAAACAACATGACAATTTACCTCGCCATCGCTTTGGGCGGATCCTTAGGTGCCGTATCACGCTATTGGGTTTCCTCAAAGACTTATCTATGGTTAGGTTCCGAATTTCCATTCGGGACCTTAATGGTAAATATAAGCGGTTCTCTCGTTATGGGATTTCTTGTGATTGTTTTAACAGAGAAAATTGAAATTCCTGAAGAACTGAAGTTTGCTATTCTGGTTGGCTTCCTGGGTTCCTACACGACATTTTCAACTTTTGCTCTAGATGCTTTACAGGCTTTTCACAACGGTGCATTTATGAAAGTAGCCCTGTATATGTTGATCAGTGTTTCAGGCAGTTTAATCGGTGTCTGGATGGGATACCAAAGCGCCCGAATGTTAATGAGATAAAATACACTATGTTAGACCTGAAAATTTTACGCAATGAATTAGATTCAGTAGCCGAAAAGCTGGCACTTAAAAAGTACCAGTTGGATAAGAATCTGTTTGAGCAACTGGAAAATAGACGCAAATCTTTACAGGTCGAAACAGAAAATCTGCAGAGTGAACGAAACTCCAAATCTAAATCGATTGGTCAGGCCAAAGCCCAGGGTCAGGATATTCAACCTTTACTGAACGAAGTTTCGGCAATGGCCGATAAACTCAAAACAGCGGAACAGGCTTTAGAGCAATTACAGCTTGAACTGGACGATTTAGTGATGGGTATTCCTAACTTGCCGCACGAGTCTGTACCGCCAGGAAATAGTGAACAAGATAATGAAGTTGTTTTTAGCTGGGGATCTATAAAACAATATGATTTTGATGTGAAAGATCACGTTGAGCTGGGTGCCATGCATAAAGGCATGGATTTTGAGAGGGCTGCAAAACTGTCAGGTTCTCGTTTTGTAACCATGACTGGAGAAATAGCACAACTGCACAGGGCTCTCATTCAATTCATGTTAACCCAGCATACAGAACAAAATGGTTATGAAGAAGCTTATGTTCCATACCTGGTTAATGCTGCTACGTTACGTGGAACAGGGCAGTTGCCTAAATTTGAAGAAGATCTGTTTAAAATTAGTTCTGAAAATCATAATCTGTATCTGATTCCTACCGCCGAAGTACCTGTCACCAATTTTCATAGTGACAGCATCCTGGATGCAGATGAGCTGCCGAAAAAATACGTCACTCATACACCCTGTTTTCGATCTGAGGCGGGTTCTTATGGTCGTGATACTCGGGGCCTTATACGACAGCATCAGTTTGAAAAAGTTGAGTTAGTGCAGATTGTCCGTCCACAGGATTCCTGGGATGCACTTGAACAGCTAACTTCACATGCCGAAAGTATTCTGCAATTACTGGAACTGCCTTATCGAAAAGTTGTCCTATGTGGCGGTGATCTGGGATTTTCAGCTGCAAAAACTTACGACCTGGAAGTCTGGCTTCCGCCACAGAACTGTTATCGTGAAATATCATCATGCAGTAATATGCTTGATTTTCAGGCGCGTAGAATGAAAGCCAGGTGGCGTAATCCCGAGACCAATAAACCTGAGCTGGTTCATACTTTAAATGGTTCAGGCCTGGCAGTTGGTAGAACATTAGTCGCTCTTATGGAAAACTACCAGTTGGCCGATGGCAGTATCGAAATACCGGAAATGTTACAACCTTTTATGCGTGGTAAGAAAATCATCTCGCTAAAATGAGTGCCAGTTACTCGCTTAATGACTGATCTGTGCTATTTGTATAATTCCATATTGATATAATGAACAGGTAAAGAATTGATGAAACTTTTTGGTAAGCTATTAATCACTGCGCTTGTACTGGCCGTATTATTGCCTTTTACCATCATAAAAGGTAATGATGGTAAACCTTTGATGAGTTTGAGCAATATTAAAGCACCTGAGTTTTCACTTCCAAAAATACCTGATGCTATTAAGACTAAGGATAGTGGAAGTAGCGTGTCTACTTCAGGCAAAGATATTATCTATAAATGGCGGGATCAAAAAGGAGAATTGCATTTTAGTTCTTCACCACCACCTGAGGGTATTGAATACTCAGTAAAAGGTTATGACCCGAATACTAATCTGATACAATCTGTCAAAATCAGAACTGAAGAAACCGAGCAACCCGGGCAACCGGAAATAGAAACACAGACTAAAAAGCCATTAGATATCGGCAACCCTTATTCTCCACAGAAGGTTGAAAAGTTGATTGAAGATGCGCAGAATATAGAAAAACTTTTAAACGATCGTCTTAAAAAGCAACAAGCCTTGATAGACTAATAACCATAGGATAAACATGAAACTTACTAACTTACTACTGTTAACTTCATTTGCTCTTTTCTCATTAAATGCACAGGCAGAATTAAAAGCGGCTTATATCAACAGCGCCGAAATACTGCAGAAAGCTCCACAGGCTATAGAAGCCGTTGAGCTAATGAAAAAAGAATTTTCAGCCAGAGAAACTGCTTTAAGATCTCTTGCTCAGGAAGTCCAGTCTCAGGAAGAAAGCCTGAAAAAAGATGGCGCTATCATGAGTGCCGAGCAAAAGAAACGCAATGAAAGTGAAATCATGGAGAAAAAACGTAAAATTCGTTTCGATGCTCAGTCTTTAAAAGAAGACGTTGATTTACGTCGTAAACAGGAAATCGAGAAAGTTAGAACTGCAATTACTACTGTAATTAATGATTATGGTACTAAGCATGGATATGACCTTATCTTTACCGAAGGCGTTGCTTTCGCAGCCGATAAAGTCAATATCACAGAAGAAATTCTTAAAGCTTTAAAAAAGTAATTTAAAAGGATCGTCGTTGCTTCGG
>CALCSG010000491.1 GCA_937894085.1 uncultured Gammaproteobacteria bacterium | reverse complement strand
AGGGTGTATGTCTAGCCACATTCAGAGGTTATGCACTTATTATACGAATTCAGGATATTTTTACTGGGTAGTATTTAACGATTAAACCCAAAAGGGGTGATTGAGATAGTATCCCCAACATTTTCCGCTTACTGTGTGGCCTGGCTTTGCTAATTGAGCCAGTTTAATGTATAGTGTCTCGTCTCATATTCCATGAGTATTTCACCACATTCAACCTGAACTTCGATTGCCATCTCCAGACGACGGCGCATCTGTGTACCGCCTGATACGTCAGTGTCCGCCACTCGATACTAACTCCATGTACTGCAATCTCCTGCAGTGTCAGCACTTTGCTGATACCTCTGTGGTTTCTGTACAGTCAGATTCGACCGGCGAGGAGATGCTGGGCTTTATCTCCGGTTATCTTATCCCCGAAAGAAAAAATACGCTTTTCATCTGGCAGGTGGCGGTAAGCGAAGCTGCACGAGGCAGAGGATTAGCGCTAGCTATGTTGCAGCATATTCTCGACCGTCCGCAATGCAGTGATGTGAGTTACCTGGAAACAACCATAACGGAATCAAACCGGGCATCCTGGGCCCTGTTTGAAAGCCTGTCTAAAAAATCACATACAGCACTTGAGAAATCGATCATGTTTGACCGGGATGAGCATTTCGCCGGTGATCACGAAACCGAATATCTCGCACGTATCGGTCCTTTTTAATCTATTAAATCTCAACGCTAAAATATATTTTTTAGCATTTTTTCAAAAGAAAAACCGGTGTTATTAATCAACACCAGGAATAAAATTTATTAAAATTTTTGATGAAATCGAATCAGAAGTACAAAGTTATGCACGTTCATTTCCACGCGTCTTCCATAAAGCCCAGGGGGAATATCTTTATGACGAGGACGGTAAGCAGTATCTGGACTTTCTCGCCGGCGCAGGCACATTGAACTATGGTCACAACAATCCCCTGTTCAAGAAAAAATTACTTGAATACATTCATGAGGATGGCATCACTCACGGTCTGGATCTGCACACCAAAGCCAAAGGTGAGTTCATGGAGACGTTCAACGAGAAGATACTGAAACCTCGCGGCTACGAATATGTCATGCAATTTACCGGGCCAACCGGAACTAACGCGGTCGAAGCCGCATTAAAACTGGCACGTAACGTCACCGGTCGTGAACATATCATTGCCTTTACCAATGGCTTTCATGGAGTCAGTCTGGGTGCGTTGGCCACTACCGGTAACTCACATCACCGTGGTGCGGCCGGCGTCAGCCTCAGTGGTACTTTCCGTATGCCGTATGATGGTTATATGGGTGATGATGTCAACACAACAGCCTATCTCGAAAAAGTATTATCTGACTCAAGCAGTGGCATCGATCTACCTGCTGCTGTTATCGTCGAAACTGTACAGGGTGAAGGCGGTATAAATGTAGCCAGCTTTGAATGGTTAAGAAACCTTGAAGCCATCTGCAGAAAACATGGCATTCTGCTAATCATCGATGATATTCAGGCAGGTTGTGGACGTACCGGTACCTATTTCAGTTTTGAAGAAGCCGGCATCAAGCCGGATATCATAACACTGTCAAAATCACTCAGTGGTTATGGTACTCCTTTCGCAGTGGTACTAATCAAACCTGAATTAGACCAGTGGCGTCCGGGTGAACACAACGGTACATTCCGCGGCAATAATTTTGCTTTTGTTACTGCTAAAGCAGCTATTGATCATTACTGGAGTGATGACACGTTTTCTAAAGAGATCAAACGCAAAGGCGAATACGTTTCTGAGCGCCTCGAAGGCATCGTCGATAATTACGGTGAAGGTAATTTCACCACTCGAGGTCGAGGTATGTTTCAGGGTATTAACTGTATCAATGGCGATATTGCAGGCAAGATTACCCATAACGCATTCCAAAATGGCCTGATCATCGAAACCAGTGGTGCCGACGATCAAATAGTGAAATTTTTCTGTCCACTGATCATCAGTGATGAGAGCCTGAAAAAAGGCATCGATATCGTCGAGCAGGCAGTGAAAGAAATCTGTGCAAAAGAGGATTCTATTCCGGAAGAGTCGTGTTATTTTGATGACGTGACGGTAAGCGCTTAATTGATTATGTACTACAGATAATTCGTATTGCATATAATGACGTGTAAAAACAGGAACAAAACATGATTGTAAGAACTCTGGCTGAAGCAGAAAAATCAAGTCGTCGCATTGTTGATCCCAAAGGTAACTGGGACAGTGTCCGGTTATTGTTAAAAGACGACAACATGGGGTTTTCTTTTCACATAACCACCATCTATGTCGGCGCCGATTTTCAGATGCATTATCAAAATCACTTCGAATCCGTTTATTGCCTGAGCGGTGAAGGCGAAGTTGAAACCCTGGACGATGGTAGAAAGTACCCGATAAAACCCGGCACCGTTTATATACTGGATAAACATGACAGACATATCCTGCGAGCCTTCAGCGAAATGAAAATGGCCTGTGTGTTCAATCCGCCGGTTACCGGTCATGAAGTTCATAATGCTGAAGGCGCCTATGAGCTAGAGACCGATAAAGTCAGCAAAGCTTAACTAAATAAGATGGAAATATAAATCAACTATGCCTGGAGAAGATTTCTACCCATCACGTATTGGCGGTACTGAACAAATCATTCAACGAAAAGATCCCATTGTCTATGGCGATACGCAGCCAGACGTTGTGCACACATTAAATACTTCTCAACTCAACGCTTATCATGAAAACGGTTATATAGTGTTGCCAGATTATATACCTGAAATGGCTACCCCCCCTGCAAGATGAGATAAACCATTTAAAAAGATCGATGGCCAACAATGAGGAGTTGATAACCGAACCGGATAGCCGTGCTATCAGATCAATCTTCAGTCCTAATGTATATAGCAAACTGATTGATCGTTTTTCTCGACACCCTAAGATATTAAACATTGCACGACAGCTACTTGGTTCAGATGTATACATTACACAGGCCAGGGTAAACGTTAAACCGGCGTCTAACGGACGGTCTTTTGCGTGGGATTCAGATTTTGAAACCTGGCATGTTGAAGACGGCATGCCCAGGATGAGAGCTGTTACTGCCTGGATAATGTTAACGGAGAATACTGAATTTAACGGCCCATTATACGTAATCCCTGGATCACACAAATTTTATATTTCCTGTGACGGCATCACCAATAAAAAAAATTACTTGAAGTCATTAAATAGACAGCAGGCCGGTGTTCCCCGGCCCGAAACAATGAATCAAATACTGCATAACCTGGCAATTCAAAGCATCCACGGCAGCCTGGGAAGCATGGTGTTTCATGAGTGTAATATCCTGCATGCTTCACCCGATAATATTTCAGGAATGCCGCATACAGTGCTGATGCTGGTCTTCAACAGTTGTGAAAACGCGCTTGAGAAACCTTTCGGTTTTCGGTCACCCAGACCGAAATACCTGAGAAACCCTGATACCACAGCTCTCGATATAGCACATGCTTGAACGCAACTATCTAAATAGATGAAAAACCATAGTGTAGAAAAAATAGGCGGTACCTCAATGAGTGATTATGCCGCCGTGCGTGACAACATCATTCAAAAACCCGTGCAACGTAACACCTTATACCAGCGCATATTCGTGGTCTCTGCATACAGTGGCGTTACAGACAAGCTACTGGAACACAAGAAAACCGGCGAACCCGGCGTCTATGGTTTGTTTGCCAGCAGCGTCGATGATGAAGGCTGGCAACTCGCCCTGCAGTCCGTAAAAGCAGAGATGTATAACATCAATGTTTCGCTGTTTGGTTCCAGCCAACTACTGGAGAAGGCAAACCTTTTTTTAAATGAACGCATTGAAGATGCCGGGCATGTCCTGCTGAATTTACAGAAACTATGCCGGCATGGACACTTCGCACTGGATGCGCAACTGGCAACGGTGCGTGAAATGTTGTGCAGTATCGGTGAAGCACACAGCGCCTGGAACACCGCAACCCTGTTACAACGTGATGGTATCAATGCCTTTTACGTTGACCTGACCGGCTGGCGGACTGAAGAGCATGTATCGCTTGATCGGCGTATTGAGAAGGCATTCAGCCAGCTGGACCTGAATAGACAACTGCCAATTGTCACCGGCTACGCCCACAGTGAATCCGGGTTGATGTCCTCTTTTAACCGCGGTTACAGTGAAATGATATTCAGCCGTATTGCTGTGCTGACACAGGCAAAAGAAACGGTTATCCATAAAGAGCTCCATTTAAGTAGTGCCGACCCGAGGCTGGTTGGCGAATTTAACGCCGTACCGATTGGCCGAACCAACTATGATGTCGCTGACCAGCTTGCAAACCTGGGCATGGAAGCTATTCACCCCAAGGCAGCCAAAGGTCTTCGTTGTAACGGCATTCCCTTACGCGTAAAAAACACATTTGAGCCGGAACATGCCGGCACACTGATTACCGGTGATTATGTCAGTGAAAAACCCTGCGTTGAGATTATTGCCGGCTGCACAGGCGTCTACGCGTTGGTGTTACATGATCAGGATATGACAGGACACTTCGATGAGTACGATAAACTATTTCTCTGCCTGATACGCCGCTTTAAAGCTTACATCGTTTCAAAAGATGCCAATGCCAACACCATCACGCACTATTTGCGTACTAATCTGAAAACCATTAAACGCATTCGACATGCGCTGGAAGAAATGTATCCAGAAGCTGAAATTGACCAGCAAAAAGTCGCCATTATCTCCGCTATTGGCAGTGATATAAAAGTTTCAGGTATACTGGCAAAAGCGGTTAGCGCACTCGCTGAACAGAACATCAGCGTACTGGCCATGCACCAGTCAATACGACAGGTCGATATGCAATTTATCATTAATGAAGATGAATACGCCTCTGCTATACAAAGTCTGCACCGACGCCTGGTAGAAGTACATGATCATGGGAGTGCTATATGTGTTGCTTAAAAACTGGGTTAGCGAAGATTTTGTTTCTGCTGTTTATTTCCATACTAGTGTAGTGTTTTAAACTGCATTATGAAATGGAAGATTCTGACGAGCCCTG
>CALCSG010000490.1 GCA_937894085.1 uncultured Gammaproteobacteria bacterium | reverse complement strand
CAGGTTTCTGATGAAATAAAACAGGGACTGTCTTATTTTGGCCGCAGCCTGTATGAAGCGATAACCATTGAATACCGTCACCTTGAAAAAGCTATCAGTCGAATCTATGGTGAAGATGAAACAGGTAACCCTGTTGTTAAAGTCCCCAGTTTTATCAAATTCGGTTCCTGGATTGGTGGTGACCGTGATGGAAATCCTTTTGTTAAACCTGAAACAACCAGAATGGCTATGCGCATGCACACCAGTGAAATTCTGACTGAATATGCAAAACAGGTACAGGAACTCACCCAGTCTCTCACTCATTCTCAAAAGTGGTGTAAACCCAGCGATGCCTTTATGCAGAGTTTGCTTGATGATGAATCTAAGGGAATCAAAGCTTTTGATGAAACACGTGATCAGTTCGAAGAAGAAATCTATCGTCGAAAACTGTATTACATGCATTACCGGCTGACCTCCAATCTGAAAACAGTTAATACTCGCCTGAAAGGTAAGATCAGTGATAAAAGCGAGCATTGCTACCAAAGTAGTGATGAATTTCTGCATGATTTAAATCTTATTTCTGATTCACTGATCAGCCATGACGATTCAAGTGCAGCCAATGGTAATCTAAAAGACCTGATTCGCCTGGTGGAAACATTTGGTTTCTATATGTTAAAGCTGGACATCCGACAGGAGTCTACTCGCCATACCAATGCAGTAGATGAAATTCTGCAACTTTCGGAAATTGTTGATTATCAGTCACTGGCGGAAAAGACACGCTTACAATTTTTAGCGGATCAGATAAGTAGCGGTCTAAAGCCAGACACCAATGAGCAGTCTCTCAGTGAAGAAACACTGGAAACTCTGCAGGTATTTCAGACCATGGCAGAAATGCGCAAAGAAATAAGCCAGGAGGCATTTGGCACCTATGTTATATCTATGACACATAGCGCAAGTCATATTATGGAAGTAATGTACCTCGCTTACCTGGCCGGATTGGTAGGACGCATAAAAGGAGAATATTTCTGTCATATTGAAATCAGTCCGTTATTTGAAACCATTGAAGATCTCTCACATATTGATGATGTATTAAATAAACTGTTATCAAATGAGTTGTATAAAAAATTACTGACTGCAGCCAGTAATACACAGGAAGTGATGTTGGGATACTCAGACTCCTGTAAAGATGGAGGCATAGTTTCAGCGGCCTGGGGATTGTACCAGGCACAGCAAAAAGTCATTAAAATTACCCGTAAACATGATATTAAATGCCGTATGTTTCATGGTCGTGGTGGCACCATAGGTCGTGGTGGCGGCCCCACTCACGATGCAATTTTATCGCAGCCTCATGATACTGTGCATGGACAGATAAAGTTCACCGAACAGGGAGAAGTTTTATCTAACAAATACAGTAATACAGAAACTGCATTTTACGAATTGTCGATGGGTGTTACCGGTTTGATGAAAGCTAGTCGTAACCTGATACGGCCTGCAGAAAAAAATCATCAACAGTTTTATGCCGATATGCAGATATTATCTGAACTGTCGGAGATCAGCTATCGACAACTAACTGATAACACTGAAGGTTTCTTCGAGTATTTCTATGAGGCAACACCGGTCAGGGAAATTGGTTTTATGAACATTGGATCAAGACCCAGTCATCGTCGTAGCGGTGATATGTCAAAATCTTCTGTTCGTGCTATCCCCTGGGTTTTTGGATGGGCGCAATCACGTCATACCCTGCCCGCCTGGTATGGAATGGGTAGCGCTATTAAAAGCTGGTTAGAGTTAAATAAAAAGGATGGATTGCGTAAGTTACAAAAAATGTATGACAAATGGCCATTCTTTGCAGCGATGATTTCCAATACCCAGATGGCATTGTTTAAATCAGATATGAACACGGCAAGAAAATATGCTGACCTTTGCAACAATAAAAAATTAGCTGATCATGTTTTTAATTTAATAAAGCAGGAAAATGAAACTACGGTTGACCTGGTTCTGAAAATAGCCAAAATTAACAGGTTATTATCACAGGATACGTTACTGGAACTGTCTCTGACCCGTCGTGAACCTTACCTCAATCCGTTGTGTTTTATCCAGATAGATCTGTTGAAAAAATATCGTGAAATAGATGATCAGGAAGCATCTGAAAACCCCTGGAAAAATCCGCTTCTCAGCTCTATCAATGCTATTGCTGCAGGAATGAGAAACACCGGGTGAACTGGAAACAGCAACTGCAAAAGCCTGAAATGCTGCTGTATGTCATGGCAGCTGCAGTACCCCTGTCTTTTGCCAGCTGGCGAGCGCTGATCAATAATTTTGCGGTTGAGCAGGCTTCTTTTAGCGGAATAGAAATGGGCATACTGCAAAGTTTGCGCGAGGTTCCCGGTTTCCTGGCTTTTGGCGTTGTTTTTCTGTTATTGCTGTTTCGTGAACAGACACTGGCTACCCTGTCACTTATTGTTTTAGGTATTGGTACTGCAGCAACCGGTTTTTTACCAAGTGTAATGGGGTTGTATTTCACCACGGTACTGATGTCGGTTGGGTTTCATTACGCCGAAACCATTCAGCAATCTTTATCACTACAGTTGATACATAAGGATCATTTGCCTGTCGTGATGGGTAAGCAAATGGCGGTAGGTTCTTTTATCGGCTTATTTGTGTTTGCAGCAATTTATCTATTCATCGAGTTTTTTCAGTTTTCTTATCAAACTATCTATTTATTAGGTGGATTAACTACTGTTTTGATGGCGTTATACATCTACAGAGCATTCCCTCATTTTAAAGGGGATGCAGAACAGCACAAGACATTGATCCTGCGTAAAAACTACTGGTTATATTATTTGTTAACGTTTTTATCAGGCGCAAGAAGACAGATTTTTGTGGTTTTTGCCGGATTTTTGATGGTCGAAAAATTTAATTTCAGTGCATCAGAAATTTCCATACTATTTTTGATTAACGGTGTGTTAACCATATTTGTGGCCCCCAAAATTGGACGACTGGTTAAAGTCTGGGGAGAGAAAAGAGCGCTAACATTTGAATACACTGGATTGATCATTATTTTCACTTCTTATGCGTTTGTTGATAACGTTCTGTTTGCATCCATGCTTTATATTCTGGATCACGTGTTTTTTGCCATGGCCATAGCACTTAAAAGTTATTTTAAGAAAATAGCCGACCCTGCTGATTTTGCGTCGACCGCCGGTGTCGCATTTTCCATCAACCATATTGCCGCAGTCATTCTACCATTTGCACTGGGTTTTGTATGGATACTGTCGCCTTCGCTGGTATTTTTAACCGGCACAGGTTTCGCAATTTTTTCATTATTATTATCTCAACTGGTTCCCAGGCAGCCTGATCAGGGTTTCGAAACCATTTTAGTGCGTGAAAGCAGTTAATTTATTCACCACGGAGGCCACGGAGCGCACGAAGAAAGACAATTAAAAGGTAAGTGCTAAAATGTAGTTATCGATCAATATCGGCAGGTGAAACAGAAACCGTCATACCGGCATGCTGTTAGAGCCGGAGGAGTGGTGCACGGACGCACCGTTTACGGAAAAAGGGATGCAAATCCAATGCCGTTAAGTTAAGCGACTCGCGTCATTCTGGCGAAGGCCAGAATCCATCACAACGAGCCTACAGGCCTTTAAAATGGATACCCGCCTACGCGGGCATGACGACAAAAAAACCTTAACATAACGGCATTGAGATGCAATCCATTTTGAAGATTGTGCTGACCGTACAATAGATTCCATCCTCAGGTTCGTTGTCGCTACTTCCATTAAGCCATCCTGGTAATCACTTAAATTTAACTGACAACTAATTTATTGTAAACACTACGAAAATAACTTATTTCCACACACTGAATAACCTTCGTGTCCTTCGTGCGCTTCGTGGTGAAAAAATCTTTAAAACAATCGTTTGTTAATCGGGTATAGCCGCACCTGTATCACGTAGTCTGGCCAGTTTATATCTTAAGGTTCGCGGGCTTATACCTAATTTTTCGGCTGTTTTTTTACGACTTCCTTTGAAAGCTTTCAGCGTATCAAGAATCACTTCTGTTTCACGATCTCTTAAATCATTTTGTAGTTGCCCACTATCATCATTTTCGTTATTAGAGGTGAGCGGTTGCTGAAAAGCAGACTCAAATTCCAGCATGATATCATCCTCATGAATATCATTTCCCTGTTTAAGAATCATCGCCCGTTGAATAACATTATCAAGTTCACGTACGTTTCCAGGCCATTGATGTTTCAGTAAAGCCTGCCTGGCAGGTTCTGTTAGCTGAGTTTGCTGACCGGCAGCACGGTTATAAACCGAGATCAGTTTTTCAGCTATAGGAATAATATCTGCAGGTCGATGACGAAGCGCAGGTACGGTCAGCGGAAACACATTTAAGCGGTAAAATAAATCTTCTCGAAATCGACTTTCGGCGACTTCCCGTTTTAAATCTCTGTTAGTTGTCGCAACCAGTCGAACATCCAGATCGATTAATTTTGTGCCACCTAAACGTTCAACCTGTCGTTCCTGAATAACTCTTAATAATTTTGCCTGCAACGACAGATCCATCTCACTAATTTCATCGAGTAACAGGGTTCCTCCCTGAGCCTGTTCAAATTTACCAATGGTGGTTTTTACAGCACCGGTAAAAGCACCTTTTTCATAACCAAACAGGGCTGCTTCCAGCATGTTCTCAGGAATGGCTGCACAGTTTATAGCCACGAAAGGACCTTTACTACGCTCAGAAGATTGATGAATAAACTGAGAAATCACTTCTTTACCTACCCCGCTTTCTCCATTTAATAAAACACTGGCTTCTGACTGTGCCACCTTAACGGCCAGCTCAGTTAATTTTATCGATAGCGGATCAACAGCTATCATATTTTCGTTAGATTTCCTGACAGCCGGTAATAGTTGCTGCTTTAACGTTCTAACCAGTTCAGAGACTTCGAAAGGTTTTACCAGGTAATCCACGGCACCTGCCTGTATGGCATCCACTGCCTGCGGGATAGAGCCATAAGCCGTCATCAGAATTACCGGTGTACCATTATGATGTGTATTAATATGTTCCAGTAATTGATATCCATTACCAGGACTCATTTGCACATCACTCAAAACCAGCGATACATCATTTTCCTTAATCAGGTTTTGAGCCTGCACACCATTTTCTGCTTCGATAAAAGAAATATCATGCACTTCCAGCATATCGACTATGGCTTCACGCAGATCGGCATCGTCTTCTACCAGTAACACATCAATCATTATTTTGTTCTCTCTTTATGCGTGTGACTCAACTGGGTTTTATTACCCTGCTGGCAGGGTAAATGAATTTCAAACCGTGTCCCCTTACCAGGCTCTGAATTCACCGTTATTGTACCCTGATGCGATTCAATAACGGATTTAACAACAGCCAGACCCAAACCGGTGCCATCCATTTTTGTTGTGAAAAATGGATCAAATAAATGTTTCCGGGTCAGTTCATCCATGCCATTGGCATTGTCAGTAACTGACATCACCAGGTCACCTTTATGGCTTAAATTCACATCGATACTAATTATCAGATTTTTATCACTCGCATCCATGGCATTCATACATAGATTAGCAATCGCTCCTAACAGAGCATCTTTATTACCATTAATTAACAGCGTCTTTTGCGGTAAATTAAGTTGTAATACAGCCTGACGCAGTTTTAAATGAGGTTGAATTTGATCATTCAATTCCTGCAGTAAATCATTTATTGCAAAATCAGTCATGTGGAACTGTCCGCCATGAGCAAACACCAGCATATCGTTAATCATCGTTTCAATATGTTTAATTCGATCCAGTGCTTTAGTGGTGAATTTCTGATTTTTATCAGCTGACATATTCCCTTCGACTATCTGCGACAGATACAGCATCGATGAAGATAAGGGCGTACGGATCTGATGTGCAAGACTGGCCATCATTTTACCCATTGTCATTAAGTGCAGGTTCTGCTGTGCAGCGCGCTGTAACTGCCGGGTTTGTGTTACATCACTCAGCAGCAGGATTTGTCCCGGTTGATAGCCCAGTGGTCTTGTTGAAATACTGAACTGGCGACCATCGGCTGTGCGTAACTCTCCCTGATCCAGATCAGTTAAAAATACACGGTTGACGATATCCCGCCACAATTCATTTTGTAAGGGTTCACCTAAAATCTCTTTAGCCGATGCATTAACATCGACCACATGGCCATTTGAATTAATAACAATGACGGCACCGGGAATGGCATCAAGTAACTCGCGTAAATGCTGGCTCATAACACCCTGCTCCGGCCCTGAAGGTTTATTTGAAGTTGTATTGATAAGAGAAGAATTTAATGCATTTAATTCATCAGGACTCATCACAACAGTTTCTGATGTATTTGCGGCAAAGTTAAATTCATTAAATGCCTGATTCAGAATAGCTTTTTGAGGATTAATATTCATTATTGCGACTCATCGATAATATCAGCTGATAATCATTAATGAGTTACTGCAGGAATTAATCCATCAATTTAATTTCCTTTAAATTCAATTAGTTAGAACAGACTAAAACATACTAACGGAAAAATAAGACAATAAATTGACGCATTTATCTGACTATTTCATATTTGCGCATTTTTTCCACCAGTGTGGTTCTGCGCATTTTTAACAGGTTTGCAGCACGGGCTACCACATTATTGGTTTCATTTAATGCCTGTTCTATCAGTGAAATTTCGATGTCGGTCAGGTGCTTTTTCATGTCTAAACCCTGCTCGGGTAAATGTGCTAAATCTGCCCCATCAATCCTTCCAGTACCATCTTGAACCGACGAATCAATATTTGAGATATCAACGTCATCACTGATATATTTTTCCGGTAATTCTTTCACATCAACCACATTATGCGGGTGTAAAATAGCTAGCCTTTCGATAAGATTAGCCAGTTCACGAACATTACCGGGCCAATCATAAGAGGACAGCATCGTCACTGCCTGACGGGTCAATCTGACAGAACCTCTGGAGTCTTTTTCATTTCGATCAATCAATTCATTGATCAGTAATGCGATATCTTCTCGGCGTTCACGTAATGGTGAAACATCTATTGGAAAAACATTTAACCGGTAATATAAATCCTCCCGAAATTTTCCTTCTTTAATTAATTCTTCGAGCGGACGATGAGTAGCAGCTATAACTCTTACATTTGCTTTATTGGTGCTACTACTGCCAACTCTTTCAAAAGTATGTTCCTGTAAAACTCTGAGTAATTTGACCTGCATAGATAAAGGCATATCACCTATTTCATCCAGGAATATGACACCGCCTTCGGCCAGTTCGAAGCGCCCCTGTCGATTACTGATTGCACCGGTAAAAGCCCCTTTTTCGTGACCAAATAACTCACTTTCCAGTAACTCTGAAGGTATCGCTCCACAGTTTATAGGAATAAATGGTTTGTTACTGCGATTGGATGAAGCATGAATGTTTCGCGCAATGACTTCTTTTCCGGTACCTGATTCGCCCATAATCAAAACAGATGCGGTGGTATTTGCTACCTGCTCTATCATGTGATTGATATAAGTAATGGCCGGACTTCTACCTATCAGGTTCTGACAGTCACGATTAGTCAGTCGGCGTTCTCGTTTATTATGGTTTTTAACATTATCCAGAACCTGACTTAAAGAATAGTAATCCGCATTGAAACAGAGGGCAGCAATATATGGAATGTGAGCAACTACATTTTGATCATCCAGTTGTTCTTTTTCTGCTAAAACAACCAGCGGGTATTGACACTTGTTTAACTTATTCGTCTCCAAAAAGAAAGAACGAACA
>CALCSG010000489.1 GCA_937894085.1 uncultured Gammaproteobacteria bacterium | reverse complement strand
CCACCTCCTAAAATAAGGTGATCTATATTACTGATATTACCCCCGGCAGAATAAAAAAACTGCAGAAACCTGCTAACCTGTTGAGCTGTTGTTTCCTTGAAAGGTTCAAGAACTTCCGGCTCGTAATTATCGGGTAGTCCACCCTGGCGCTTGGCAAGGCCTGCTTCTTCATAGGATAAGCCGTATCGACGCATTATTTCTTCAGTCAGCTGTTTGCCGCCGAAATTTTGTTCGCGAGTATATATTAATTGATGATTATGGATGATACTTAAACTGGTCATGGTGGCACCAATGTCAACTATAGCAACAGTTTGATCCATACCTTCATCCGGTAAATGAGGTGCTAGCGTTTGAAACACGGTTTCAATCGTATAGGCTTCAATATCGACTATTTTAGGTGTTAAACCGGCAAGCTCTACGGCCGCAATTCGATTATCAACATTTTCACTGCGGCAGGCCGCGAGCAGTACATCGACCGTTTCAGAGTTGCCTTCTGATTCTCCCAACACCTGAAAATCAAGGTTAACCTCTTCCAGTGGATAGGGTATATACTGATCCGCTTCTAACTGAATCTGCCCTTCCATTTCTTCATCGCTAAGATTGGATGGCATGGTAATTTTTTTAGTAATTACCGAAGAGCCAGCGACAGCGATAGCGCAATGTTTGGATTTAATTTTTGACTTGTGCAGCGCACGCTTTACACTTTCACCTACGGCTTCGATTTCAGCAATATTTTTTTCGACCATAGAATTTGCAGGAAGCGGTTCCACAGCGATACCTTCAATGCGGTAACTGGAGCCCGATTTACTGAGTTCTAACATCTTTATTGATGTGGAACTAATGTCTAACCCGATGAGTGTTGGCTTTTTTGGTGTTAAAAACACAGGAGTCCCTCAGTTGTGACTGTGTTCACGGATATAAAATGATTTTTTTTAATAATAAAGCAATAATGATAAACCACTTTAACATCCAGTTGTAAGTAACTATTTTGTTAAATTTTTCTTAATCTAATGACAAAGTCTAGTTCAAGAAATTAATCTTGTCGATACTTTTCATGTATTTCTTTATAAATATACCCTAACTTCATGAAAATAATAGTAAAAATTTTATCTGCAATGGTTGCTAGCGGCATTTTTGTGCTTTTAGCAGCCGTGTTTTATGTTTACTTCGTATTGATGCCTGAACTGCCTGCCATTGATGATCTTCAGGACACGGAATTTCAGGAGCCATTAAGAATCTATGATAAAAATGATTATTTATTAGCCGAATATGGAGAGCATAGACGAATACCAGTAAAGTACGAGGAAATTCCGAAAAAAATTGAACAGGCTTTCCTGGCTGCGGAAGATGATCAGTTCTGGAACCATTATGGCGTGGACCCTCTGGCGTTAATGGCGGCGGTATATGAATTAGTTACAACCGGTCATAAAACGCGGGGTGGTAGCACTATTACCATGCAGGTTGCGCGTAACTTTTTTCTGAGTTCTGAAAAAACATATAATCGTAAGCTGAATGAAATTCTTTTAGCGCTAAAGATTGAGAAAGATTTAACCAAGCAGAAAATTCTTGAACTGTATTTAAATAAAATTTATCTGGGTAATCGTGCGTATGGGGTAGTTGCTGCGGCGCAGGTTTACTACGGCAAAACTCTGCAAGAGTTATCTATTGCGCAGGCCGCAATGATTGCTGGCTTACCAAAAGCGCCTTCCCGTTATAATCCTATAATTAATCCTCAACGGGCACTAATTCGACGTGATCATATCATCCGCCGAATGGGGCAGTTAGGCTATATATCAGATGAAGAATATCAAATCGCCAGAGCAGAGCCTGTTTCGGCCGAGTTGCATTCATCTAAAATCAGTGCAGATGCACGCTATGTGACTGAAATGGTACGCTCCGATGTATTCAAAACTTATGGGGAGGAAGTGTATGGCTCAGGATTGAATGTATATACCACCATCGATGATCGCCTGCAGTCTTCTGCTAACAAAGCCTTAAGAACCGCTTTGCTTGATTATGACAGGCGTCATGGCTATCGGGGTGTAACTGCAAAAATAGATATGTCGCTTGTTAATCTGGACCCTTTTGAAGAGGAGCTGGTTGAGCGAAATACCATCGGTAATTTGATGCAGGGTGTTGTAAAGGCCGTAGAAGATGACAAGGTTCAGGTGATACTGCCAGATTTTAAGCAGGTGGAAGTGCCATTTATAAATGGCCTGGACTGGGCCAGGCGTTATATCGATGAGAACCATCAGGGGCCGGCCATTGAAAAACCCGCTGATGTTTTAGCGGTGGGTGATGTTATCTGGCTGGAACAAAGAAATGACGAATGGTGGCTGGCATCGGTACCCATAGTTGAAGGAGCAATCGTATCGATAGACCCGGCTTCCGGTGCTGTGCTGGCGCTGGTTGGTGGTTTTGATTATTTTCATAATAAATTTAACAGGGCGATTCAGGCTAAACGTCAGCCGGGTTCTAATTTCAAACCTTTCATATATTCGGCCGCTCTGGAAAAAGGGTTTACGGCTGCCAGTATGATTAACGATGCCCCGGTCGTGTTCGATGATGATTCACTGGAAGCAACCTGGCGTCCTGAGAATTATTCCGGAAGGTTCTATGGCCC
>CALCSG010000488.1 GCA_937894085.1 uncultured Gammaproteobacteria bacterium | reverse complement strand
CGTTCGCTAGATCTGGAATTAACTGCGTTGCACTTCAGAGTTGAATCCGCCATAGATTAAAAAGTTCCAATATGAAAATAAATATAAGTTAACAAACAAGCTTATTTTTAATATTTATTATGTTTTTTAACAAAAATTTCACATTTATATTTTACATTACCAAAAAAAATAATAAAGAGTATTCAGGTTTCTTAGTTCCGACTGTGCTGCATTTTGAGTGAATTACAATTTTTTTGTATTCATTCTTTACATATTCATAGCTCTGGCACGTAAGAAATGGCTCCAAAGTGCGATAAGACCTGGATGCCTGAAAAGGGCCATATAAAAATAATAGATTAAGGAGAAATACGGATGAAAAATGTATCAAGATGTACAACAAATGTAGCACTGACCACTTTTCTTTGTTTTACAGTGGGATCAGCCCAGGCAGTTCCAGTCGATGGGGGATCTTTAGACCCTCTTAGCATTCCAAAATACGTCACACCACTGGTAATTCCACCTGTTATGAACAATGCCGGAAGAGCAGATGGTGAATACGATATTGCGGTTCGCCAATTTCAACAACAAATTCTACCCGGAGGTATATGGAATACAGTAACCGGTCGCACAGATGCTTTTCCGCCAACCACTATCTGGGGTTACGGACCCAAAGCCGACCCGCTACCGGACTCATCAGCGCTTGGTGGAGCTACAGGCGTTGCTCCGGCTCCTAATTCTCAATTTAATTATCCTTCGTATACCGTAGAAAATATCAAAGATGTTAAAACTACTGTCAACTGGATAAACGATCTGGTTGATGCTAACGGTGATGCACTTCCCCACCTGTTTTCGGTAGATCAATCATTACACTGGGCTAACCCGGCTGCTGATTGTGATAGCGGTGAAGTTCGTACTGACTGCATGGGCAGATCTGCCGAGCCTTACAGCGGACCTGTTCCAATCGTTACACACGTTCATGGAGCGCATGTTGGATCTTCAGGCGATGGCTATACCGAAGCATGGTGGTTACCTGATGCAAACAACATTAACTGTATTGCTAGAGACCCTGTTAGCGGAGTACCAGTCACCACGCCAACCGGGCTTGATACAGCAACCAACACCTGGAATGTAGTCTGTGAAGGCACCATGGCCAATCAATTAACCAATAAAAATGGTGTCGTAGTCAACCATACCAACAACCCTGCTCTTCCAAACGCCGGGCAGGGTGCGGCAAGAATGGGGTATCCAAATGACCAACCGTCAACGACTCTTTGGTTCCATGATCATTCACTTGGCTTAACACGACTTAACGTAATGGCTGGTCCTGCCGGGTTCTGGCTAATACGTGATGGCGCTGGAGTCGGTGGTGAGACTGGTCTGGTAGCAGGTTCTATTTTACCTTCACCCGCTCCCGTCGCCGGAGAAGATTTAACTACAACTAACTTCCCAGCTGCATTAGGCGGCTCACGCGATAAATACCGTGAAATCCCCATTGTAATTCAGGGTCGTTCTTTTAATACCGATGGTTCATTATTTTACCCTGACAACCGGGCTTTTTTTGAAGGTTTAAATGTTGAGGGTACTGCGGGCACAGCGAACGAGCAATTCCCCGGTGCACCAGAGTTACAGATCGATCTCGACCCGGCTACTTCAGACATCGCGCCTATCTGGAATCCTGAAGCTTTTTTCAACACGATGGTAGTCAACGGAACAACCTGGCCCAGGCTTGATGTGGCCCCGGCACAATATCGTTTCCGATTATTAAATGGTACTAACTCCAGATTTCTGAATCTTGCATTAAAAATTACAGATGCTGCAGGAAACCCTGTCTCGGTGAGAAAAAGGGTGTGGACTGATCCCTTCTTTGGAATGGTCTTTTCTGGAACCACCAGAGTTAATGAGCTTGAGTTTTTCCAAATCGGGGCTGAGCAAAGCCTTTCCCCAACTGTGACTGCGGTTAGCACTGGTTTTTCAACTACATTGACTAATAATACTCCAGTATTCTGGGGTCGTGTGTGGAACAGGACAGCAGCTCCATCTACTCAGCAAGCCCTGCTAATGGGTATAGCTGAGCGTGCAGATGTCATTGTTGATTTCAGAGGTTTACCAGATGGCACCATTATCACTATGACTAATACAGCACCTGACACCCCTTTTGGAGGTTTTCCTGATGTACCGGCCGATCCTTCAACTACCGGACAGGTTATGCGTTTTGTAGTGAACAATGCTTTATTAGGTTTAAGCCCGACTGATGAACTACGTGATCGCCGGAGAAGGATATCCAATCCATTAACTGCAGCTACTTTAGTTCAGAATCTTGCTGTTGATCCAGCGGCACTGGGTAATTTCAATGTTGCCGTAACTAACCCTGTTCCCCGTGAACTGGCGTTAGTTGAAGAAGAGTCTGCACTGATTTGTGCCGATCTCGATTTAACAGGAAATGTAATACAGGTCGCCGGGTATACGCCTGTAGCAGGTACTTGTGTAGATATTAATGGCGTAGTTCACCCAACTGCACTTCCATTTGCACCAAAAGCTGCTGTACTCGGCACCGTCGATGCCGCAGGTGTTCCAACTGTCACTTTATGGTCAGACCCGATTGTAACTAATGTAAACGCAGACGGCAGTGGCAGCCAGACTGCCGAACAGTGGAACTTGTGGAATTTTACCGTTGACGGTCACCCGATCCATGTTCACCTGGTCAAGTTTAAAGTTCTGGGACGTGCAGCAATCGGAGGGGGAGCCAGTATCATTAATACTCCGACGGGTACACAGGCCTGGGAAAGCGGCTGGAAAGATACGGTCATCACCTACCCTGGTGAAGTCACTTCTATTGCAGCCGATTTTGATATTAACGGGCTGTATGTGTGGCATTGTCATATCGTTGAACATGAAGATAACGAAATGATGGTTCCAATGTGTGTTGGTGAAGCAGGAGTTGATTGCCCGTCTCAATTATTCTAATAATTACTACTAAAACCTTTGTATGATTTCAGGCCGCCTTCGGGCGGCCTTTTTTATTCCAGCTTATCTGTTATTATCTGTTCATACTTATTAAACCTACAATAGATGGGAAGTGTTTAAACATGCGTATTTTATTCTTTACCAATTTTCTCTTTTTCACCCTGATAAATGCTGCTCAGGCTGCAGATTCCAACACACTATCAGATCAGGCTGACCGTATTAATTACAGTATCGGGCAGCAGATCGGTAATGACTTTAAACGTCAAAATATAGTAATCAACGAACAGGCAATCAGACAGGGAATTCAGGATGGAGAAAGCAATACCCCACCTTTAATCGATAAAAAAGAAATGACATCGGCATTGTCAGAACTTAAAAAAAATATTACCGAAAAAATGAAAAAGGAGGCGAATGAGCGCATTCTAAAAAGGCGTGAAGCTGAAAAGGAAATACGCGCAAGAGGAACAGACTTCATGCAGGCAAATATGAAAAATGAGGGCGTCATAACAATGCCTGGCGGGCTTCAATATAAAATATTAACCGAGGGCAAAGGTTTAAAGCCGAAAGCTGAAGACTTTGTTACCTTTCACTACACAGCAAAAACAATAGAGGGTAAGGAATTCGACAGCTCCTATAAAAAAGGCAAGCCAGTGACTTATAGGGCAAATGGTGTTCTACCCGGGTTTACCGAAGCTGTTCAAATGATGAAGCCTGGTGCCAAATGGGAATTATATATTCCTCCAGAGCAGGCTTATGGGCGTCAGGGCCCACTGGCACAACAGACTATAATTCTTGAAATAGAATTACTTTCAATCGGGGAATAAGCAAAGATACCACCCGCTTAAGCGGGTGATATTTCTAAGCAGGCCATTCTGTAACAAAAAATGGTTAACCCTTACTTACTTTTTTTAACCGGCAAATCCGGTTGTAACCGTTTATAGCTTACTGGAACTTTAAATTTATTATTTCCCGAATTCAACTCATAAGTGCAACTTAACCTAGCTGCACTGTTAAGGAAAG